>JANMDV010000210.1:0-2797 GCA_031376485.1 Actinomycetota bacterium
GAGGTGTCCGCTTCGATCTCAAGCTCCGCGGCGACGACGAACCGGTCGGCTGGCGGTCGTCGCCTGCGATTTGCAGCGCGAACACGGAGAAACGCGCGGAGCCGTCCAACATGGGCCTGGGCTCCCCGCGCACCGGGGAGCCGTCCGCTGCAGACCGCGACCACGTCGATGATTCCCGTCGCCGCGACCGCCCGTTGGAGGGCGGTCCGGTCCGGCAGGGCGATCACCCCCCCGCGTCCGACGACCCAACCCAGACGGTAGTCGAGGCGTTCGAGCTCATCCAAGAGGTCGTCGGTCGACGCGTCGTCCTGCTGGCGCAGGGCGACCGGGTTGCACTCCAGCAAGATGGTCGGGCGGAATCGCTCCAGGGTGCGTCGCGCGCCTCGCAGCACACGAAGCTCGGATCCTTCGACGTCGATCTTGACAAGGTCGAGTCGCGCGAGACCCGTCGTTGCCGCCCAGTCATCGAGTGCGACGGCCTCGACTCGTTCCGCGGTGACCTCGTCGCGGGTCGACACGCTCGCACCGCCGGTCGACTCCTCGGCGTAGGTCAGGGTCAGTTGCGCTGCCCGGTCATAGACGGCCACGCGTTCGACGCGTACGTGTGTGGCGCCGACGCGTGCGAGATTGGCGACAAGCCGGTCGGCGTTGGCCCGCGCTGCTTCAAAAGCGACGACGTGGCCTTGCGACGCGACGCACGCCAGTGCGAGTGTGATGGCGCCGGAATTCGCGCCGACATCGAATGCGACCCCGTCGGCGGGGAGCACGTGCGGCAGGAGCGCCATGATGTGTCGCTCATACCAGTCCCCGGACCGTCGTATCGCGTCAGCGATATCTGGGCCGAGGTCGACGGTGACGGGTGCGTTCCCCAACGGGAGGCGCATGCGGACGTCCGGCATTGCCGCAGCATGCTCGCTCCCGGTCGCGAGCACCAACCGCCGGGCACCCGTGAGACGCGCCCCAATGTTCAGTTGGCGTTGGGAGTGATCGAGCCGCCCTCGATGTTGATCTCGTTGGAGCGCCTGACCTGCGCGCACAGTTCGAGGTACCTGACGGCACATCTGTCCCAGCTAAACAGCTCTGCAGCCCGGACTGCCGCCGCCTCGCGAAGTCGGATACGAAGGCCGGGGTCGTCCACGAGTTGACCCAACGGCGCCTTCAGCGCGACCGCCCCGCCGATCAACGGGAACGTCTGGGCAGAGTCGCCGACCACCTCCACGTTGGGGGCGTGGTCGCTCACGAGCAGGCACGCTCCGGCGGCCATGGCTTCGACGATGACGGGGTGGGTGCCGCTGACTTCGGTGGGGACGCACATGATTCCGCAGCGGTGGACGAGTTCGCGGTAGCCGTCGCCGAAGACGTAGCCCGGCAAAGTGGACGTTCGGCCCGTCGCCTTGGACACGATATTTGTTTGACAGTCGCATACTTCGACGTTCATACTTTCGTATGGCTGTCGTACGAAAAACGATCTCGGTGCCGCTGATCCTGGCAGAACAGCTCGAGCGAGAGGCCGCCGAACGGCAGACGTCGGTTTCGGCCGTGGTCGTCGAGCGGCTGCGCTTGACCGATTCGTCTCGGCTCCCCTATGCGGGGTTGATCGAGGATGATCCCGATCTCTCCCTCAAGGTCGAGGAGATCCTGGCTCGCGTCCGCGCGTGACCGTCTGCGACACGGGTCCCATTCTCTCGGCCATCAATCGGGCGGAAGGCCGGCGCAACAGGTTCGCAGAGGGCCTCCTCGCCGGGCTCGGCCGAGACGCGCTCGTTCCCTGGCCCGTCCTCGTCGAGGTCGACTTGTTCCTTCGCGGTCGCGGTCACGCTGCCGCCGCGACGGCCTTCGCGTACAGCGTTCACCAGGGCGTACATCGTCTTGTAACGCCCACAGATCGCGAACTTGCGCTCGCACTCGATCTCGCTGAGCGTTTTGGCGACTCGGGAGTGGATCTCCCGGATCTGACTGTGATGGCAATCGCCGCCGAGCGTTCCGCGACGATTCTGACCTGGGACTTTCGCCATTTCCGGTCGGTTGTGCTCGGTCGTGGGCACCATTGGCCGCTCCTGGTCGATGAGCACGAACTGCCGCAACCGTAAGGCGGTTCGACATTCAGCGTGGGAGTGGGCGAGCCATCCTGGACGATGACTGACTGTCATTTCTGTCTCAGATCTCCGTGCAGAGATCGAGATATCGTCGGGCACATCGGTCCCAGCTAAAGCGCTCTGCGGCCCGTGCTGCAGCGGCCTTCCGCAGGTGGGTGCGGCGAGCGGGGTCGCGTATGCATTGATCCAACGCCTCCTTCAGCCCGACCGCCCCACCGGTCAAAGGGAACGTCCCAGCGGCCTCGCCGACGACCTCGACGTTGGGTGCGTGGTCGCTGACGAGGAGGCACGCGCCTGCGGCCATGGCTTCGATGATCACCGGGTGGGTCCCGCCGACCTCGGTGGGCACGCACATGATTCCGCAGCGATGGACGAGCTCGCCGTACCCGTCGCCGAAGACGTAGCCGGGGAAGTGGACGTTGGGGCCGGCGCTCGCTTTGAGGTCGGCGATGTACCGGTCCGAATACGGGGCGTCGCCGACGACGACCAGGGGCCAGTCACGGTTGAGCAGTCGGTGGGCTTCGACCAGCATGTGGGCGTTGTTCTCGGGGACGAGTCGTCCGACGAACAGGATGAACTTGCCGGGCTCGACGCCCAGGCGATCACACCACGCGGTGCCCCCGGGGTCCGGCAGGGTGGCGCCGTAGGGGATCGCCTCGATCCTGTGGCCGTAGCGCCTTTCGAAACTCTTCGCGACCTCC
>JANMDV010000248.1:0-5557 GCA_031376485.1 Actinomycetota bacterium
GAGTCACACCCCATGCCCGGGGTGGACAAGCTCCTATCAAGCCAAAACCAACGGGGACAGTGTCGCTCAGCTGGCGCCGACACACCGCCCGGACAGATCACGAGAAAGACACCCCGAAACAGGGGTCAGCCTGGCACAGAGACACGAACCGGTGAGCCGACGCAAGCCTCGCAGCAACCCCAACCGGGCGCCACCCACACCCTCACAGCCTGGCACCGGGAGGTGAACCATGTTCGCCTCTACACCGGGAGGTGAACCATGTTCGCCTCTACAACGCTGGGCACCGAGAGCGGCCCGAGGCGCCGGCGTGAGCCTCCACCCCGTCATTCACCCAGACGGCGCCTGACGCTGGACCTCGAAGATCCGTGCGACCGCCAGTGTCTGGTCGATGCCTGGCAGAACGAGCACACCATCGACCGCGACCTCGGACACGTCGTCCCACGTCCCGTCGGCCCGAGGCCCCTGATGGACCACGACGACCTGGCGCGCGACCTCGATCCGCCAGTACACCGGGGCGCCGGCCGCCGCGTAGATCGCACCCTTGCGAACGTCCCACGCGATGCTGCTCTCGGAGACCTCGATCAGCAGCAACGCCTCGCCTGCGCGCGGATGTGGCGCGTCGATTGACGCGACCGGATGCGTGACCGCCACGTCGGGCTCGGGGATCTGATCGGCGATGCCCCCGATCGGGAGCTGGACCCCGACCGCGAACATCGGCTCGTACGCCCCCACCAGGAATGCGTTGAGCCGCCGGATGATCTCGGCGTGCCGTGGGCTCTGCGGGCTCACGTACCGCAGTTGCCCGTCGATGAGCTCATACGGCTCATCGGGATGCAGCAAGCCGATCTCGACCATCCGCCACACCTCGTCGGCGGTGAACCGCCGAATCGCTGGTGGTTGCTGTGTTGCTGCCATGACCACAAGGCTACCTCCGAGCTGGGGGTCGTGGAAGGAGCCCAACGATCCATCGACAGGCGTGCATGGTGGCCGAACTCCATGACTGCAATGAAGCCAGATCAGATGTCACAGCAGGCTCGCGAAGTGTGCCAATTCGTCACGAAACTGTGTCAATTGTCGTGACACTTCCGGCACCCCCCACCCTGGTCCGACGGACGCCGAGTGCCCACCACCCCAGGTGGCCCACCGTAAGACGAGCCCCTCCCGTCGACGACTCCACCGTGTCAGGGAATGTCTCCGGAAGGAACTGTGATGCCGAAGCGGGTGATGAGCTGGGTGTTGATCGTGTGGACCGCGATCTTCGCGATCTGGATCGGGGCCGGGGTCGCGGAGCGCCCGTCCAAGAAGTGTGCGCCCGGCGATCAAACGCTCTACGGCGCAAACGGACTCGAGGGTGCCCTCGCGGAAACGCTGCTGCGTGACGTCCCGCTCAAAGGGTCCGCCAGGCACCTCATGGAAGCAAAGCTCCGAGGAACCCGTTACAGCGTGGTGTGGCCAACCGGACATTGCAGCTCGCCGTCCTCTACGACCCTGAGGTCGGCAGGCTTGGGGTACGCGCAGCTGACATCGGAGGATCACTCCCGAGGGACTACCCCTGGACCGCCGAGTGGGCCCAGTCTCTCCACGACGACGAACCGCGAGCCGACGGACTCATCTGGGTTCCGCGAAACCACAACCGGGTCCTCGCACTCATGCTCTTCGGGGACCGCGTCGCCGAGTACGACCTCGACGTACTCGTGGACTCGGACCCTCTCGACACAGGGTGGGGCCGGGACGAGGTGCTGAGACTCCTTGAAGCGGCGGACGTCGCACTGATCACGGACTGAATTCAGACAGACGAACGTTCGGCTTCCCCGGACCAGTCGATGAGCGCGAGGATATGGCGGGCCGTGGTGAATCGGTTTCTTCTTCTGGTCGATCGAGCCGTGCACAACGGGGAGAACGCGGATGGGCCGGTCAGACATGCGGGTGGCAGGGCGTGGTCACCTCTCACGCCGTCACGGACGCCACTGTGGTCATTCACCTCAGGTTCCTGGCACCGGGAGGTGAACCGTGTGCGCCTCCCAGGTTCCTGGCACCGGGAGGTGAACCGTGTGCGCCTCCACTGTCCATCTCGACCGTCGTGCCCAAGAGCGGCCCACCGCGCTATGACGACGAGATCGCGAGCAACGAGAGCTTCTTCGCCTACCGCTACCGCGACAACGGGCCGCAGAGCTTCGACAACCGGCTGCTTCGCCAGGCCTACCGCGAGCGGTCGCCGCTCATCTACTTCCGCGGGATCGCGCCCGCGCTCCACGGGGCGCTGTGGCCGTGCTTCATCACCCACGACGATCCGATTGCCGGCCTGGTCAACGTCGAGGTGGGCGACGCGGCGCTGGACGCCTTGGAGCTTCGCTCACCCGAGATCGATCGCCGCTACGTCATGCGCGCCGTCCGCCAACGCCTGCACCAGCAGCAGTTCCGCCGGATCGTGCTGACGGCCTACCGAGAGCGCTGCACGATCTGCAGCCTGCACGAGACCCGCCTGCTGCAGGCCGCGCACATCGTCGCCGACCGCGACCAGCGCGGCCTGGCGGAGGTCCCCAACGGCCTGTCCCTCTGCTCCATCCACCACGGCGCGTTCGACGCGAACCTGCTCGGCATCAGCCCCGACCTGTCGGTCCAGCTCTCGCCTCGACTCATGGACGACGAGGACGGCCCCATGCTCGAGCAGGGGCTCAAGGCGTTCCACGGGTCGCAGATCAACGTCCCACGCCGCGAGGTGGACCATCCTTCGCGCGACTATCTGGAGGAGCGTTTCGCCGCGTTCCGCGCGGCGGCGTAGTTAGGTCTTCGTCCTGTGCGGCCCGCCTTGGGCGACTACACGGCGATGACGTCGACGAGTCCGCGGAGCGCCCGGAAGTCAGCAGGGTTGCGTGTGTAGAGCGGGAGTCCCAACGAGCACGCCGTTGCGGCGATGAGCAGATCAGCGACCCGTGCGCCCCGTGCTTTGCGACCTGACGCAGCGACGGCGGCGTAGATGCGCCCATAGGCGCGAGACGCCTCGGAATCGAACGGCAACGGGTCGAACGCAGCTTCCGCTCGCTGAAGCCGGTCCTGGCGACGTGCGCGTTCATCGGCGTCGGTTGTGGCGTGGGGACCGGCGGCGAGTTCTGCCATCGTGATCGCGGTGACTGCGACTTCGATCGGCAGCCACGCCGGGTCGAGCTTCTCGAGGTCGATGATCACCGAGGTATCGAGGATCCCGCGTTCGGGACGAGCGTCAGCCACGCGGCTCGGTGTCCTGGCCAGCGACGTCGTCCAGGTCGGTGCGGAACTGGTCGGCGTCGATGCCGGGGGCGTTGCGGAATGCGGCGACAGCTGCGTCTGCCGTGACGAAGCGATGCCGTCGAAGCGGGGTGAGCTCGCCGACCGGCACCCCGTTGCGGGTGACGACGAAGGTGTCACCCAGATCAAGCCGGCGCATGATCTCGCCACTGTCGTTTCGAAGCTCGCGTTGGGTAATCACTCTCGCCATGCCAAGACCGTAGCACTGCGTGCTACATCATCGCAAGAGTTCCGGCTGCGCTTCTGCGCGTCATCTGTGACATTTGATTTGACTTGATACCGCTCGGTCTCCGCATCCGGTCCGACCTTCTCGATGACTCCCTCCGCGCGCAGCCTGCGGAGTTCCTTCTCGCCCATCAGGTTTCGCGCCGGCGGATGTCGAGTTGGACAACCGGCCCGCGTTTGACCTGACGGAGAAAGCCGTCCGCACCGGCCTTCCACCGCTCGGGTGAGACGATCGTGGCGCTGACCTCACGGCCGAGACGTTCGGTCAGCGCTGTCGTGACGCGCGTGACGGAACGTCGCTGGGGCTGCCCGATGACGAGGACGTCGACGTCGCCTGGCTGGGCGCCGGGTTCACCCAGGTAACGGGCGGCCCATGAGCCGAAGATCAACGCCTGCTCGATCCCGGGCAGTGGCGCGAGCGCGGGCCCGATGATGGACGCCGGCCCGAAGGCCTTGAGCAGCAGCGCGTACAGGTCGGCGTAGTACACGGATTCGGTACGCGGGTGCAGCAGCCGCTGCCGTCCGATCCGTTGGGAGCGGATCAGACCTGCCCGCTCCAGCCGGGTGGCCTCACGGGTCAATCCCCCGGCGTCGAGTTCGACTTCGCGTGCAAGCTGGCTGATCGGCCCAGGCCGGTCAGGCTCCAAGTAGATGCGGGCCAGCAGCCGGCCCTGACCCTCAGAGCGAAACAGGGGAAGCAGTTGTGACGCCTCGGTGCGCAGCGGGAGCCTTTCAATGAATTGCCTAAACATCACTGGTCGCTGACGTATAGGCATAGTAGCGCCGTTCGACCTGCCGGTCGAGCCGCAGTCGGCGACGGCCTTCTGAGCGCCTGAGCGGATGAGACATTCACCACCGGGACCCGCCACGCCCAGGTCAACCAGGTCACCTCCCCCGTGCTCGATGCCACCTCGTGTCCGCCGCTTCGCCATACGCGTATTGAGACAGATCAAATGTCACAGGAGGCGCGCGGAAGTGTGCCAATCCGTCACAACTCTGTGTCAATTGTCGTGACACTTCGGCGCATCCCAACCTGGTCCGGATGGGCCGGATCGTCGCGATCGAAGTCCTGCGAGCCCGCGCGATCGGACCAACACGCACGCGGCAGTAGCCCTCGCCGGACTCAAGCGGTCTGCGGCGAAGATGCGGCGACGCCGAGCGCATCCGCAACGCCATTGGGAGCGGGCTACTTCCGGTCGCGTCCCTGCCCGGCGCGGTGGGCTTGGAACTTGAGGGTCTTGCGCTCGGTGGCCCGCTACTCCTCCACGTCGGCGAGCTCCTCGATGGAGGCGGCCCGCTCGTTGAACTCCGCGGACCACATGGAGTCGGCTCCGACGCCGCGGAGTGCGGCGGCGGCGTGCCGGAGCATTTCCTTGGCCCCGTCGATGTCGCCGCGGTCGGCGGCGTCGATCGCGTCCTGCTGGGCCTTGGCGGCGGCGAGGATCGCGACTTCCTCACGCACGTCGGTGTCGCTTCCCGCGGCGGCGGCCTCGGCAGCGCTCCCGATGTGGACCGTGACCGGCATGTGGAGCGTGTGTTGTGCCACCTCGTCCCCGCTGCTCGTGTACTCCACGACGAGCTCGACCACCTGGCAGGGCCCCAGGTCCGGCAATCCGGCGATGTCGAGCGCCAAGACCAGGCGCCGCGTGCGCTCGGCGTAGGCGTCGCCCAGCTCCACCCGCAGCACGTCATCGTCCGCGTGGACCGGCCAGTCGCCGAGGATCTGCGGACTCCGTTCACCTCCGCGTGCCAGGCACTGGGAGGTGAACCCTGTTCGCCTCCACCCTGGCGGGGCGCCTGTTTCGAGCCTCTACTCGGAAGCCTTTTCGCATCCGCTACTTCAGAGTATGATTCCGAGTAATGGATCTCAGTGACCTCCTCGCACGCAACGAAGGAAAGACCCTCGAGTTCAAGCGCGACCTGTCATCGCCCGCCCCCGTGTTGCGGACCGTCGTCGCGTTTGCGAATACTGCCGGCGGTACCCTGCTGTTCGGTGTCGAGGATCCCACTCGCAACGTCGTCGGTGTCGCCGATCCGCTTGCGCTGG
>JANMDV010000259.1:0-5204 GCA_031376485.1 Actinomycetota bacterium
CCCCAATCGACAGCCAACATCGACCCGACCTCAGCAGCACCGCCTCAACCCGGCTCCCGGACCGCCAGCCCGAGGGAAACAGCCATTTGGCACCGACCGCTGCGGCCATATGTGACATCCGCCGAGTGTGTGGCGACACACAATTGGCACACTTGCGTGTCGCGCTGTAACAGACGTTTCGCCACGATTGGGGTGTGGGCACGCGACCAGGTTCAAAACGGCGGCGACGGGGCAAGGACCGCGCGGGTCGTCCGACGGCAGACGGCCAGAGCAGCGGTCGGGCCTCAGACGGAACGCCGGGAGGCGGAGGTCTCGCGTTGCCGCGCGACGGCTGGACTCCGCCATGCGCGATCTGCCGTCAGCGAGCGCCGTCGATCATTCTCCGCTTCCTGACGCACGGTGTGGGTGTCTGGCTGTGCACCGCACACGGCAGCACCGAGTTCATGCGCCGGGAGGGCGGACGCGAACTGGCGCGTCGACTCACCGAGGTCTGGGGCGCCTCAGATGCCCTGGGATTGCGTCGCCGGGCGGCCCTGGCGGCTCATATCGAGCGATTGCGGCTGGCGAATGACGGGCGCGACAAACCGGGATCGCATACCTGGCCCAAGCTCCGCCGCGAAGCGGAACAACGGTTCGCTGCCGGCGAGATTCCGGCGTTTGTGATCGACGAACTGCGCCGCAACTACGACGACGGGCCCGCCATTGTCCCGTCGATTCGGACAATGCGACGATGGTTCGCGCAGGGACGATGGTTGGTCTCCCTGGTCCAGATCGGGCTGTGGCGACCTCGGACACTGCCACCCGACACCAGCGGGTCAGGTGAGCCGAATAACGCCGCGCCAAGTTCTGGTGAGTACACACCACGACGCGAATAGCTCGCACACGCGGCGACGGCCCCGTCGCGAACCGTCAGATCAGGTCATGAGCGTGTGGCGGTCAAACGGCCAACCTGGGTCGCCCTCAGGCGTCGTCGCCGGTGACCTCGGTGGGGATGAACTCGCCGTTTGAGACCTGGGCGAGGGCCCGGATGATCTGGACGCACATCGCGTCGCTGACCGCGACTTGAACCTGGCTCTCGTCCTCGTCCTGGAACGCGAGCGTCCAGTGCGGAACGAGCCCATTGTCGAGCTGCTGCGGAGGCGTCACCGACATCCCGATCAGGTGCGGCGTCAGCTCCCAGAACATGCCCTCGGGCAGGCCGACGTTGTCAGGTCGCCAGTTGATGGCCTCGGTCGGCAGGGTCTGGCGCATCGGTTCGGCCTGAGTGAACGCATTCATCATGCCTTCGGCGTCGGTCATGCTGATCGGGATGTTGAGGATCATGTTCTCACCGCCCACGAACCGCAGCATCGCCGCGGGCTCGGAGCCCGGCTCGGGCCCCTCTTCCCCTTCAGGGACTTCGAATTCGACCGGGTGGCAGTCGAACGTGGTGGCGTGGAATCCGACGGTCTGGCGCATAGGGCGGGATCTTGTCATACCGCCGCATGGCCGGGCCGCGCCAACCCCACCCTCCGTCAGACTCGGTCCTTCGTGCGCCTCCCCGCGCCGACAACGCAGTGAGTCGGCACCGCAGGTCTTCCCGCCCCCGAGATACAACGCGCAGCAGCCGCCGATCTCACAGATACGTGCTCTGCGCGCGACCCGGTTGCAAAAAGGGCAACCCCGACACCAGCCGGTCAATCGCTGTCGACGTGTGCGCTCACGGCAACGTGTCAGTTGTGCTGGGCGGCCGACAGCCGAACTCAGCGGGCCAGGCGGTGCGCCAGCCAGGACAGTGCCATGGGGTAGCGGTAGTCGATCGCCATGTGCGTCGCGTCGAACAGTTCGAACGCGATGCGGTCGTCAGGGACGCCGACGCGGGCCAGTTCGTCCCGGAACGCTTGCGCGCCCAGGTCGAGGAACCACTCGTCCCGTGTGCCCGCATCGATCCACACGGCCCGCCACGAACGCACCGCGTCGGCGTACCGGTCGACCATGCGCACCGGGTCCCGGTCGAGCCACCGTTGCCACACGTCGGGGCGAAGCACCCCGCTGCGCGGGTCGAACGGCAGCACCGGCGTGCCGTCCTCATCGGCGGAGTAGCAGGCCGCGCAACCCAGAATCTCGAGGAGATCGTGGTCGGCATCGTCGATGAATGCCGTGCGGGATCGAAAATCGTCCCACCAGCGCATGATGTCGCCGTCCCACTGACGTAGCTGCCGGACGACATCGCCGAAGTCACGCACATACGACATCTCGAAGAGCGCGTCGCCGGCGTGGGTGGCGAGCGATCCGAAGACATCGGGCCGCAGCATCGGCGTGATCATGGCGCCGTAGCCGCCCGACGACTTTCCCGATATCGCGCGCGACTCACGGTCGGCGATCGTGCGGTACTGCGCGTCGACCCACGGGACGACCTCGTCGCAGAGGTAGGAGTGGTAGGAGCCCGTTCCGGGCGAGTCGACGAACTGCGAGCCGCCGTACGCCGTCCACGCGTCGACGAAGACGACCACGCAGCCGGGCGCCTGGCCTGACGAAAAGACCGCGTCGGCCGTCTCGATGAACGGCTGCCGAAACGGCGTGCGGTTGCGCCACATCGCGACGTGTCCGGTATAGCCCTGGATGACGTACACCGACGGCCACCGCATGGACGTCTGGTCGTCGTATCCGGGCGGGGTGTAGACCCAGAGCGGCCGCTCGTGTGGGTCCCCGAGCGGATTGCCCCGCAGCAGCACAGAGTCGATGAGGTGCTCGTCAAGGCGTCCAACCAGATCGGCGCACCACGGCAGCATCTGTGCAGTCAACCACGTCCGTGCATGATGCGTCCCCACGCCATGGGTGGACAATGGGTGCGCAATGGTAGAATGATGGCATGAAAGTAGCCGTCGATCAGGCGGGACGTCTCGTGATCCCGAAACGCATTCGCGATGAAATCGGACTGACGCCCGGAGTTGAGGCAGAGCTCAGCGTGGACGGTGCCGGCGTTCGCATCGAACCCATCGCAAGCGGGGACTTCATCGACGAACACGGATTCATGGTGATCCCCGCCACCGGGAACGTTCTGACCGATGAACAGGTCAGGGAGTTGAGGCTTGCCGACCAAGCCTGAGCGTGTTCTCGTTGACACGAGTGTCGCTGTCGCCACGATGGTGGGGGATCACGAGGCCCATACGACGACTCTCGCTCAGCTCATGCGGGTCCGCGCGGGCTTGGCAGGCCACGCATGGTTCGAGACGTACTCGGTCCTCACGCGGCTGCCCCCGCCGCAACGACGCTCAAGCACCGACGTGTCCGACGCGCTCCAGCGAAGCTTTCCCGAGACCTGCTGGCTCCCCGAAGACGCGATGCGACAGCTCGCCGCGCGCATTGCCGACCTCGGTATCGCAGGCGGCGCCGTGTATGACGCGCTCGTCGGGGCCACTGCTCTGGCCCACTCGATGTCGCTCTTGACCCGTGACCGTCGCGCCCTGGGCACCTATGGGGCACTCGGTGTGGACGTTCGACTGATCCCGTAGTCAGCAGCGTCGGGCGTGGCCGCCCGCCCACGGCGTATGAAAGTAGGACTCACTGCGGCGATGGTCTCGCACGGCGGGTCCTGTTTCCCTTTCAGGTCTCTGCAGGTCCGGTTCGTGCGTCCTACGCGCCGGCGACGAAAGAAAGCCGGGCGGTTCTGTGATCGTCTGGGGTGATGGGACGCCATGAACGGCGAACGGAGCTCGAGGCGATCTCTCGAGGGGCGTTTCGTGGACGACGTTCACGTCGCGACGCGATCGTCAGGCGCACGAATCGGGTGCCACTACCCCCTGCCCCTTCCGGGGGGCTTCTCCGCAGGACCCGTCCGTACCGGGCGGCCCAGGAGGCGCATGGCTTTGAGACCGAGCGAGAGCTTCTCGCGGTCGTCGCTCTTGCCGACGTCCAGGCCGCAGAGTTCGGCGATGCGATCGAGCCGGTAGCGCACGGTGTGGCGGTGGGTAAACAGCGTGCCGGCCGTTGCGGCCAGGTTGCCGTCGAGCTCGAGGTAGGTCGCGAGGGTGGCAACCAGCTCGGTTTGGTACTGCTCGTCGTACTTGACGAGCGCTGAGAGCGTTTGCTCGTAGAACGACGAGAGCTCCTCGGGGCGGTCCGCGAAGATCTGGAAGAGCAGCTTGTAGGTGCCGGTCTCCTCGAACGTGACGACATCGCCGTGGCGGCCAAGGCGTTCGCCGATCGACAGGGCAAGCTCGGCCTCGTCGAGCGCGGCGCCCAGCTTCTCGGGCTCGGCGGTGTGGCGCGAAAGGGCCAGGGTGACCGCCAGGCCGGGTACCGTCTCTTTGGTGGCCGCAAGCAGGCGCCGCGCCAGGGTGTGTGCGCGCTCGTCGACGCCGGCCTCGTCGTCTGCGGTCTCGGGTGGCGTCGGCAAGAGCACCAGCAGGCGCCCCTCGTTCCAATCCACCAGGGCACGCGGCCAGTGCAGGTCGATGGCCGCGCGAACCTGTGACAAAAAGCGCCGCTCCAGGAGCGGGTCGACCGGCGCCCGTTCGGATTGTTGGGGGTCACGCAGGGTCCCGATCATCGCAACCGCCCCGTTGGACAGGTCGGCACCCAGTAGACGGGCGCGGCGCACGATGGAATCGCGGCTAACGACCTCGCCGGCGATCAGCTCCTCGACCAGCTCCCCGCGCAGGCGCGCCTCGGTCTGCACCCTGGCCTCGTCGCGCGCGTGCTCGAGCGCGCAGGCCTCGACGACCTCGGACAGCGCGGCACGTTCGCTCGGGTCGAGCACATCGGACCGCCACACCACGACCACGCCGACATTGCCCGCAGCCCCCGGGATCGGCTCGCGCACGGTCCCCTTGATGTCCGCCGCCAGAAACTGCTCGGCCACTGACGAGGGCTCGGCGGAGCGCGCACGCTCGACCGCCTCTTCGAGCGCCGCGATCTGGGATTCGTCGACACCGACCACGCCGACGGTGTCGAGGTACGGATCCACGATCGCGACCGGCGCTCCCAACATCGTCGACGCCACGCCCGCCAGGGCCACGTACCCCTCGCCCGCAAGAAGTGGCCCGCGCAGAGCCGCCCGAGCCGTATCCGCTGTGGCCCGCGCTCCCGACCCGACCGCCTCCGACAGCGCAGCGAGGACCGCGGTCCACGACGACGACCGGGCGATGACGACGACGGGGACGACGGGGACCGCGTCCGGCGCCACCCGGGCGATCACCGCCGCTGCACCCGGCGGCGCTTCG
>JANMDV010000214.1:0-1932 GCA_031376485.1 Actinomycetota bacterium
TCGACCAGGTCGGGGTGGCATTTGGCGACCTGTTCGCGCCAGTGGCGCTGGACGGTCGAGCGCGACGCATCAACGGCGACGCCCAGGAGCGCAGCGGCCTCGTCGGCCGTCTTTGGGACAGACCGGGGTTCGCGCGGCGTCCCGCCGGATGCCGCCGGCCGGCCGTTGGCTGCTGCAGCGGCCCGGATCCGCTTGAACTGGGCGCGCTCGTCGGACAGATCCGCCCGGTCGGCCGCCAGACAAGCACGCTCGTCAGCCAGGCGCTCGCGCTCCTCACGCACCTCGGTCGCCAGACGCAGCAACCGCCCGTCACGCGTCGCCGGATCTTCGCGCAGCGCATCCAGCATCGGCCCCGGCGCCAATCGGCCCGGAACGTCGTCGGGCACCCGACGGCCGGGGCCGGCATCACCGCGTCGCACCGCTTCCAGGACCTCGCCGAACTCCATGTGTGCCGCATTGCCGGTCGACGGTCCGTCGGATGGCGCCAACCGTACGAGCGTGAGCGCCTCCCACGCGGGGTCGATCAGGAACACCGCAGACGAACGACCCCCGATGAGCGCGCGGCGCTCCGGGCGGGCCCTGTGGCCCAGGACCGCGAAGCGCGCCGAGCCGGCCTCGCCGCCGGCGATCTCGGTCAGCTCGCCGTCCAGATCAGCGAGCCTTCGCGCAACCTCACGCCCGTCAGGACCGGATGGGCGCGCATCGGCCCGCGCCGCTGCGAGGACGGAGGCAAGGCCGTTCGCGCCCTCAACTTGTCCGACGGCAAGTACCGTCCACCACCGGACCCACGGATCGTCACTCGACCCCGTCGACAGCAGCCGTCCCGCCTCGTGTGGGCAATCCAACGCAAGGAGTGACGCGGCCAGACCGACGCGCGCGCGCTCGTCACCGAACGCGGCGGTCGAGACCCCCAAAAGCGCCACCTGGCGCCAGCGATCCAGGTCACCGCGCGCCGGCGCGGGTCCAGCCTGGTTGAGGAAGTCGTCGCCCATCACCTCGAACGGTAGCGAAGGCCATGGGAACACACCCTGGTTATGCTCGCTTGATGAACCGACTCGCGACCGAAGCAAGCCTCTATCTGCGCCAGCACGGCGACAACCCGGTGGATTGGTATCCGTGGGGCGACGAAGCCTTTGCACGCGCGGTCTCCGATGACAGGCCCGTGCTCCTGTCGGTGGGGTACTCGTCGTGCCACTGGTGCCACGTCATGGCCCACGAGTCGTTCGAGAACCCCGAAATCGCCGCGGTCATGAACGACAATTTCGTCTGCATCAAGGTCGACCGGGAGGAGCGTCCCGACGTCGATGCGCTCTACATGCAGGCGACGTTGGGATTGACCGGGTCGGGCGGGTGGCCGATGACGGTGTTCTTGACGCCCGACGCCAAGCCATTCTTCGCCGGCACGTACTTTCCGCCCGAGCCACGTCAGGGCATGCCCGGCTTCCCCGAGCTTCTGCGCCATGTGGCCGAGGCGTACCGGTCGCGGAGGGACGACGTGCTGCACACCGCCGGCCAGTTGGAGGAGCGCTTGGCGGCATCCGCGGATCGGACACCTTCGCCCGACGCACCGCGGCGGCGCACCGTTGACGACGCGTTGACCGGGCTTGCGATGGCGTTTGACCCGAGCCAAGGCGGCTTCGGCGGTGCGCCCAAGTTCCCGCCCCACCTCGCGCTGGAGTTCCTGCTGCGGCGACTGTGGGCCGACCCTGCAGACCACAACGCGCGTCAGATGGCCGAGACCACGCTGCACCGTATGGCAGACGGAGGTATCCACGATCAGGTCGGCGGTGGCTTTCACCGCTACAGCGTCGATGCGATCTGGCTGGTGCCGCACTTCGAGAAGATGCTCTACGACAACACCCTGCTGGCACGCGTCTACGCGTTGGCCCATCGCGTGACCGGTGAGCAGCGCTGGCGCGAGGTGGCCGAACG
>JANMDV010000293.1:0-3538 GCA_031376485.1 Actinomycetota bacterium
CGAGGCGATCGCGATCAGCGTCGACCCGAAGGAAGACACACCCGGGAGCATCCGCGCGTTCCTGCGCCGTAACCGCGCCGAACGACAGTTGCGATACCTCTCCGCACCGCAGTCCGAGCTGCGTCCCGTGTGGAAGGCCGCCCAGATTCTCGCCAGTGCCGACTCCGGCGACGACGAGACGCACTCGGCGCCCGTCCGCATCTACGGCCGCGACGGCCGCTGGATCGCCACGCAGCACGTGGGTGCCGACCTCTCATCTGACAACCTCGCCCACGACATTCGTCTCGCCCTCGCACAGGCCTCGACGATCTGAGGACCAGGGCAGACACCAAAGCACGTTCGGCGGCGGCAAACCGTCGCTTCCGCCAACGGCGAGATCCCGTTTCCACCGATCGCAGAGAGGCGCGACACACACGAACCACTCGGGCCCGTGATTGGTTGGTCGGGCGGGTCGGACGCGTTTTGGCGGGCGTGGGGGCGGCCGCGTGGGAGACCGGTCAGCGTGCGGGCCGGCGCCGGGGTTTGCCGGGCAGGCGCTCGCCAACGCCGATCACATGAAGGCGCACCATGGTTGGCCCGAGCGTCTTGATCGTCCAAGCTCCCCGCGATCACGGCGCGTTCAGAGCTGCCGCGCTGGGATCGATCTCGTACGCCACCGGCGGGCGGCGCGTTTCGGGAGTGTCGCCAGGCATCCATCCCGCACCGAGTTAAGAAACTGTTCATGGTGCGCCGGCGGAGGTACTGCTATTACAGAAGGCCACTATGGACGATCGCACGCACACGCACTCGGAAGAGCCGCACGAGCATCCGGCATCGGATCTGCCGATCGGGCGCGCGGCGTTTCTCGGAACGATTGCGATGGGCATCGGCGGGATCCTTCTTGCGCCACGGATCTCCGGGTCGGTCAACGGGGCCCTGGCGAAGGCGGTGCCCGCCCCGCTTCGGTCGGTCGGGCCCAGCAAGGGGTGGCGCATCTACAGCGTGGCGCCGCCCATGCCGATCTTCGATCGCGAGCGCTACGTCCTGTCGATCCAAGGGCTCGTCGCGCGTCCGATTTCGCTTCGTTGGCCCGAGGTCGCGCAACTGGCAGGGCAGGAGCAGGTCTCGGACTTTCACTGCGTCACCGGCTGGTCGGTGCGCGACGTGCGGTGGGAGGGCATTCGGCCCTCCACCATCATCGAACTGGTCCGCCCGCGTCCGAGCGCGCGGTATGTGACGGTGTTCTCCCTCGAGGAGCCGTATGCCGACCAGATCACGATGGAGCAGTTCCAGCTCGCGGATGTGATGCTCGCGCGCCACATGGACGGGCAGCCGCTCAAGCGTGTCCATGGGGCCCCGCTGCGACTCGTCATCCCCAAGATGTACGGCTACAAGGGTGTCAAGTGGGTGAGTGGGCTTCGGTTCGACGCCGAACCGGGCCTCGGATATTGGGAGCAACGCGGCTACGACGTCAACGCATGGGTCGGGCGTTCCAACGGCTATGGCGCCTGAGCCCGCGGCACGCGTCGCCCGCTTTTCGGTCAGCGCCCGCGCCCTCCACTGGCTGCTTGCGGTCACGTTCCTGCTGATGCTGGGGAGTGGTCTTGCCCTCTACCTCCCGGGGCTCGCCACCATTCTCGACCGCCCGACAGCGAAGGCGTGGCACATCAACTCTGCACTTGCTCTTGCCGCAGGGGTGATCCTGATGGTTATGATGCGCGGCTCGCGCCTGCCGACGACGCTGCGGCAGCTTGACCGGTTCGACGGCGACGACCGGCGGTGGCTCTTCGGATGGTCACGCTTCGGTCGACGCGAGCCGGCTCCGCCGCAGGGCCGGTTCAACGCAGGCCAGAAGCTCAACACCGCGATCGTCTGCGGGCTCATGGTGGTGATGTTCGTGACCGGGGGTCTGTTGTGGTTCGGCGAACGAGACACCCGTCTGCGCTTCGAGGGGACCGTCATCATTCACGACTGGGCCACGTGGATACTGATCGTGCTCGTCGTGGCACATCTGTACCTGGCCCTCGTCCATCGGTCCACGCGCCACGCGATGCGCGGAATGATCATGGGGGACGTGGATCGCGAGTGGGCGCTTCGCCACCACCGCAAATGGGTGGAGTCCGAGGAGCGGCACGCCACCATCGCCACCGACCAGGCGGGTGTCGCCGATCATCACGATGAGGCGCTTCCGACGGTCGCGGGCGACGCTCGCCCCAACGAGTAATCGCTCGGCGAGTCGTGCCCGAGGAGTGTCGACATCCTCGCGGTCCACGGTCAACGACTGGCAGGGATGTCGTCCCTCGGCGCACGACGTCCTGATCAAGGAACATTCTCGTCGAGCCCGCGACCGTCCGCGCACAGACCAACCATGTCCATTCCACCTCCCGCGCGAATCCGCGTCCCCGAAAATAGCCATTCGACCGGCACCGGGACGGTCAATCGTGTCGTTGGATGTGCGTCTGGCGACACACATCTGACACAGGTCGGTGGAGTCTCGTCACATGTTCATGGGCGTCATCGATACTCGTGAGCGGTACCGAACACACGGGCTGGAAGTCAACCGGGAGACGACGGGCGCTTCCGCGCCGCGATGACGGGCGGGCTCAGCCGGTCGCTGTGGCCGGGACCCTCACCAGGATGCCGCCGTGATCGTCGATGCGGCACGGGTGGACGGTGATGTCGCAGTCGCCGACCTCGGCCTGACCTGTGGCGAGCGAGAAGCGCCACGCGTGGAGGGGGCAGACGATCGAGTCTTGCCCGACGATGCCGTCGGCGAGCGGGCCGGCCTTGTGGGGGCACTGTGCCTGGGTCGCAGCGATGCCCCCTCCGCGCAGGCGGAAGACGGCGATGTCCTGCCCGGCCACCCGGAAGGTGCGGCCCTCACCGACCGGAATCTGATCGATCGGGCCCAGCCGATGTTCGACGACGGTCTCGGTCGCGTTCACTGGGCCACCGCGATCGGCGCCGCGAACTGGTTTGCGGTCGCCGGGTTGGCGGCCTCCGTCTGCCAGGGCTCCACGTAGTCGTCGATCGATCGCTGCATCTCGGCGTCGAGGCGCGCGGCGATGCCGTCGCGGTCGTCGACGACGATCGCGCGCAGCTCATCCAGGCCAATGCGCGGGACGAAGTCGTACGTGCGCTCGAGCCAGCGTGCGTGTTCGCGGTAGTACTGCATGAAGCGCCCCGTGATCTGCAGCACCTCGTCATGGGAGTCGACCGTGCACAGGACGTCGCCCTTGCGCACGTGGGCTCCTGCGGCACCCCCGACGTAGATCTCCCAGCGACCGCCTTCGACCGCGACGGCGCCGATGTCCTTGACCATCGCCTCGGAACAGTTGCGCGGGCACCCGGCCACCGCGAGCTTGAGTTTGGCCGGCGCTTCGAGACCTTTGAAACGGTCCTCCATCGCCACCCCCAACCCGATCGCATCGCCCACCCCGAAGCGGCAGAAGTCGGTGCCGACGCATGACTTGACGGTGCGAAACGACTTGCCATAGGCGTGACCGGAGCGCATGCCGAGGTCCTTCCACACTCCCGGCAGGTCGTCCTTGGTGATGCC
>JANMDV010000014.1:0-29088 GCA_031376485.1 Actinomycetota bacterium
CGGCCGGGATCAGGTCGCGGACCATCTCCTCCAGCTCCCACGCCCGCTTGGTGTGCGCAAACCAGTCGAGGAACTCGGCAAGCCCACGATCGAGCAGTCCCTCCAACGATGCGTCCTGCCCGGCCATGACGAGACGTTACCCGCCTGGACGGCTCGATGGAACCGCCGACGTGGCCCCTGGACGCTCGGTTCTACGAAGCGACCGAAGCTGGCGCGACAGAGGTACCAAGGGATGCCGTGAAGAACGCGATGGCGCACCACACCGCCGGCACCAGCGACAGAACGACGTTCGCCGAGACGATGATGATCATCCGGTCGCCAATCGCACTCAACGACTGGCCGGGCCGGACCCAACCGAAGTCCGGACACACACACAGACGCCAGACGGCGTTGACTCACCCAGAGTCACCAGTCATCGCTGAGCGTGGCCCAATGCAATGGGGCATCTCCGACAGGAAAAGAGGTTCCCCGACGTACGACGTCCCTGCTCGAGGTCATGTTCATCCGAGTGGGTGGCCGACCCACGGCGACGAGACCGGCTCGGTGTTCGGTCGCCGACGACCCGGCGCCCGACCGACAACTTCCGACTTCGCGAACCCCGACCCCCGGCGTTCATTCCACGCCCGCCCCCGATCCGCGACCCCGAAAATAGCCATTCGGCTGGCATCGGAATGGCCAATCGTGTCGTTCCAGGTGCGCCTGGTGACACACATTTGGCACAGGTCGGTGGGATCTGTAACACATTCGTGGACGATCCTCGACGTCGTACGCGGCGACGCGACAAGCGGTTGCGGACAGGGGCTCTGGGCTGCCGTGCAACCCTGGGCGCGCTCGGTGCAGGCCCCGGCCCTGACTGGAAAGCCCTTCCCGGAGGCAAGAGCTCTGCGCAAAACCCACGTTCATGGAGCCCGTGACCATCCGCGTGCGGACACCCCAACTGAGCGGATTTCCCGGACCACCGGGCGGACCCGGCCCAGGTCATCACCCCGCCCGGACGATTCAGCCCAGGGCGTCCGCGGCAAGCTCGCCGGCGAGCGCCCGCGCAACGAGTTCGCGTGTCTCCTCGATGCCGTACAGGGCGACGAAGGAGCCGAACCGCGGGCCGCGCTCTTCGCCCAGTAGGACTTGGTAGATCGCGCTGAACCAGGCCTGGGAGACGCCCGGGCGGTCGGGGGTTGCGTTCTTGGCGTTGGGGTCCTGGTAGCGCTCGATCGAACGGCCGATGTCGTAGACGATCGTCTGCAGGTCGTCCGGGGTGGCGTCGGCCGGGGCGGCAGCCAGTGCGTCCGACAGGCGGGTCAGGGCGTCGCGCTCGACGTCGTCCGGCAGGCGGTAGCGCTTGGCCGGCTTGACGAGGTCCTGGTAGTAGCGCAGGGCGTATCTCAGCAGGGCGTCGAGGCGCGGGTGGGTTTGGGGTGACACGCCCGGCGCGTAGCGCTGCAGAAACGCCCACAGGACGTCCTTGCTGTCGGTGTTGGCGACCGACACGAGGTTGAGCAGCAGCGCAAACGAGACCTGGGTTCCAGCGCCGCCGCCCAGGGCTTCGGGGGCGGGCGGATTGCCCGCGTGGATGTGCCACACGGGGTTGGCGAGTTGGCGCGCGGGGTCCTGGCGGGTGTAGCCGTCGAGGTGGGCCAGGTACTCGTCGACGTTGCGCGGGATCACATCGAAGTACAAGCGCTTGGCCTCGCGCGGCTTGTTGTAGACGAACAGTTGCAGGCTCTCGGGGCTGGCGTACGTGAGCCACTCGTCGATCGTCAGCCCGTTGCCCTTGCTCTTGCTGATCTTCTGACCCTGCTCGTCGAGAAAGAGTTCGTAGGTGAACGTCTCGGGCGGCGCTCCACCCAGGATCGTCACGATCTGATTGCCCAGGCGCACCGAGTCGATCAGGTCCTTGCCGGACATCACGTAGTCGACGCCCAACGCGTACCAGCGCATCGCCCAGTCCGGCTTCCATTGCAGCTTGCAGTGCCCACCGGTGACCGGCGACTCGAACCGCTCGCCGCTGTCGGGGTCGGTCCACACCAGCGTGCCGGCCTCGCGACGCACCTCGTCGATCGGCACCTGCATGACGATGCCGGTCTGCGGGTGAATGGGTAGGAACGGCGAGTAGGTCGCCGCGCGCTCGTCACGAAGCGACGGCAGCATCACACCCATGACCTCGTCGAAGCACTCCAGCATTCGCAGAAGCGCCTGGTCGAACCGCCCTTGCGTGTAGTAGTCGGTGGACGAGGCGAACTCGTACGCGAACCCGAACCGGTCGAGGAAATCCCGGAGCATCGCGTTGTTGTGGTGCGCGAAGCTCTGGTGCGTGCCGAACGGGTCGGGGATCCGGGTGAGCGGCTTGCCCAGGTGCGGTTCGAGCACCTCGGGGTTCGGGATGTTGTCCGGGACCTTGCGCAGGCCGTCCATGTCGTCCGAGAAGCAAATGAGCCGCGTCGGCACGTCCGAGAGCGTTTCGAACGCGTGTCGCACCATCGTCGTCCGCGCGACCTCCTGGAACGTCCCGATGTGCGGCAACCCGGACGGCCCGTAGCCGGTTTCGAACAGCACCGACTCGGGCGGAGTCTCGGCGCGCTCGATTCGCGCGACGAGCTTGCGGGCCTCCTCGAACGGCCACGCGCGGCTGGCGCCCGCCAGCTCGCGAAGCTCAGCGTCGACGGCCATCAGCGTTGCGGCCAGGGGCCGCTCGTGACGTCGCGAACGACCCTTCCGTCCATGCCGTGATGCCTGATGAGCAGACCGATTCCCGGGAAGTCAGTGTCAGTTGTGCGGGCGTTGCCAACGCCCACCCCGCTGGGCGAAAAATGACAGTCAGCACCGCGAGAATTCTCGCGGTTATTCTCTGTCATTTTTGTCACAGACACGAAATGAAACATTGTGACATTGCCCAGGCGGCGAGCTCAGGAGGCTCAGTGCCCGCCGGGCTGGATCTTCATCACCTGGTATTCCATCGCCCCTCGGGGGGTGGTGACGGTCAGCTTCTCGCCCTTCTTCTTGCCGAGGAGCGCCTTGCCGAGCGGACTTTCGGACGACAAGCGCTGCTCGCGCGGGTCGGCCTCGGCCGATCCGACGACCGAGAACTCGGCGTTCTTCTTGGTCGCCAGGTCCTTGACCGTCACGCGGGCGCCAATCGAGACGGACTCGGTCGACACGTGCTCGGCATCCACGACCCGGGCGTTTCGCAACTGCTGTTCGAGCATGATGATGCGCGCCGCGACCTGCGCCTGCTCGTTCTTGGCGTCGTCATACTCGCTGTTCTCGGAGATGTCCCCGAACTCGCGGGCCTCCTTGATGCGCGCAGCGACCTCACGGACCTTGACGGTCTGCAAGTGCTCGATCTCCTCTTTGAGCTTCTTGTAGCCCTCTGCGGTTAGGACGACTTCGCGCTCCATACATCACCTTTCGGGGGGTCTTCCAAGCCGGGGGGCGGCGAGGTACCGTAGTTGAATTAGGCAGCCGGTTTCAAGCCGTATCGCTCCGCGAGGCTGCGAAGCAGGTCAAGCGCCCCACCCAAAGTGGGCTCGACGAGCAGCGCGTCACGATCTACGCCGACCACCGGCTGCCCCACCAGGTACCAGGGGTAGAACTTTCTCATATAGGCGCAGGCCCGTTCCGGACCGAGCGCAGCGGCGACGTCCGTGGCGAACGCTTCGATCTCACGAACGACCTGGGCGAGCGACCTGACCGGGCTCTGTCCGCCACGCAGGACGTCGCCGAAGAGCCACGGGTTGCCAAGCGCCGGACGGCCGATCGCCACCGCCGTCACGCCGGTGTCGCGCATCACACGCGCCGCCTCGCCGGGGCTGTCGATGTCTCCGCTCGCGATGACCGGGATCGAAACAGCCGCCACGACCTCGGCCGTGTAGCGATGGTCGGCGCGGCCCGCATACTCCTGCGAGGCGGTCCTGGGATGCACAAATAGCGCAGCAGCGCCGGCTGCCTCGAACCGCTTCGCGGCGGCAACGGGGTCTGCCGTCTCGGGCGTCAGCCCGCGACGCATCTTGACGGTGACCGGAATGTCGACCGCCCGGACCATGGCCGCGACGATCTGCGCGCCGACCTCGGGATCGAGTAACAGCGCCGCACCCGCGCCGGTTTTGCATACCTTGCGCACCGGGCAACCCATGTTGATGTCGACGATGTCGGCACCCGCCTCCTGCACCGCCCTGGCCGCCTCGGCCATCGCGTCGGGGTTCGCGCCGAACAACTGGATCGCCACCGGGCCCGCGTCGCGGTCGGTGCGCAGCATCTGCCGGGTGCGCTCGTTGGCGTGAACGATGCCGAAGCTCGACACCATCTCGGAGACCGCCAGGCCCACACCATGCCTGCGCGACTGGCTGCGATACGCCCAGTTGGCGATGCCGGCAAGCGGTGGCTGCACGACCCGGTTGGGGATTTGGACATCCCCGATGGCGAACGGCTCGGCCAGGGGCCACGGGCCGTCCACCGCAATTTGTGGCTCGGTGTCGCGCCCGGCGACGACGCGGTTCATGCGCTTTCTCATCGCGGCGCCTTGACGATGTTCTGCTCGTAGACCAGGCGCAGCCCGACGAGCGTCAGCGTGGGGTCGTGCTCGTCGATCTCGATCGAGAGTGGCACGATCAGCTCGGAGAGGCCGCCGGTGGCGACGACGACGGCGTCCCCGCTGAGCTCGGCCTTGAGGCGTGCCACCAACCCGTCCACCATGGCGACGGTGCCGTAGAGGATTCCCGACTGTAACGCGGCCACCGTGGACTTGCCGATCGCTGACGCAGGCTCGACGTACTCGACTTTGAGCAGCCTGGCCGCGCGGCTGATCAGCGCCTCGACCGACACCTCGATACCGGGGGCGATCGCGCCGCCCAGGTACTCACCCGCGGCCGACACGCAGTCGAAGTTCGTGGCGGTGCCGAAGTCGACGACGATGCACGGCCCGCCGTAGCGGCGGAACGCGGCAACCGAGTTGACGATGCGGTCAGCGCCAACCTCGTGCGGGTTGTCGATGACGATCGGCATGCTCGTACGCACGCCCGGGCCGATGACGAGCGCGGGCTGGTCGAGGTACCTGGTTGCAAGGTCACGGTAGCCGGCGGTCAGCGTCGGCACGACCGACGAGACGACCATGTCCGCGACGTCACTCAGGCTGCTGCCGCGGAGTCGCAACATCGCGTCGTGTTGGGCCGCCAGCTCGTCGAGTGTCGCGGTCCGCACCGTCGACGTGCGCCACTGGTGCAGCAGCTCCTCACCATGGAACACGCCCGCCACGGTCTGGGTGTTGCCGACATCGATCGCGAGCAACATCTGCACTACGCATCACCGCCCACGCCGGCGTCTGCGTCGCTCGTCAGGATCTCGATCGTCACGTCTTGACTCGTGTTGATCTCGACCCGTGGAATGATCCGCGTCGGGCGGTTCTTGTCCCACACCCACACGTCCTCCATCAGGATGTGGAAGAGCGGGTAATGGGGCTGCGGATCGATCCGCCGCTGGACCGAGTTGCACAGGTACGTCGCCTCTTGGGTCAGCACGCAGTACCGGAACAACGGGAACACGTCGTTGTACTCGCGCTTCAGTCGAAGCTCGAGTTCGGCGTCGTACTCGTCCAGTTCGTCGACGTGCGACATCCCGCCTCCACGGCAAGGTGCGCCCGGCCCACCCGTGGCGCCCGTTCAGGGAGAGCAGTGTAGTGGACGGTTCCAAGAGACGATGGTCTCGGCTGGGACAACCGCGACCAGAACCGAGGCGTAGGGTTCGCCGCCCCAACGCGGAGGGCGAAATCGTGGTCTCATGGACGCAACACCCGGTCGGATGCGGGCCCCGCATCGTCGCCGCGGTCGGCGCCCTCGTTGCGCTGGCGCTTGCAGGCGGAGCTCCAGCCACGGCTTCGACGGTCACGGGCAAGATCACCGGGGCGCCGATCCCGGCGCCCGGCACCGGGCAGGCGTTCGTCCGCGCCGTCAGCGTCCAGACCGGGACGGTCGTGGCGACCGATGACACCGACGTTGCCGGCCGCTACAAACTGACCGTGGCAAAGGGTACGTTCGTGTTGCTCCCGACGGTGATCACGCTCAACACGCTGTTCGCACCGAAGCCGACGCGCGTTCGCCTGAAGCGCGGTCAACGGAGGTCGGTGCGGCTCCCTGCGCGGGGGAAAGCAGTTGTGCTGCGGCCGATCGCCGGAATGCCGGACAACTCGTTCACCGGCGCGACGGGCGAATTCAGTGTGCTCAATAAGGGTCTCCGCGACATGTTGATCACGGACCTGTTGGAAACGAAGCTCCCGGGTTGCGAGATCGGGATCTCCGAACAGGGCGCCTTCGGGTTGGCGATGATCAGACAGGAGTTCACCCTCGCGCGCCTGGGGCTGACGGATCCCGCAACGGCCCCGCGCCCAGGCCTGACAATCAGTCCCACGCGTGGGATCCGCGGGACGTTCACCGTGACGGGCGGCCGGATGCGGATCGACGCCGAGGTGTACAAGTGGTCGTCCAAGAAGACACTCCACCGAACCAGCGTCGAGGGCGCGCAGGAGGAGTTCTTCGAGCTCGAGACGGATCTCGCGCGCCGACTTGCCGCGCTCCTGTGCGAAAAGAAGCCCCCGATCAGCGGCACGTTCACCGGATCGATCGACTACGCACAGCAGATCCCGGTGGGTGTCCTCAGCGGCAAGCTCGACTGGAACGGGTCGCTCGAACTGGAGCCCGCGACCTCGCCGGGAGGCATTCCACCACAGTTCGGCGGGCCGACGACCATCTACCAGGTCACGTCCGGGACGCTGACCGCGCGTATCCAGGTCACGACCGCATTCAACGAATGCACGATCTCAGGGCAGGGGACCTTCGACATCGCCGCCATGACCGGAACCCGGCAGCCCGTGTTGTCGATCACCGAAGGAGACCCCGACACATATCAGCTCGGACTTGGCGCGGGAATCGAGCAGATCCCGGCCACGCTGACGGCCTGTCCACCCGACAAGGCGAGCAGCAACGGCAAATCCGCGCCATGGCCGCTCCTTGGGATCCTCCTCATGCCTTCCAGCAAGCCTCCGTTCCCCACCACGACGGAAGGAGTCTTCGCCGGCAGCGCAACGGGCTCGACCCCGGGACTCGACAACGGCTATCAGTGGACCTGGAGCCTGCGCGGTTGATCGCCGCTGCATGAATCATCCGTCGCCCGAGAACCGGGACACGGGCTGTTCGTCGCGATCGAGCCGCGCCTCGGCCCGGGCGAGTGGCTCGTCGCCCACCACAAGGTGCGGATCGAGGTCGAGCACGGGAACGAGTGCGAAACGACGCTCCGCCAGCCGCGGATGTGGAACCTGGAGCCGGTCGTCACTCCACTCGCCGCCCTCCCACAGCAGGATGTCGAGGTCAATCGCACGCGCCCCGTAGCGTGGACCGGCGACTCGGCCCCGGTCGCGCTCAATGCCCTTCAAGAGCACGAGCAACGCGGGCGGTTCGAGGTCCGTCTGGATACGGCAAGCGGCGTTGAGGAACGGCGGCTGGTTCTCCACCTCACGCGGGGCAGTCTCGTAGATCGGGCTGACGGCCTCGACGATGACGCCGCGCTCCACGAGCGCGTCCACAGACGACCGCAACGTCGCGAGCCGGTCGCCCAGGTTCGCTCCCAAGCCGAGCCAGTATTTCAGCGCGTCCGCCTCAGCGTGGCCGATGTCTCGGTGACCGACTGGGCGAGCTTGACCTGGGGCTTGCGAACGGTGACGGCGACACCGGCAAGGCGGAGGTCCTCCATGATGCGTTCCGCGATGACCCCGGCCAGGTGCTCGAGCAGCGCGACCGGGGGGCCACCGACGATCGTCGCGACAGTCTCGGCGACCGCCTCGTAATCGACGGTGTCAGCCAGGTGGTCGGTGTGGATCGAGGCGAGCTCGGCGAGGTCCATCTCGATGTCGACGACGAAGCGCTGTCCGTGCTCGCGCTCCTCCGGGAACACGCCGTGGTAGCCGAAGCACTCCAGGCCCGTCACCCGTACCGTCACGGCGTCGCTCATCCAACTCCTCTCACTGCCCGCCACACGTCGATCACGTCGGCAGTCTCTCGAATGTCATGGACGCGCAGCACCGCCGCGCCGCGGTCGATCGCAAGGAGGCCCGCGGCGAGCGATCCCGCCAGGCGCTCGTCGACCTGCCTGCCGAGGAGCTGACCGAACATGCCCTTGCGCGACACCCCGACGACGACGGGCCGCCCCAGTGCCACCAATCTCGGCAGTTGCTGCAGCAGCGCCAGGTTGTCCTCGAGCCGTTTGCCGAAACCGATGCCCGGGTCGAGCACCACATACGCCTCGGGGATGCCTGCCGCGACGGCCGCGTCGAGTCGATCCTCGAGGAACGCCGCGACTTCGCTCGCGACGTCGTCGTAGCGCGGAGCCTGCTGCATCGTCTGCGGCTCGCCTTGCATATGGACCAGGCAGACCGCGGCCCCGCGCTCTGCCACCAGTGGCAGCAGATCCGGGTCCCCTCGGCCGGCGGTCACGTCGTTGACGAGCACCGCTCCCACGTCCAGCGCCGCTCGGGCAACGCTCACGCTGGACGTGTCGATCGAGATCGCCACGTCGCATCCAGATGACAGCGCCTGGAGAACCGGCTCGAGGCGACGCAATTGCTCGTCGGCCGAGACCGGCGCTGCGCCGGGGCGGGTGCTCTCGGCGCCAATGTCGCATATGACGGCGCCGTCCCCGGCCATTTGACCGAACCGTCGTAACGCGTCACAGGGGTCGAGGAATGCCCCGCCGTCGGAGAACGAGTCGGGGGTGACATTGAGGACCCCCATGACGCACGGGGCCGAAAGCCAGGCGAGCGGATCGATCCCCCGATCGTACTCACCCGCGAAGATCCGGGCGTGGGTTTCGCACGGCCGGCCCGAGCGCCGCTGGGGTTGATCAGAACACGGAGAAGCCGCCGTCCACGAACAGGGTCTGGCCGGTGATGTAGGACGCGGCGGGGCTCGCGAGAAAGATCGCCGCGCCGACCATGTCGTTCGGGACACCGTTTCGGCCCGCCATCGTTCGCGCCGCCAAGGCTGCCACGCGTGCCGGGTCAGAGAAGACTTTCCGGGTCAACGGAGTCTCGACGAAGCCGGGGATGATCGCGTTGCAGCACACACCCGCGGCCGACCATGCTTCGGCCTGGGAGCGCGTCAACGCCACGACCGCCGCTTTCGAGACCCCGTAGGCGCCGCTGTTTCCGAACGCGCGGACCGTCTGCTGCGACCCGACGTTGATGATTCGGCCCCGCCCACGCCCCGCCATTCCGGGACCGAAGCGCTGTCCCAGAAGAAACGGCGCGTCGGTGTTGATGGCCATCGTCGCGTCCCAGTCGGTCGGCGTGAGCTCGCTCATCGGCGGGCGCAGGTTGATACCCGCGCCGTTGACCAGGATGTCTGGTTCGCCGAATGCCGCCACAGCGCGTTCTGCCCCCTCGGCCAGGGATGAACGGTCCGCCAGGTCGACGCTGACCCACGCCGCGCGCGCCCCGGCGTCCTCGATCGCGCGAGCTGTCGCCATCAGCGTCACCTCGGTCCGCGCCATCAGCACCACCGACGCGCCGGCCTTCCCGAGCCCCTCGGCGATCGCACGCCCGATGCCCGAGCTGCCGCCGGTCACCAGGGCGATGCGCCCGTCGAGAGAGAACAGCTCATCGAGAAACCCACTCACAGCCGATCACCCCCACTCGTCCGAAGGGACGACGACCCTCACGCTGAGCGAAGTTAGGGTTCGCGCAAAAATAACTGCTGGGCCGGATGGCGAGCGAAAACCGAGTGAGACGGTGTCGCCGAGCCTCGTCGCTACTGGTGGTAACGGCGATCCCGGCGACGCCGTATCGCGACGGGTTGCAGCCGCCAAACGGTGCAGTCGTTTTTGCGCGGACCCTTAGGCTTCGGGTACCGGGGGGCCCGCGGTGGCGGGCGGCACGGTCGAGGGCTTGACGACCTTCTCCTCGGCGAGCTCACGCTCGGCTTCGGCACGAGCTTGCGCGTCACGCTCGTCCTTGGCCCGGAACACGTCGTCCTCGGACTTGCCGTCCAGGAGTCCCAGGAACTCCTCGCGCTCGATCGTCTCGCGGCGCAGCAAGATCTCGGACAACTCGTCCAGCTGTTGGCGGTGCTCGTGAAGCACCGTTTTGGCCTCACCGAACGCCGCTTCGATGATGCGGCGGATCTCGTTGTCGATCTCGCGGGCCATCTCGTCCGAATAATCGGGCTCGCTGTGCATGTCGCGGCCCAGGAACGGGGCGCCGTGACTGTGGCCCAAGACGCGCGGGCCGAGCTTGACGCTCATACCGAACCGCATTGTCATGGACTTGGCGATCTGCGTGACCCGCTCCAGGTCGTTGGACGCCCCGGTCGTGACCTCGTCGAACACGATTTCCTCGGCGGCGCGACCACCGAGCAGCATCGCCATCTGGTCTTCGAACTCGGCCTTGGTCGTGGTGAACTTGTCCTCGGTCGGCATCGACACCGTCACGCCAAGCGCCTGGCCGCGGGCGATAACCGAAATCTTGTGGACCGGATTCGCGTTCGGCAGGAAGTGCCCGACCAAAGCGTGCCCCATCTCGTGGAACGCCGTGACCTTGCGCTCTTTCTCCGACAGGAGGCGTGACTTCTTCTCGGGGCCTGCGATGACCCGCATGATCCCCTCTTCGAGTTCGTCCGCACCGATGACGCGCTTGCCGTGGCGGGCGGCCAGAATCGCCGCCTCGTTGACGAGGTTGGCCAAGTCTGCGCCGGTGAAGCCCGGGGTTTGACCGGCGAGTGCATCCAGGTTGATGGACTTGGCGAGCGGCTTGCCCTTGGTGTGGACGCGCAAGATCGCCTCGCGGCCGGTGCGGTCGGGGCGGTCCACCACGATCTGGCGGTCGAAGCGCCCGGGCCGAAGCAGCGCCGGGTCCAGGATGTCCGGACGGTTGGTCGCGGCGATCAGGATGATGTTGTCCTTGGCCTCGAACCCGTCCATCTCGACCAGGAGCTGGTTGAGGGTCTGCTCACGCTCGTCGTGACCGCCGCCCATACCCGCGCCGCGGTGACGGCCGACCGCATCGATCTCGTCCATGAAGATGATGCACGGAGACGCCGCCTTGGCCTGCTCGAACAGGTCACGCACACGCGACGCGCCCACGCCCACGAACATCTCGACGAAGTCCGACCCCGAGATCGAGAAGAACGGCACGCCAGCCTCGCCGGCGACGGCTCGCGCCAGCAAGGTCTTGCCCGTGCCCGGAGGGCCGAACAGGAGCACCCCTTTGGGGATGCGCGCGCCGAGCGCCTGAAACTTCTTGGGGTTCTCGAGGAACTCCTTGATCTCGTGCAGCTCCTCCACCGCCTCCTCGGCCCCGGCCACGTCGCGGAACGTGATCTTGGGCGAGTCGGGGGTCATGCGTTTGGCCCGCGCCTTGCCGAAGCTCATCACCTTGGATCCCCCGCCCTGCATCTGGTTCATCAGGAAGATCCAGATCAGGATGATGAACACGAACGGTGCGAGCGAGATGAGCACGGTCCACCACGTGGAGCCGCCCCGCGGCTTGATGTTGACGTCCTTGACCGCAGCCTTTTCGATCCGGTCGGTCAGCTCGTCGCCCTGCTCGGGCAAGAAGCCGGTCACGTGCTGGACGTTGTTGGTCGACTCCGTCCATGTCACCCGGTTGCGGTTCTGGTCGATGGAGATCTTGCCGACCTGCCCCGTGTCGAGCTTCTGGATGAACTCGCTGTAGCCCAACTTCGCCTTGTCGCCACTGTTCGACATGACGAGTTTGGACGCGACAAAGGCGAGCAACACGACGATCAATATTGGGAACGCCGCGCTCTTGAGGAAGCGATTCAGGGAGACGGTTCCTTGACGGGGGAATGACTCCGTCGAGGATAGCAGCGAACTCCCGCACGGCGGTGACACCGGGGTGGTGGCAGTTCGCGACCGCCGATTACTCCACGAACGCGGCGATGTACGGAAGCTGCCGGAAGCTCTCGTCGAAGTCGAGTCCGTACCCGACGACGAACGTGTCGGGCATCTCGAACCCGACGTACCGCATCTCGACGGGCACCCGCCGCCCTGCGGGCTTGACCATCAACGTACACAGCTCCAGGGAGGCCGGCTCACGTGACCGCAGGTTCTTCATCAGGTACGACAGGGTCAGCCCGGAGTCGACCACATCCTCGACGACCAGCACATGCTTGCCCGCGATCGTCGCGTCCAGGTCCTTGAGGATGCGCACGACCCCCGACGAATGTGTCGAAGCTCCGTAGGATGCGACGGCCATGAAGTCCATCGTGCATGGCACCGTCAGGCGTCGCACGAGGTCCGCGATGAACACCAGCGCGCCTTTGAGCACGCCGACGACGAGCACCTCCTTGCCCGCGTAGTCCGCTGAAATCTCGTCGGCGAGCTGGCCGATCCGCACCCGCAATGCCTCTTCGCTGATCAGGATCTCGCCGATACGTGGATCGGTCACGCGCCGGTCACCTCCAAGACGGTCGCCCGTGAATCACGCGGGGCGAGCAGGGTCGGGTCCGCACGGTACCCGCCAACCCAGACGACGCGGTCGCCCGACACCACCACCGGGACCTGCGACCTGTGGCGCGCAGGGACACCCGCCGCCGCCAGCATCGCGCCCACGGCCTGGCGGCCTCCGCCCGCAAGCGGCACCCGGTCGCCGGGCCGTGGTGAGCGGACGAGCAACGGACCGTCGATGTGGAGCGCGACCCGCGTGGCCGTCGGGTCGGCCGCGGTCGCGCGCGCGGCATGCACGATGTGATCACCGAACCGCGCCGCGCCCGGCACCAGGAGTGGCACTTCGCCGGGCGCCTCAGCCGCCGCTGGTTCGGCCAGCATGACGCCGCGGTCCACCGCGACGCATCCGCCGGGCACCTGGATGGGACGCCCACCTGAGGCCACCAGACCCAGGCACCGTGCGATCCAGCTCGCGTCCGCAGCCAGTCCGGCCCGGATGAGCAGGCGACGCACGAGCAGACGTGCGACAGCGGGGTGCTCGGCGTCCAGCGGCGCAACGCGCAAGCCGTCGTCGCGCGCACAGCGCTGCCACGCCGCAGCGACGACGACGTCCAGCACCTCGGCCTCGTCGCGAAGTTGATCGGCAAACCGGGCGACCGCCAGTCCCGCACCCGGATGCACCGCGTCGAGCGCCGGCAGCAGGCCGTTGCGCACGCGTGTGCGCGCAAACCGCGGGTCGGCGTTGCCAGGATCATCGACGAACGCCAGCCCGCGTGCGCGACACCACGCCCGGGTCTCGTCGCCGGTGGCGCACAGGAGCGGCCGCACCATCTGGCCCGAGACGGGAGCCATACCCAGCGCTCCGGATCGACCGGTGCCGCGTGCGATGCGAAACAGCACCGTCTCGGCCTGGTCGCTCGCGGTGTGCCCGGTCGCGATCTGATCAAAGCCGTGGTCGCACGCGACGCGACGGGCGGCCGCCAGGCGGCCGTCGCGCGCCCGCTCCTGCAGGGCGGTACCCGGCGCCAGCGCCAAGCGCTCCACCCAGACCGGCAACCCCCGTCGCGCCGCGGCTTCGGCGACCCCGTCGGCTTCGGCTGCCGATTCGGGCCGGACTCCGTGGTCCACGGAAAGGACACCCAGGTCGCCGCCTCGCAACTCGGCCAGCAGATGCATCAAGCACGTGGAATCCGCGCCACCCGACACGAGCGCCAACGTCCGTGATCCGGCCGCCACCATCTCGTGCCGGCCTACGTATGCCGCGACCCGCCGTAGAAGCTCGTCACCCATCGCGCGTAGTCTGCCTGGCGGCGTGGCACTCCACTTGCAGACCTCCTCCGGCGACCAAGCCGAACGCGCGCTCTGTCCCGGTGACCCCGATCGCGCCCGGCTCATCGCGCAGGAACTCTTGGACGGCGCCCGCCAGGTGACCCACGCGCGCGGCCTCTTGGGGTTCACCGGCACCTACCGAGGAGTACCGGTCACCGTGCAGACCACCGGCATGGGCGGCGGCAGCACCGGCATCGTGGTCCACGAACTGATCGAGCTGGGCGCGCGGCTCCTGGTGCGTGCCGGAACGACCGGTGGGTTGCAGGAGAGCCTGACCCTCGGATCGCTGATCGTGGCCGACACCGCACTGGCCGATGACGGGGCGGGCCTTGCGATGACCGGCGGGGTTGCACCGCCACCGGATCCCGCGCTGACCGAAGCGCTCGTGACGGCGTGTGCGGCCAGCGGACGCGCGGTGACGCGCGGCGCGATCGTCAGCACCGACGTGTTCTACGACCTCGAGGAAGGGCGCACCGCGCGCTGGCAGGCACGCGGGATCCTGGGCGTCGAAATGGAGGCCGCGGTGCTGTTCGCGCTCGCCGCCCACCACGGCGCGCGCGCCGGATGCGTGCTGACCGTGTCCAACCAACTCGTCGGCGCCAACCCCGGCTGGCTCGAACCAGAGGAACGAGAGCGAGCAGGCATCGATGCCTGCCGCGTCGCGCTCGACGCCCTGGTGGCAACCGAGATCTACGAGTAGCTCCTTACGCGGTAACCCCGACGCGCCGCAAGCCACCCTCTGGCCCGCCATCGCTTGCTCCGCATCACCGCTCGTGACGTCGACGATGCTCCACGCGGTGTTACAGATCTGCACCGACCTGTGCCAAATCTGTGTCGCCAGACGCACCGGGAACGACACGATTGGCCGTTCCGATGTCAGCCGAATGGCTATTTCGGTGCCGAGGATTCATGCGGGCGGTGGGAGCAACGCGGGGTTTCGGGGTTCGGGTGTCGTCCGCAGGCGGTCGCCCGCGAGCAAACCCCGAGCCCGTCTTCATCGCCGCGGACGGGCCATCCTCTCCGCGGGAAGCTCGTTCCCCCAAGCGCGCAAGCCCTGGCTGGAGAAGGTGGCGCAGCTGCGGTGGGCCGTGTCTCGCCTGGTGGCGCTCTCCGTCGGGGGCGGGGCTGACGGATCGTTCTGCCAGGGCCCGACGTGACTAGTACGGCGACGAATGCCGCACGGCGGGCCTGTAGTGCGACGCTGCCCACACCACCAGGCCGGCGACACCGATGCCGAGCGTCACGAGCGCAAGGCCCGCGTCGCGCCCGAAGATGTCGGCGGAGCCGTCGCGGAGGACGAACTCGAAGAGCCCCCACACCACACCGATCACACCGATCCAGAGCGCGTATGAGCGCGCTGACTCGGGATGGAGCGACATCGCGATCCCGACGAGGCCTCCCACGAGGCAGATGACGTGTGTCAGCGGGCTCGCGGTGAACGTGAACAGGGGCACGCCCTCGCTGGACGTGAACCCGGTCAGGCGCGTGCGGATCAGTCCGAGTGCGCCCAGCACGACCAGCACGCCACTGGCCAGCCGGGCAAACCCAACCACCGCGCGTGCGGCCAGTGGGCTCATCGGGCCACCCGTTCGACGACCCAGTCGGACGCCCAGCCCACCGCCGCGCCGGCTGCCAGGTCGGCCGGGTCGTGGTGCCCGGCGACGACACGGCCGACCAGCCCTGCGGCCGCGGCCGCAAACAGCCATGGGCGCATGCGGGGATGACGGCGGCTCGCGCCACGCGCGATGGCGACCGCGGCGGCGGCGTGACGACTCGGCAGGCCACCCTCGGTCCTGACACCGGGACGCGGACGGGCGATGCGGTCGCGAGCCAGACGCGCTGCGGACGCGGCAAGCGCCCCCGCGGCGAGCACCTCTATCCCACCCGTCCGCAGCGCAGGACGTACCAACATCCCCGCGACGAGCCCCCGGAACACCGGCGCCAACGCATCACCGGCGACGCACCCTGTGCGCGTGCCCCCCGGCACGAGCGCAACCAGCGCGCGAATCGCGCGACCGAGACTCCGATCGAGTGAATGGGGTCGACGCATCGAGCCGAGTATCGCGGGAAAATGACTTGGACGCTACGCGCCGGCTGCGCGCCGGATCTGCTTCTCGCCCGAGACGCTGACCCGATTGCGGCCACGGCGCTTGGACAGGTACAGCCCGCGGTCGGCGGCCTCGACGAGGCTGTCGGGAGTGTCGCCCGGTCGATAGGTGGCAACCCCCGCCGAGATCGTCCGCCCGTCGTGCTGTCCGTGTCCGACCGGCACGACGATGCGCGCGATGGCCGTTCGAATGCGTTCGGCGGCTTCGATTGCGGCCTGAGTGTCGCCGGGCACCAGGAGCGCGAACTCCTCGCCGCCGAACCGTGCGGCAACATCGGCGGAGCGCCGAGACGCTTCGATCGTGTGCCCCACCTCGGCGAGCAGGCGGTTGCCGGCCTCGTGACCATGCGAATCGTTGAACGACTTAAACTGGTCCAGGTCGAAAAGCACCAGTGAGAGGGCCCCACCGTACCGGCTGGTCCGCTCAGTCTCGCGCACGAGCGCATCCGAGAAGAACGCGAAGTTGTAGAGGCCGGTCAGGCGATCGCGAAGGGACGCGCCCACGACCCGGGTCAGATCGCGCTGGACCTTGTCGTAGCGTGTTCCTACAACGAGGGCGGCAAGGACGAACGCGACCCAACCAACGGTGAGCGCGATCTCTCCTGCGGCTGGGCGGCCGGCGACGATCGCGAAAACGGATGCCGCCACGAGGGCGCTGACGCCGAGCCCAACCTGCCCGGTCAGTGGCAGAGCGATCATGATCGGCAATGCGAATGCGGGCCACGCGGCGGCGGAAACAAAGAGCGTCGCAAGCGCAGAAACCGCCAGCAGCACGGTGAGCAGCACAAAGCGCCGAGCCTGCCGGCGATGCACGGTCATGTGGGTTGGGCGGACGCTCACAGATTCCATTTCGGCCTGTGACGCTAACGGCCGGGTCGGCCGCTATTCCGTACACTTCCGCTCCTTGCGGGCGTTTCCTGCTGCTCGCCGAACATTGGGGGCACGATGGGAATCGAACGAATCGGCGTTGTCGGCGCCGGGGTGATGGGGAGCGAGATCGCGCAGGTCGCCGCTGCCGCCGGATGCTCCGTCGTTCTGGTCGACGTCGACGACGCGGCGGTGAGCCGTGGCCTGACCCATGTCCGCTCGATCGGGGAGCGGAGGGTCGCCAAGGGACGACTGACCCAGGACGACGCCGACGCGATCGCCGGACGTGTGACCGGATCCGTGTCCCTCGACGCGATCGGCGACTGCGATCTGGTCATCGAAGCGGGGCCTGAGGTGCTGGAACTCAAGCGCACCCTGTGGCAGGCCATCGACGCCGCTGCCAAGCCCTCGGCGCTGTTGGCGTCGAACACGTCGGGCCTGTCGATCACGACATTGGCCCGCGCAACTCAGCGTCCCGAGCGCGTGATGGGGCTGCATTTCTTCAACCCGGCCAGCGTCATGCGCCTGGTCGAGGTCATCCGCGGGGCCGATACCGCCGAGGCGACGATCGACGCCGGGGCGCGCGTCGCCGAGCGCCTGGGCAAGGTGCCCGTGCGGGTCCTGGAGTGCCCGGGCTTCCTGGTCAATCGAATCCTGGTGCGAGCGCTGGCAGAGGCCTACCGACATGCCGACGAACTCGACGCCGCCCGCGTCCCGGCCGATCAGGCGGTCATCGACGCAGGCCCGGCCCCCATGGGCCCATTCGCCCTCGGCGACCTGATCGGGCTCGACACCACGTTGCACGTCCAGCGCGACCTGGAGGTCGCCTACGGAGAGCGGTTCGCCGCGGGGACCTCGCTGGCCGCCGAAGTCGACGCCGGCCGCCTGGGCCGGAAGTCGGGTACGGGCTTCGTCACCGGCAGCGAGTCGGGCGCGGCAGACGGACACGGGCCCGCCGTGGCCGAGCGCTACCACCTGGGGGCGTTCGACGAGGCCTGCCGCTGTCTTGAGGAGGGCATCGCCACATTGCCGGACATCGACCTGGCGATGACGCTCGGCACCGGCTGGAGCGAAGGCCCCTTCGCCTGGGCCGAGCGCCGCGGGCTGCCAGAGCTGGCGGCTGACCTCACTGCGCTGGCCGGGTTGGCCGGCGACCGGTTCGCACCGCGGGCTCCGCTGACCGAGCGCATCGCCGCAGGCACCACGTTTACACCTCCGACGACGGAGAACCCGACGACATGACGGAGCGCCCGACCCCACTGCCTGACCTCGCCGGACGTTCGATCATGACGCTCCGCCATCACGCGACCGAGTCGGTCGAAGCGGTGCTCGACCTGGCCGCCCAGCTCAAGCAGACGCCGTGGCCGGAATGGCCTACGTGGCTCCAGGGCCGTGTCGTCGGTCTGATCTTCGAGCGGCCCTCGACCCGGACGCGCGTGGCGTTCGAAACCGCGACCGTGCGCCTGGGCGGCCACGCGATCTACCTGTCGTCCAGCGACATGCAGCTGGGCAGGGGTGAGGCGATCCAGGACACCGCGCTGATCCTCTCCGGCATCGTCGACGCGCTCGTGCTGCGGACCGGCCCCCATCAGAAGCTCGTGGACCTGGCTGAATACGCGTCCATCCCCGTCGTCAACGCGCTGACCTATGAGCATCACCCGTGCCAGGGCCTCGCGGACATCCTGACGCTGCGCGAGCACTTCGGTGACCTGGCCGGCGTGCCTATCGCCTACATGGGCGACGGCAACAACTGCTGTATCTCGCTGGTGACCGTCGGGGCCAAGCTCGGGCTGGACGTCACCTGCGCCTGCCCGGAGGGCTATGACCCGGACCCTGAGTGGATCGGGTGGGCAGACGCCGTGGCCCAAGAGCGCGGCGGCGGCGTCCGCGTCGTGCGCGACCCGGCCGAGGCAGCCGAGCGCGCGCGCGCGCTCTACACCGACACATGGGTGTCGATGGGCGACGAGGAACGCGAAGCCGAGCGGATCAGGACGTTTACGCCGTACAAGCTCGACCAATCCATGATGGACCGCGCGGCCTCGGACGCGATCGCCCTGCACCCACTACCGGCCCACCACGACCTCGAGATCAGCTACGACGTGTTGCACGGGCCGCGCTCGGCGGCGTGGCAGCAGGGTCACAACCGGCTCTACACGCAGGCGGCCCTGCTGGCGCACCTGCTGGCGACCTAATGGTCCGACATCGAAATCCTACGTCGATGTTGGACCACTAGCGCTCGGCCGCCTGTGCTCCCGCTCAAGGACGACAACCCGACGCGGCGCTTTCCGGTGCTGACGGTGCTGCTGATTGCGTTGAACGTGCTGGTCTTCGGCTACCAGACGAGCAAGCCGAACCCGCAGACGTTCTCCACGGTCACCGAGCTGGCGGCGTCACAGACCGGCTTCGTCTGCGAGTTCGCCACCGTGCCGGATCGCGTCCTGGACGGGCAAGCCCCGTCAGGCGATCCTTGCGTGGACCTCAACCGTGAGCACGCGCGCTACGCGGGTCTGGTGACCCATCAATTCATCCATGCCGGTTGGCTCCACCTGCTCGGCAACATGCTGTTTCTGTGGGTCTTCGGGAACAACATCGAGGACCGCCTGGGACGGCTCCGGTTCTTGCCCTTCTACCTGCTGTGCGGAATCCTGGCGGCGCTCGGCCAGGCGATGACCGATCCGTCGTCTGCGGTGCCGTTGATCGGAGCTTCCGGGGCGATCAGCGGGGTGCTGGGCGCGTACATCCTCTTATTTCCGCGCGCACGGGTGCTCTCGCTCGTCGGGATCATCCCGTTGCGCCTGCCCGCCTGGATCGTGCTGGGCGTGTACATCGCGTTTCAGTTCTTCTACGTCAGCGGCCAAGCGCAGGGAGGCGAGGGCGGCGTCGCCTACTGGGCGCACATCGTGGGCTTCGTGGCCGGGCTTGCGCTCATACGCCCGTTCCTGGCGGGACGCGGACGCGATCCCTTCGAACGCGGCCTCGCGCGCTGATGCGGTGGCGCAAGCACGACCGGGCGCCCGCGCCGGCCCCCTGGGTCATAGTGGCCGTGGCGCGCCATCAGCCTGAGGCCGACCTGCTGGTCAACCTGCTCCACGACGGGGACATCCCGGCCTACCACCGCCGTGGCCGGGGCTTCGACGTCCCGGACTTTTTGGCACTCGGACCGCGCGAGGTCATGGTGCCGCACGACCGCGCGGCCGACGCGCAGGCCATGCTCAAAGCCCCGGGCTGGACGCCCGCACCGGGTGAGCCCCCTCCCCAATGATCGGCACCGGACGGGCACTCCTTGGGCGCCGCAGGCCTCCGCGACATCCGCCCGCGCGTCGACGCATTCGTGGCCTCGCACCGTTCGCGACCCGGCGGGCGCCATCGTCGGCGCGGATTGCATGGACGCGGCCTGGCGGCGCGAGGCTCGTTCGACCCGCCCTTTAAACGCTTCGAGCCACCCCAAGGGATGGCTCTCACGTGAGCAAGTGCTGTCCGCTGCTCAGCGGTGTGTGCGAAGGGAATTCTGCGCATAGAAACGCTCCGGGTCAAGCTCTTGTCGCAAATTGAGTCGAGATCAGTGACACTGGCAACGTGAGCGACCAGTCACAATTCGCCGTCGCATTGTCTGTGGACCCCGAGCCGGTGGCCGCGGCCATCGAGGTCGCACGGAGCATCACGAGCCAGCTCCGCGGGGCCCCGGTGACTCTGGCAGTCGTGTTCGCATCACCCAGTTTGTGTACCGATCCCTGGTCGCTCTTGGACACGCTCCAGACCGAACTCGCTCCGGAGCATCTGGTCGGGTGTACCGGCGAAGCGATCATCGGCTACGGCCGCGAGGTCGAAGGCGACCCGGCGCTGTCGGTGTGGTGTACGAGCCTGCCTCATGTCGCAGTCGAAACGTTCAGGTTGTTCGTCCAGCCCGCAGAGGGCGGTGACGAGATCCTGGGATGGCCGGAGTGGCTCATCAACGCCGGCCCGAACGACACGCCGCTGCTCGTACTGGCCGACCCGTTCACCCTGCCCGCCGATGTGATGTTGGAGCAGCACAACGCGCGCCAACGACCGGTGATCATCGGCGGATTGGCGTCAGGAGGCCGCCGCGCCGGCGAGCACGTCGTGTTCCACGACCGAGACGTCCACTTCGACGGTGGTGTCGGTGTCGCTCTTCCCGGCGCGCAGATCATCCCGATGGTCTCACAGGGATGCGCACCCATCGGCCCGGACATGGTCATCACCGCCGGCGGCGGGCCGGTCGTCGCCGAGCTGGCGGGCACGAACGCATTCGACAAGATCACGCGCGTCGTCGACGAGTTGTCGGAACCGGAGCGACACCTGCTTCGTCAACCGCTTCTGGCCGGAATCGTCATTAACGAAAACCAGCCGGACTATGGTCGTGGCGATTACTTGGTCCGTGGCATTCATGGCCGCGATCCCGACACCGGCGCCGTGTACATCGGCGAACATGTACGCATCGGCCAGACGTTTCGACTACACGTACGCGATGCAGAATCCGCCGATGAAGATTTGCGTCTCGCCCTCCGGGAGGCGCTTGCAATGTCGGGAGCGAGGGCTCCCGTCGCGGGACTGGTGTTCAGTTGCAATGGCCGTGGCACACACATGTTCGGTACGCCGGATCACGATGCATCGGCGATCGCAGAGGAGCTGGGTGTTCCGATCGCGGGCATGTTCTGTAACGGTGAGATCGGACCCGTCGGCGGCACGACGTTCCTGCATGGGTTCACCGCGACAATGGCCGTATTCTTGGACGATCAAGGGGCCGCGCAGAAATAACTGCCGTGCCGGATGGCGAGCGAAAAACTCAACGGCACAAAGGCACGGCGGTGTCGCCGAGCCTCGAATGCTACTGGTGGTAACAGCGATCTCGGCGACGCCGCATGGCGACGGTTTACAGCCGCCAAACAGTGCAGTCGTTTCTGCGTGGCCCCTCACAGGTCAGCACCCGCCCGTCCGCGACGGGTGACACATGGACTGACGGCCCGTGCAACAAGTACTGCGGCGATCTGACGGCGATACCCGTCGCCATGCGAGGCGGAGAGCTTGCCGGCTATTCCTGACAGGGACGAGACTCGCGGCCACCGCGCCCAGCTACGTTCGCCATCTCGACGCAGCACGTACTCGTTCACGGGTCCCTGCTGCCGAATGACTCCGACGAACAGTGTCATGAACCTCGGCGTTCGTGACAGAGTGATCGGACCTCACTTGCGCGCATCGCGTCGCTGTGAGTGAATACAATTCCCAGCGACGACTCACTACGAACGGAGTGCATACTTCATGGCTGATACACCGAGCGCACGTGGCGGCGTGGGAAACCAGATCTTCGATGAAGTCGAGCGACTTGTCGCAGGCGGAATGAACAAATCGCAGGCGTTCAATGACATCTCGAAACGCACAGGGCGTGAGTCGGGAACCGTCGCAGCCAACTACTATCGGGTTGCACGCCAGCGCGGCGCCGAGCTTCGGCCGCGCCGACGTCGCACCGAAACCGGTCCCACGCGACGCGGTCGAGTCGGCGCGAGCAGTGATGTGCAGGCAGCGCTCGCCAAGGCGACCGCCGCGATCGACGAACTCACCCGCGCCGTGCGCGCGCAGGACCAGGAGATGACTCGCCTACGGGCCGAGTCGCAGAGCTACGCAGAGATCCGCCGGCTTGCGCGTCGCCTCAAGTAAGGGCCTGTGCCGGAATAACTCCCGCGAAGGAGGACAAGCGAAAACCAAACGAGGAGATGCTGGCGAGCCTCGCTGCGACTTGTCGTCACAGCGATCTCGCGCCAGTGTCGTATCGCGACCGCTCGCAGCCGCCAACCGAGCGGGTCGTTCTGGCATACGTCAGAGAATGATCACGGAACGACAGGACGTTTGACGCCCGATTCGCCGAGCACGGTCGCGACCTCCGCCAGGCCGATCGGCTCTCCAATGAGTTCCGCAAATGGCGCCGCCGATTCGACCAAGAGCGCCAGGGCCTCGCGGACGGCCTCGGGTGTGTGGTGATAGCTCCCCTGAATCCGTAGCTCGTGGTAATGCAGTCGCTCGGTGGGCAATGTCACAGTGCTGCCGGGCGGGCAGCCGCCGTAGAGGTTGACCTCGCCCGCGGGCCGCACGAGCCCCACCGCGACCTGCCATGTCTCGGGGCGCCCGACGGCCTCGAACACGACATCGGCCCCGCGCCCACCAGGGGTTTCGGCGCGTACGCTGCGCACGTCGGCATCGTCCCTGGGCGCATCGAGTGCGCGCACGGCGCCAAACCGAAGCGCCCGATCACGACGGTCCTGATGAGGGTCGCACACGATGACCTGACAGCCGCGCCGCGCGAGGCAGGCGGTCAGTAGCTGGCCCTGCACCCCGCCGCCCACGATGACCACCATGTCCCCGTGTGCTGCCTGCGATTGCTGCACCCCGCGAATCGCGCACGCCAGCGGCTCGATCATGGCAGCCAGGCGCGGGTCGAGCCCGTCCGGACGCGCCAACATGTTGATCGCCACGATGCGCGCAGGCACGAGCACGCGCTCGGCGAACGCACCCCACAGGTACACGAGCGATTCGCACAGGCTCGGGCGCTCCCGCAGGCAGTAGAAGCAGTCTCCACACGGTGCCGAGTTGGCCACCACGACCGCGTCACCGACCGAGGGCCAGGCGACTCCTTCGCCCACCGCCACCACATGCCCGGTCGCTTCGTGCCCGAATGGCGCGGGCGGCTCGGGCAACGCGGGGTGACGCCCGTGACGGAGCATCTTGGCGTCGGTCGCGCACGTCATCGCGTAGTCGACCTGAAGCACCACCTCTCCCGGCGCAGGGGACGGGTCCGCGACCTCCTGCAGACGCAGGTCACCGGGGCCGTGGAGGATCAACGCGCGCACTCACCCGACGCTATCAGCCGTGTCGCGACCCAAAGATAGGATGCGCCCTCCACCCGTCGAGGAGTACGTCACGAGTTATCCGGAACACCTTCGCGTAATGGTCGAGGCCTTCCTCGAGAGCCTCGACTTCTCGGCGGGCGACACGGTCGAGCACCAGCCCACCGGCACCGAGGGCCTGGTCGAGGCGATGCGCTACTCACTGCTTGCGGGCGGCAAGCGCATCCGCCCGGTTCTGTGCCTGGCGACATGCGAGGGCCTGGGCCACGAGCCCGAGGATCTCCTGCCGACCGCAGCGGCGTTGGAACTCATCCACACGTACTCCCTGATCCACGACGACCTGCCGTCGATGGACGATGACGACCTGCGTCGCGGCCGGCCGACGTGCCACCGCGCGTTCGGTGAGGACGCCGCGATCCTTGCAGGCGACGCACTGTTTGCCGAGGCGATCCGTCTGGTCGCCGAGCACCAGCCAGGAGGGCCCGCCACGCGCCTCGGCATCATCACCGAGCTCTCCGCGGCCTCGGGCGTCAACGGCACATGGTCGGCGGGCAGTTCCTCGACCTGCGCGACCACGGTCGACTATCGGCCGACGCGTTGCGTCAGGTCCACCTGCTCAAGACCGGCCGGCTGATCGCCGCCGCGGTCCGGTGCGCCGTAATCTACGCGCGGCCCGAGCCGGGGATCGCGACCGCCTTGCGCGCGTTCGCGAATGAGCTGGGCCTACTGTTCCAGATCGTCGACGACATCCTGGACGTCGCAGGCGACGAGGAGGCCCTCGGCAAGCCCGTCGGCGCAGACGAGCGCCACGGCAAGATCACGTATGTCAGCTTCCACGGCCTTGAGCGCGCCCGGGCGCTCGCGTCAGAGAGCCACGCCCGCGCCGAGACGTTGCTGACCGCGGTGCCCGGCCCGACCGACGACTTGGCCGCCCTGACCGAGCTGATCTTCGCGCGTCAGAGCTGAGCGGACCTGATCGGGCCGCGGCGCTGTTCGCCGCGGAGTTGGGGGATTCACGGCCCCCTCAACTCGCATGTGGCGTCGCGACCGAGACGTGCCTGCTCGTCGCCGCCCGCGCAGTACAGCGTTCGGAGGAGCTATGCGTCGGCCGGGAGCAAGGTGAAGGGCTGCCCGTCAAGGGCGGTCACGGCACGGAAGTGGCGCTGATCGAACGTCAACAGCCGATGGGTCCCGAAGCGGTGCGCGAGCACGATGACCGAGAGGTCCGCCAGGCCCAACCCCAAGTCGGCGTAGCGGCCATCGATCTCCAGGGCCAGCCGATGATCGTCCACTGACAGACCCACGACCTGGAACCTGCCCTCCGCGACATCTGTCAGAAATGCCTTCGCGGCAGACCGGCCGAGTCGGGTGCGGAGCAGGTAGTCAACCTCTGCGGTGACCGGTGCGGGCACGACGATGGTCTGGGGCTCCGACCGTAGGACATCCCGCACCGCGTCGCGAAGCGGCTCGCGCTCATCGGCCGCTGCCACGAGCGGGGCGGCGTCGACGATGAGCGTCACCGCCCGAAGCCCTCGAACAGCTCCTCGTCGGGGATGTCGGCGATCGACCGGCCATCTTCGCTCGACAGCCCGGCCAGCTCGAACAGGGCGAACTGCCGGTCACGCGATTCGGCGGCCTCGAACTGCGTCAACGCCCTGCGCATCACCTCCGCCTGACTCAATTCCAATCGCTCGGACAGACGTCGCAGGCGAACGACATCACCATCGGAGAGATACAGGCTTGTCTTTCGCATCTGACGTAGGGTATCACGTAGGGCAGTTCCCGGGATTACCACGACTGATGTCATACCAACGGGGTGGCCCAACTCCTTTCGCCAATCACAGGAGGCGCCGATCTGTTCGCTGCCTTGCCCCTCCCGGGCAAGCTGACGGAGCGGGACACTGCCCGCGGCTCGGTCAGACTGGCCCGCCCTTCGCCCATTCGAGGGGTTCCATCTTCGCCCCGACGCCCTCAAGGAGCGCCTCCGCTGCGCGGTACGCGAGCGCCTGGATCGTGAGCGTCGGGTTGTAGCCCCCGAAGCTCGGGAACTGGCCGCCGCCGAGGACCCACAGGCCGGAGCACTCGTGGGACTGGCCGTCGGCATCCACTACGCTCTCGGCCGGGTTTTCGCCCATACGGTGAACACCGCACTCGTGGGTGGACAGGTGATAGAAGGGACGCGACGCGTGTTGCCACGACTCGCGGATGCCCATCGCCTGGGCGATGCGCTCCTTGACCGTCGCGAAGAACTCGACCGAGCGGGCGTCGTGGTCGTCCCAGTCGTGGGTGATCCGCAGGGCCGGCACGCCCCATGGGTCACGCACGGTGGGGTCCAGGTCGACGCGGTGGCGTGCCGACGGGAAGTTCGCCGTCTGCGAGTACATGCGGTAGAGCCGTCGGTAGTTGGTGCGAAGCCACTCCTTGAAGCCGACGCCCCATCGCGGCGCTTCGGGGTTCATCGAGTGGACCGCCTCGAGTGGCTGGATGTCAGTCGGAAAACCGACGATCGGCGAGCCCCACAGGACCCCGGCGCCGTCGGGCACACGATCCGCTCCAAGGTCGTCCAGCGCGCTGCCGGCCACGAGCGTTCCGACGAACGGGTTCGAGTCCTCGGGAAGCACCCCGTTGAACCACCCGAAGTTGTGGGTCATGAAATGTTGGCCGACCTGGTCGTTGGCATTGAGATCCGAGAGCAGGAGCAGACGGGCGTTCTCGAGCGAGTAGGCGGCGAGTACGACGATCGGCGCCTCAATCTCGCGCCGGACCCCGTCCGGCCCGAAGTACGTCACCCCGCCGGCCCGCCCGTCGGGGCCGCGGTTGACCTGGCAAACGCGCGACTGGGCGCGGACCTCCAGGTTGCCGGTCGCGAGCGCCACGGGCAGCGAGGTGGCATGCGTCGAGGACTTCGCCCCGACGTGGCACGGGAACCCGTGGCACCACCCGCAGTACGTGCAGGCCGACCGGTTGGCGAACGGGACCGAGTTGATGGCCGCGGGGATCGGGTAGGGGTGATATCCGAGTCGTCGCGCCGCATCGGCGAACACGCGGTCGCCGGGTGCGGCGTGGAGTGGCGGCATCGGGTAGTCACGCGTACGGGGATCGTCGAACGGGTTGCCGCCGTCGCGCGGCTCGCCCGCGACGTTGCCGGCTGCGCCCGAGACGCCCTGCTCCCACTCGACCAGGTCGTAGTAGCGCTCGATCTCGTCAAAGCCGAACGGCCAGTCCACCAGCGTCGTATCTGTGGGCAGGGCGCCCGCGCCGAAGCGCTCGACGATCGCGCTGCGCATACGGAACTCTGGAGCGGGAAAACGAAACGCGGCGCCACCCCAATGCAGGGTTCCGCCGCCGGTTCCGATCGCCGGCATCCCGAACAGCGGCTCGTCGACGCCGAGGGGGCCTGACGACCACGGCAGCACGGCCGCGGTGTCACGTGACGTCGCCCGCCAGGTGACAGGATCGCGCGTCATGTTCGGCGAGATCGCCCCGCGGGCGTAGTAGCGGATCTCGTCGTGCTTGAACCGGAAATCGGGGTCGCGGAAGTGCTCGCCCTTCTCGAACGCGACCGTCCGCAGGCCCGCCGTGGCGAGCTTCTCGGCGAGGATCGCTCCGACCGCGCCGAGGCCGACGATGACGGCGTCGACGGATTCAGTGCTCATTCGGAGTCATCCCACGGGCGCTCGCGCCGCAGGTCCGCCAGGGACTTGACGGGGAGGCTCCTCGCGTCCACACCGGGCGCCATCTCCTTGAGCGTGTACCCCCAGCGGGCGCCTGGGAAGCCCAGCAGGCGCCACCCGACTAAGTCCCGATTGCCACCGTAGGCGGGGTCGCCGAAGGTGCCCTGCAGGATGTGCTCACGCACCACCTCGAAGAACGTTGAGAGCAAGCTCCCCTCGTCCCAACCGACGTCACGCACCTCGGTGTCGCCTGTACCGCCCTGTCCCCCTCGTTCAAGATCGGCAAGGACGGCGTCTTGCGCCTCGGCTTCGAGCTCCGCAAAGGCGGCACCATGACGCTCCTGCGTGAGTGCGTCGAGTCCGAGGATCGCCCGCCGGTAGACCGGCCGCAGCTCGCGTAGGAAGCCTCCGAGGGCCCGGTCGATGTAGATCGTCGCGCCGGCCTCGCGCGCCCCGGGATCGGCGGTATCGCCAGGGATGATGCGACCGGCGATGGCGTCGATCGTGTTGGCTTCCTCCTCGCTCAGGATCGTGAGGGCTTCGACGCGATCCCCGCTCCCCGTCGGCATGCTCACTCCCCTTCGGCGAGGGGCTTGAGGAACTCGTATGCCTGCCGCGCGTCGTAGTCAGGCTCGATGCCGCGGCTGTGGAACCCGGTCTCCATCGTCAGGTAGCCGTCGTAGCCAACCTCGCGCAACGCCCCGATGAGCGACGGCCAATCGCCGACGCCCTGGCCCGGAGGCAGGCGGTCATTGTCGGAGATGTGGATGTGCTTGAGGTTCTTGCCCATCTCGTACACGTAGTCGGTCGGCACCTCGTGGCGATAGAACGCGTGGAACGTATCGAACATCAGTTTGACGTTGGGGTGGTTGACGTCTTCCATCAACTCGATGGCGTCGTAGCTGCTCTCACACAGGTTCGTGTCGTGGGGCGTCGGCTCGATCACCATGGTCACGTCGTTCTTGGCGGCGAAGTCGGCGATCTGCTTGAGCGCCTCTTGACTCCACTTCCACGCCTGGCGCCGGGTCGTCCCGAACACCCGCCAGCCCGGCAGGTAGATCAGGGTATGGCAGTCCCAGTCCCGGCAGAGGGTGATGATCTCCTTGTAGTGCTGGACCGTCCACCGGCGCTCCTCGATGAGCGGTGAGACGGGGTTATTGCCCGGTCCGCCGGACGGCGCAGGCAACATGCTCGAAACGACGATCTCGTGCTTTTCGAGCAGCTTCTTGATGTCGCCGCGGCGCTTCTTGGTCAGGTGCGCCGGCCATGCGTGTGGCGCTCCGGCACCAATCTCGATGCCGTCGTAGCCGATCGCCGCGAGACGTTCGATCGTGTGCTCGAGGGTGTACGACGGCGTCCACACGAAGAAGCTCGTGTAGGCCCAGTTGTTGTAAGCAAGCTTCATCGAGATTCTCCAGTTGCGTGGTTCGACGGTTGACCGGATGGGCGCCGCAACGCACGGGTTGACGCTGCGACGCCCATCGAGTGGTCGGGTCGACTAGAACGTCTTCCCGTCGACGGCGGCCACGTTGTCCTTTGTGACCAGGGTTGCCGTCAGCTTGATCCGCTCGGGCACGGTCTCACCGGCGCACAGCTTGGCGGCGGCGGCGATGTGCTCGGACGCGTTGATCGGGTACGCGATCGTTGCGGCGTACTCGCCGGCCTTGACGGCCTCGAGCGCGGACTGCTGGGCGTCGATGCCCACCACTTTGATCTCCGAGATACGGCCGGCTTCCTTGATCGCCTGAATGGCTCCCAGGGACATCTCGTCGTTGTGGGTGTAGACGAACTGGATCTCACCCTTGCCGTACTT
>JANMDV010000126.1:0-5007 GCA_031376485.1 Actinomycetota bacterium
CGTCGCCCACATGATGGCCGAGCGTGTCGTTGATCTCCTTGAAGCCGTTGAGGTCGATGAGGGTGAGCGCCACGGGGTCTCCCGAAGCGATGCGTTGACGCAATTGGCCGATCAGCCAGCGACGGTTCGGCAGGTCGGTCAGCTCATCTGTCGACGCCTGGCGGTGCACGTCGGAGAGGGCTTGGACGTCGCGATATGTCAGGCCTGCTCGGATGAATGCGGCGAGCAAAGCGCCGACCGCGAGGAGCGGAACGGCGAGTGAGACGGTGTTGACGGTCCCGTATGCGAGGATCCCGACCGCGCCGAGCGCGAACACGACGGGTACGACGGCAACCGCCCAACCCTCGTAGCGGCGGGTACGTTCGACTCTGGTATCGAACAAACAGGCGAACGCCACCATGGCGATTCCGACGATCCAGAGCGAGTCGAGGATCGTGCCCTCCGCGTAGGTCCCGGCTGCCACCCGCTGCACGTAGATGCCGTCTGCGATCGCAAACGTCACGAGGCCCCCCGTCAGAAGCGTCGCCTGCCGCTCGAATCGCCAGCCGCCGAGGGCGATCATGAGCAGCACCAACAAGATGAGCAGCAGATCGCCGAACGGATAGGCGAGGTTGGTCGCGACCTCCGAGAGCGTGCCACCGACTCCGGACAGGATCGGGGCGATCAGCAGCGCCACCGCGAGGGCCGCGCAGGTCAGCACAGCGATCAACCCGTCGAGCCAGACGCTCGGCAGAAACCGTGTGACCCGTGCCCGGATCATGAGCATGACGGCGACGTACGCCGGGGGGTAGAACGCCAGATAGCCCAGGTCCGCGAAGCTCGGAAACGGCGGTGACTCGAGCAGGGACAACGCTGCCGCGTAGTAGATGTTCCCGAGAGCCCACGCGAGAAGGGCGAAGCTGAACGCTGCGTAGACGGCGCGCTGGCCCGGCCGACGCAGCATCTGCACGAACGGAATGGCGGCCGCCGCGAGCAGACCGGCGTTATAGATCCAGTTGGCAAAGATGTTGTCGTAGACACCGCGGCCGAGGCCGAACTAGTGTCCTGAGTCAGAAGTTCGGTGATTGTTTCGGCGAGCGAGACCGAGCGAGGCAAGGACGCAGGGAACCTGCATATCGGGCTATATTCGGGTGACCGAGGACGCCGCATCGCGACGGTCGCAGCCGTCGAAACTGCAGCGAATTTCTGACTCAGGACACTAGGCCCACGCGACATGACCGGCGACGCTCGCAGCGAGGAGGAAGGACAATGCGGCGAGCGCCACCCGTGCGCACCAACTTGCCTGTGGATGAGAGGTGTGTTTCATTTTGTACGATCTCATCGACAGCGCGGACGGTGGCCTCAACGCCCTCCCCCGGCTCTCCGGGCCTCCCGACCGGATACACACCGCGATCAGACCGGATACATACCCTGTAACTCGCCGGCGAAACGCGATCGACTCATGGCGATGCCATCGAGCTGTGACCGAGCCTCAGCGCGTCTGTGAGAGCCACCCATCCGCGTTCCGCTGACCGGCGGCCCGCTGGGGCCGACGACGATCAGACGATCGTGCGCTCGACCGGGATCGCGAAGTTGGCGAAGTCGAGCACCGGGCAGTGCCCATCGACGGCGTCCGCCAGCTCCCGGTAGCGCTCGGGTGACTCCGGCCCATCGAGCTTGACCCGCAGCCGCACCGCGGAGTATCCGGAACGGATGGAGTCGTCGATACCCAGCAACCCCCGCAGATCGATATCGCCATCGGCCTCGACGCTGACCGATGCGAGCTCGATGCCGAGCTTTATGGCCCAAAGGCGGTAGGTGATTGCTTGGCAGGTGGTGAGGGCGGCCAGCACCAGTTCCACGGGGTTCGGGCCCTCGTCAGTCCCGCCAAACCCTTTCGGCTCGTCCACCGTGATGCGGTGCTTGCGGATGTCGACATCCATCTTGTAGCCCTCGGCCAGTTCGACGCCGACCGTGAAAGTCATCTGGGCGGCCTCGGGCGTACTGAACCGATCGATGATCGCGTTGACCCCGGCCTGGGCCTCCTGGAGTTGTGTGGTCACGTGAACCCCCTCATGGACTGCGATGATTGAATTCGGAAATTATCGTTGGAACATTTGGGAATGCAACCTCGGGAAGATCCGCGTCCGTCCAGAACGCGTACTCGGTGGCCGCAGGGGATTCCGGGCGTATGCTCAAGGTCCGATTCCCTACCCAGAGGTACAGATGCGAGGCGTGACCTTTCATGGAACCGGCGACATCCGGGTCAGCGATGTCGCGGAGCCGACGATCGAGGCGCCGACCGATGCGATCGTGCGGGTCACCCTCGCTGCGATCTGCGGGTCGGACCTCCACATCTACAACGCCGGTGCGGCATTCGGGTTCGATGAGGGACAACGTCTGGGTCACGAGTTCATCGGGACGGTCGAAGCCGTCGGCCGCGAGGTGAGAGGATTCAAACCGGGTGACCGGGTGCTCTCGGCGTGCAGCGTCGCGGACGGCACCTGCACGTACTGCCAGGAGGACCTGGCATCGTCATGCCTGCGCTGGTCGTTGTTCGGATGGGCCTCCCGCGTATGGCAGCACGGCGGGGACTCGCAGGGCGGGCAGGCGGAGTTCGTGCGGGTACCGTTGGCCGACGGTACGTTGCACCCCATGCCCGAGGCGCTCGCGGACCCCGAGCACGAGATGAAGCTCCTGCCGTTGGTGGACGTGATGTCAACCGGCTGGCACGGTCTGACCCGCGCAGGCACGCAGCCCGGCCACAACGTCGTCGTCATCGGCGACGGCGCCGTGGGGCTCTCAGCGGTTCACAGCGCGGCCGCGATGGGCGCCGCGAACATCGTCTGCACCGGCCACCACCCCGACCGTCTGGCGATGGCGACAGCACTCGGGGCGACCGAGGTCATTCCGTCACGCGACAACGACGAGATCAAGGCCCGCGTCTTTGAGCTGACCAACGGCGAGGGCGCACATGTCGTGGTGGACTCGATTTCGAGCACCGAGTCCATGGCGACCGCCCACGCCGCCGTTCGCGCCGGCGGATCGATTGCATGTCTCGGCATGGATCACTTCATGGGCAAGACCCCGGAGGTCAACTGGTTCGACCAGTTCCTTCGCAACATCACCATCACCGGCGGGCTCGTGCCGGGCAAGGCCTACATCCCGCGCCTGCTCGAACTCGTCGCCGCCGGCAAGATGGACCCGAGTCCAATGCTCACGCATCGGCTGCCGTTGGCAGACGGCGCCGAGGGCTACAAGATGATGGCCGAGCGACGCGAAGGCGTCGTCAAAGTCGCGCTCGCCCCCTGATCCCCGACCACCACACCTGATGGACGATCTCGAAGAGCGCCTCAAAGACACATGGCAAGAGCATCTGATCGAAGCCCTCGGGCGCCTCGACAGAGAGGCGCGCGCAGGGCTGGCGGCCCAGCTCAACAGCATTGACTTGATGCTCGTGCGGCGTTTGATCCGGCAGCTCGTTCAGACCGACAACCAGCTTCCGTACGCGGCGATCGAGCCGCCGGACGTGGTCGGGCTGGCCCATTCGTCCGGCGACGTGGCACGTGAGCGCCACGCGCTACGCGCAGGCCAGGAACTGTTGGCCCAGAATCGCGTCGCAGCGGTCCTTGTCGCCGGTGGGCAGGGCACGCGCTTGGGGTTCGACGGGCCCAAAGGCGACTTCCCGTTCTCACCGATCACCGGTCGCACGCTGTTCGCCCACCACGCCGCCAAGATCGCCGCGGTGCGCCGCCGCTATGACTGTGAGCTGCCCTGGTACATCATGACGTCACCGCAGAACGACGCCACCACGCGGGATCTCTTCGAACGTAGTGGGTGGTTCGACCTTCCGCAGGATTCGATTCGGATTTTCGTTCAGGGAACGATGCCCGCCGTCGACCGCAAGACCGGCCGGATCCTTCTGGAAGCCCCTGATCGCGTCGCGTTGTCGCCGGATGGACACGGTGGCCTGTTCCCCGCCCTCCGTCGCCACGGCCTGTTGGACGAAATGCGCGACCGGGGCGTGACCACAATGTTTACGTTCCAGGTCGACAACCCCCTGGCGCGCGTCGCGCGGCCCCAGTTTTTGGGCCATCACGCAACCGGCTACTCCGAGATGTCCAACATCGTGGTGCGCAAACGCGACCCGTCGGAACGCGTCGGGATCGTCGCCCGTTCCCACGGCAAGACGGTGCTGGTGGAGTACAGCGACCTGCCGGACGAGTTTGCCCAGGCAAGGGATGCCAAAGGCGACCTGCGCTTTTGGGCGGGATCGATCGCCGAGCATGCGATCGAGGTGGCCCTCGCCGAGCGGGTCACCGAGGCCGGCGCCACCCTGCCGTTTCGCAAGGCCCTCAAGCGGGTGCCCTACGTTGACGATCGGGGAGCGTTGATCACCCCGGATGCACCGAACGCCGTCAAGTTCGAGTCGTTCATCTTTGATGCACTGCCGCTTGCGCAGTGCGTGATGTCCGTCGAAGTCGCGCGTGGCGAGGAGTTTTCGCCCATCAAAAACGCCGACGGCGAGGACTCACCGGCGACCGCGCGCAGGGATCTCAACCGCGAGTACGGACGGTGGCTCGAGCTGGCGGGCGTCGCCGTCCCGCGTGATGCCGACGGCGACCCCACCATCGACATCGAGGTGGACCCGCGCTACGCGCTTGACGCGGAGGAGTTGGGCTTGCGTATCCCGACGGGGTTTCGGGTCGATGGGCCCATCGTGCTGGAGGCAGACCGCGGGAACGGCGGGCGCACGGCGCCGACGTAGCGCTGGGCGTACCAGCTTTCGGAGAGCTTGGAGATGCGCACGTGGTCACCGGCACGGGGTGCGTGAATGAAGCGCCCCTTGCCGACGTAGATACCCATGTGGCCGAGACCAGCGAAGAAGACGAGGTCTCCGGGCCGGAGTCGATTGCGCGGCACCTTGCGGTACGCGGTGTACTGCGCGCCGGTGTAGTGCGCCATCCGAACGCCGAACTTGGCGTAGACGTAGCTCGTCAGACCCGAGCAGTCGAATCCGCCGGGGCT
>JANMDV010000131.1:0-22644 GCA_031376485.1 Actinomycetota bacterium
CCAGCCTCGACGAGCGCGAGTACCCGAAAGGCATCACCGTCAGCGACGACCAACTCGCAGCCATCAACCTCGAAGGCGACGAATTCCACCCCGACTGGAACTACACCATCAAACCGCGAGTTAATCCCTGACAGGCCCTAACGTCCAGGTTTGTGCATCGGTCATGGCTGCCATCGTACGACACGAGATGTGTCAGCGCAGCACCGAAATGTCACAGAACACACACGAGGTGTGCCAATCGACGTCACACCTGGCGGGCGGCTTTCTGCCGTCGGCGGGTGAGGCCCTCGACCTGCGAAACGTCCCTGACGGCACCCGTTGCGGCGCTGGTCGTCATGGCGGCGTAGGCGCGCAGGGCCTGCGAGACATGTCGTTCGCGGGTCGCCGGGGTCCAGGCTGCGTCCCCCCGCGCCTCCTGCGCCACACGGCGGCGCTCCAGCTCGTCGTCGCTGACGGCCAGGCCGATCGACCGGTTGGGGATGTCGATCTCGATTGTGTCGCCCTCCTCGACGAGCGCGATCTCGCCACCCTCGGCCGCCTCGGGTGAGACATGGCCGATCGACAGTCCCGAGGTGCCTCCCGAGAAGCGCCCGTCGGTCAAAAGCGCACACGCCTTGCCCAGGCCCATGGACTTGAGGTAGCTGGTGGGGTAGAGCATCTCCTGCATCCCCGGCCCGCCCTTGGGGCCCTCGTAGCGGATCACGACGACGTCGCCCGGCACGATCTGCTGCGCCAGGATCCGGTCGATGGCCTCGTCCTGGCTCTCGCAGACGCGGGCGCGTCCGCTGAACACGAGGTTCTCGGCGTCGACGCCGGCGGTCTTGACGATGCACCCGTCGCGGGCGATGTTGCCGTACAACACCGCCAGGCCGCCGTCGGTGCTGTAGGCGTGGGCGACGTTGCGGATGCACCCCTCCTCGCGGTTCGTGTCGAGCCGCTCGTACCTGCGGTCCTGCGAGAACGCGACCTGGGTCGGCACGCCACCCGGCGCGGCGCGGTAGAACGTGTGGACCTCCTCGTCCTGGCTTTGGACGACGTCCCAGCGGGCGATTGCATCGGCGAGCGTCGGCGCGTGGATCGTCGGCACGTCGCGGTTGAGCAGGCCACCGCGGTCGAGCTCGCCGAGCAAGGCCATGATCCCGCCGGCCCGGTGCACGTCCTCCATGTGGTAGAGCGGGGTCGCGGGCGCCACCTTGCAGATGCACGGCACCTTGCGCGACAGGCGATCGATGTCATCCATCGTAAAGTCGACGCCCGCTTCGTGAGCAGCCGCCAGCAGGTGCAGCACCGTGTTGGTGGAGCCGCCCATGGCGATGTCGAGCGTCATCGCGTTCTCGAACGCCCCCAGCGACGCGATGGAGCGCGGAAGCACCGATTCGTCGTCCTGCTCGTAATGGCGCTTCGCGATGTCCACCACGACTTGGCCCGCGCGACGGAACAGGCGCTCACGGTCGGCGTGGGTCGCAAGCAGCGAGCCGTTGCCGGGAAGCCCCAGGCCGAGCGCCTCGACCAGGCAGTTCATGGAGTTGGCGGTGAACATCCCCGAGCACGAGCCGCACGTCGGGCAGGCCGAGCGCTCGTGTTGGTCGACCTCCTCGTCCGAGGCATTGGGGTCTGCGGCGATCACCATCGCATCGACCAGATCGATTGCGCGTTCGATGCCGTTCGCCACGTATTTGCCCGCCTCCATCGGCCCACCCGACACGAACACGGTCGGCACGTTGAGGCGAAGCGCCGCCATCAGCATCCCGGGCGTGATCTTGTCGCAGTTGGAGATGCACACCAGCGCGTCGGCGCAGTGCGCGTTGACCATGTACTCGACGGAGTCGGCGATGATCTCGCGCGACGGCAACGAGTAGAGCATCCCGTCGTGGCCCATCGCGATGCCGTCGTCCACGGCGATCGTGTTGAACTCCTTGGCGACGCCGCCGGCGTCCGCGATCTCGCCGGCCACGAGCTGGCCCAGGTCCTTGAGGTGGACGTGTCCGGGCACGAACTGTGTAAACGAGTTGGCGATCGCGATGATCGGCTTGTCGAAGTCGCCGTCCTTCATCCCGGTGGCGCGCCACAACGCACGGGCCCCGGCCATGTTGCGCCCATGGGTGGTGGTGCGGCTGCGGTACGGCGGCATCGTCAAGCTCCTTCGGAGAGATCCTCCACCAGACGATAGCTGGAACCGGGGTGTTTCAGACGTCTGCCAGCTACAGTCTCGCCACACACGATTGAAGGGAACACACAAGACGATGGATGTCGATGTCGCGGTGCTCGGAGGCGGACCTGGTGGTTACCCGGCGGCGATTCGGGCCGCGCAGCTCGGATTGTCGGTCGCGTTGATCGAGCAGGGTGAGTTGGGCGGCACGTGCCTGAACGTCGGCTGCATCCCCACCAAAGCGTGGGTGCAGAGCGCACACGCGCTCAAGGACGCACACCACGCGTTCCCGCAGCTCGGTGTCATCGTCGGCGAGCCCGTCGTGGACTTCGCCCAGGTGCAGGTCAACAAGGGGCAGATCGTCACGACGATGGTCAGCGGCGTCGGCCAGTTGCTCAAAGCCAACGGCGCAACAGTCGTCAACGGACGCGGCCGGTTCGTCGGGCCCAACACATTCGCGGTCGAAGGCGGCGAGGACGTCAACTTCAAGCACGCGGTCATCGCCACGGGCTCCCACTCGCTGCGTCCCCCGGTCGAGGGGATCGACCACCCCAAGTGCGTGGACTCCACCGGCCTCCTCGAGGTGACCGAGGTCCCCAAGCGTCTGGTGGTGCTGGGCGGCGGCGTCATCGGCGTCGAGTTCGCCTCGATCTTCAACCACTTCGGCTCGGAGGTTGTGATCGTCGAGATGCTCGACTCGCTCATCCCGGTCGAGGACGACGACGCGATCAAAGCGCTGACGCGGGCGTTCGACAAGAACGGCATCACGATCCACACCGGCGCCCGCGCGACGAATGTCGAGGAGACCGCCGACGGCATGGTGCTGCACTTCGACACGGGCGGCGAGACGGCCAGCGTGACCGGCGATCTGATCCTGGTCGCGACGGGACGCGGCGCGACGGTCGACGGCATCGGCCTGGAGGACGTCGGCATCGCGTTCGACAAGAAGGGCATCCAGACCGACGCGACGCGCAAGACCACGCTGGCCCACGTGTATGCGGTGGGGGACGTCGCCGGCTACTGGCAGCTGGCACACACGGCGTTCCGCGAGGGCGAGGTCGCCGCCGAGAACATCGCGGGCCACCACGTCGAGATGAGCGGCGCCGTTCCCAGCTGCATCTATACCGACCCCGAGGTCGCGAGCGTCGGCCTGTCCGAGCGGGCTGCGGTCGAGAAGTACGGTCGCGAGAACGTCGTCGCGGGCCAGTTCCCGTATCTGGCGATCGCGCGTGCAGCGATGTTCGCCGACAAGACCGGGTTCTTCAAGATCATCCACCACGCCCAGACCGGCGAGGTGCTGGGCGTGGTCATCGTCGGCCTTCAGGCCACCGATCTGATCAACGCCGGCGTCATCGCGATCGACAGCGAAGCCGTCATCGAGACGATCGGCGACTCGATCGCCGCGCACCCCACCCTGTCGGAGGGCTTCAAGGAAGCGGGCCTCGTCGCCCTGGGCCGCCCGATCCACATGCCGCCCAAGAAGAAGCGCCAATCCGCAGCTTCGTGAAGTAAGGGTGCCAGGTGCGTGTGGGGAGCGCGCCGATCTTCTCGTACACCTTCGTCAGGTGATACCCCATGGTCGTGTCGCAATGGGGGCAGGGTCCGCCGCCGCCGATCCTGCGGCAGAAGGTGTTGCAGTCGGGGCAGCAGTTGCTCGTCGAGGGAGCGGGTCTCGCGGTCGGGGCACTCAGAGACGCTTGTGGTGCGGTGGGGTCGTGTCGCCGGTGGTTTTTCGGGCGTCGTCTCCGTCTGTCACCACCGGTAGGCGCGCTGGCGGCAGGAGTGTGAGCAGTGGCGTTGGCGTCCGGCGGGGACGAGGACCGACTCCTCACACGTCAGGAGTCAACCAGGCTGGGGGCAGCCCGACCGGTCTGCTCCGATCACCGTGTGACCTCCACACTCCATGCTGCGGCAGGGCCCGGCATGCCGATCAGGCGAGCAGCAGCGACCGGAGGCCCTGGAAGCGCTGGAAGTCGCGGTCGAAGGAGACCAACTCGGCGCCGTGCTCGATCGCGAGGGCGGCGAGGTGCGCGTCGGTGGTGAGGTTGCCCGCCGTTCCCGCCTGCTCGATGAGCCCACGGAGCACCGCGAAATGCCTGGCCGTCGGACTGAGTTCGATCGCGACCGGTTGCGAGAGCCACTCCCCGACGACGCCGAGCGCCTGTCGCGGCGACAGAGGCTTCGGGAACACGCCCGGCCGGGTGCCGACCCGCAGAAACGCCAGCAGGGCGCTCCATGCGAAGCCAACCGGTTCATCACCAGAAAGCGCTCCGTCGAGCCAGAGGCGCGCCGTACGATGCTGAGTTGCCGATTTGTTGGTCGCATGCAAGAGCACGTTCGCATCGACGACGAACACCTCGCCTACCTGCCGGCTGCGAGCTTGCGGACGATCTCGTCGTCTTCGAGGTCGGCTGCGAGCGCCAGGGCCTTCGTGAGCGGGACGAGCGGCTGACCCATCTCAAACGTCGGTGTCTTGAACCGTGCCGTTCGCTTGGGCGCGATGCCACGACGCACCGCGTCGTTGAGTGCCTGTTTGAACGACAGCCCGTGTTCGCGCATCGCTTGCCGGATGATCGCCTCGACGTCTGGATCGAGGGTGACTGTCGTGCGCATGAATGTCATCATAACATCAGTAATTTGGGCATCATGATGCCCGTTGCATGCGCCGCCTTGATCAGGCGACGAGCACATCCACGCCATACGCCGCGAAGGTGCTGTCGCGTGTGACCAGCCGCAAGCCGTGGACGAGGGCCTGGGCGACCATCGCACGATCGAACGGGTCCGCGTGATGCGGGTCGAGGTGCCCGGCGACCCAGGCCTCGGCAGCGCTGAGAGGGAGTTGCACGAACCGCTGCCCGTCGAGTTGCGCGAGCAGGTTGTCCGGAGCCACAAGCTTCCCGAGCTTGCGTTTGATCGCGATCTCCCAGACCGACGCATGTGTGAGCTCAGCCGGCGACCAGCGACCTGGCCTGGTCCACGATGCGGTTGGCCTCGGCGTCGGCTTTGTCGCGGTGGTCGCGGGGATCATCTGCGGTGAGTCCTCCATCAGTCGTGCGGTGAACCGGCCGCCGGTCTCCTGGTCGGCGCGGGCCAGCCAGTCGGCGGGCAGGGCGTCGGAGAGCCCGGCGCCCACGAGTTCGTCCATCTGCAGTGCCCAGACGCGGGCGAGCAGGTCGATGTTGTACCCGCCTCCCGCCAGCACGATGTAGCGGCCACGTGCCGCGTCGCGCGCCGGCCGGCGCGACTTTCTCGGCACGGGCGCGATGCCGGTCGGTCGCGTCACGAACCTTGCCGGACCCGTCGGCGGCGCGCACGCGGGAAGCCCATCGCCTACTCCTGCCCGGCCGACCAGAGCGCGCTCAACGGGAGTGCTGCAAGCCGATCTCCGAACGGTAGGGCCTCGGTTGCCGTGTGGAGGACGACGCCGTAGGCGAAGCGCGGTCCGAGCCTATCTTTGAGGAAACGCAGCCCGCGGAAGTCGCGTTCGCCGACGGTGCTCGAGGCTTTGACCTCGATTCCCGCGACCCGGCCGTCAGGGTGTTCCAGGACCAGGTCCACCTCCTTGCCGCTGCGGTCGCGAAAGTGCCACAGCGTCGGGCGTTGTCGCGACCACGGCAACTGCCGGACGAGTTGCATGGCGGCGAATGTCTCGAGGATCGGTCCGATCGGGGCGCTCGGGATGTGGGCGGAAGCAGCGGTCACGCCAAGGAGATGGGCGGCGAGTCCGGAGTCCACCAGGTGCAGCTTCCGCCGGCGAACCACCTTGGCGCTCAGGTTGGTCGACCACGCCGGGATGGGCTTCAAGATGAATGCGTCGCTGAGTAGCGCGAGGTACGAGTCGACGGTCTTGGCGGGAATCCCGATCTCACCGGCGATTGCGGTGACGTTGAGTTCCTGCGCGGATCTGGCGGCGCAGAGGCGCACGAGCCGGGGAAGCTCTGCAAGGCGATCGATGTCCGCGAGCGCCAGGACGGCCCGTTGGACGATCGTGGTCGCGTAGGCCTCGAACCAGGCGCGCCGTCGACCGGCAGTCCGCCGCACCGCTTCTGGGAACCCTCCGCACACGGCGAGATCGATGTAGTCGGAGCGTCCGATGACGCCGTTGCGGACAAGCTGCGTCGGGGCATCGAAAATGAGATCGACGAACCGATCGGTGGCGCCGGCGATCTCGCCTTGGGTGAACGGCCACAGATCAATGGTCTCGACCCGGCCAACCAGCGCGTCCGCCATGTCTGGGGCCGACAGCAATCGAGCCGATCCCGTGAGGAGGAAACGACCAGGACGTCGATCGCGATCGACCGATGCCTTGATCGCCCGAAAGAGCCGGGGCTCCAGTTGGACCTCGTCGATGATGAGCGTGTCGACCGGCCGGTCGATGAAGCCCCGCGGGTCGAGGCGGGCGAACTCGCGAACACTCTCGTCGTCGAGTGACACCATCTCGACGCGGCCCGGCAGATCGAGGCCACGAACCAATGTGCTCTTGCCGGCTTGGCGGGGGCCATTGACGACGACAACGGGGGTGTCGCCCAGGGCCGCATGAACGACGTCGACGACAGACCGAGGGATCGTTCTCACGGGACGAATCATACCGCGAAATCGTCTCAATTGCCACCGCGGAATCGTCCCAACGTCTACTGCGGAATCGTCCCAATCGCACCCTGCCGTCTATCACTGCGCCCGCAGGTTCATTCCGTAAAAGCCCGGTGCCTGCTTTTCTCAGCGATTCATCGCCGCCGGATCCGCCGCGTCCTCGACAAACCAGGGACCCGACCGTGCGGCCGCGCACAACTCCGTTGCTCGCGCAGATGCGGACTCAGCCGGCGACCAGCGACCTGGCCTGGTCCACGATGCGGTTGGCCTCGGCGTCGGCTTTGTCGCGGTGGTCGGCGGGGATCATCTGCGGTGAGTCGTCGAGGAGCCGGGCGGTGAACCGGCCGCCGGTCTCCTGCTCGGCGCGGGCCAGCCAGTCGGCGGGCAGGGCGTCGGAGAGCCCGGCGCCCACGAGCTCGTCCATCTGCAGAGCCCAGACGCGCGCGAGCAGGTCGATGTTGTACCCGCCTCCCGCCAGCACGATGTAGCGGCCGCTTGCCGCGTCGCGCGCCAGGTCGTGGAGCAGGCGGTAGATGCGCGGCAGCGCCTCCAGGTCGACGCACAGGTGCGCGAGCGGGTCGGCGTGATGGATGTCGGCGCCCAGGTGCACGATCAGCGCGTCAGGGGCAAACCGCGTGACGGCGGGGACGACGACCTCCTGCAACGCACGAAGGAACGGGCCGGTCCCGGTGAACGGCGGCAAGGGGACGTTGAGCGAGGTGCCGAGCCCGGCGCCTGCGCCGCGCTCCTCCATGCCACCGGTTCCCGGAAACAGGAACTTGCCGCTCTCGTGTATCGACACGCTCAGCACACGGGGGTCGTCGTAGAAGAGCCACTGGACGCCGTCACCGTGATGGGCGTCGACATCGACGTACGCGACGCGTTCCAAGCCCGCGTCGAGGAGCGCGCGAACGGCGAGCGCGCAGTCGTTATAGATGCAGAACCCCGATGCCCGGTTGGCAAGGGCGTGGTGCAGGCCCGCCGGCGCCGGGCAGTAGACGGTGTCGGTCTCGCCGCGCGCAACCAGATCGGCGGCTGCGAGCGACGCGCCGCAGACCCCGAGCGCCGCCTCGTGCATTCCGGCGCGGGCCGGCGTGTCACCCCCGGGGGACAGCCCCCACTGGCCCGCCTCCCACGATGCGGCGAGCTCAGGCTTGGCGCTGTACCGGCGCACGGCCCCGACGTACGCCGGCGCATGGATGCGCTCCACGTCGGCGACCGTCGCGGCCCCGGGCTCGACAACGGTCACGTCATCGCGGTCGAGCAGTCCGTACGCCCCGATCAAGTCAATGCCAAGGCGCCGCCGCAGCGGCCGCTCGACATCGTCACTGGGGTTGTATGCCTGTAGATGCGGTCCGTAGACAAAGGTGGTGGGCATCAGGTGATGATGCCATCGAACACGACGGCCTGCGGTCGAAACGGGCGTCGGTCAGGCGACGAAGTCCACCTCGGGCAGGTGCGTCATCGCCTCGGCGATCTCCTCCTGCGGGTACTCGTAGCGCGGCAACTCGCCGTTGACGAACTGGTGGTAGGCCGTCATGTCGAAGTTGCCGTGACCGGAGAGGTTGAACAGAATGACCTTCGCCTCGCCGGTCTCGCGGCATTTGACGGCTTCGTTGATGGCCGCGCGCACCGCGTGGTTGGACTCCGGCGCCGGCAGGATCCCTTCGCACTCGGCAAACTGCAGTCCTCCCTCGAACGTGTCGACCTGGTCGATCGCCTGAGCTTCGACGTGGCCGCCGTGGACGAGTGCCGACACCTGCGGTGACATTCCGTGGTAGCGCAGCCCGCCCGCGTGGATGCCCGCCGGGATGAACGTGTGGCCCAGCGTGTACATCTTGATGATCGGGGCCAGGCCGACGCCGTCGGCGGAGTCCCACGTGTACTCGCCCCGGGTCAGGGTCGGGCAGGCGGCGGGCTCGACGGCGATGATGCGGGTGCCACGCCCGTTGCGCAGGTTCTCGCGGATGAACGGGAACGCGATCCCGCCAAAGTTCGATCCCCCGCCGGCGCAGCCGATGACGATGTCCGGGTACTCCTCCGCCATGTCCATCTGCTTGAGGGCTTCCTCGCCGATGACTGTCTGGTGCAGCAGCACGTGCGGCAGGAACGAGCCGAGGCTGTACTTCTTGGCGCCGTTCGAGGTGACGACGGCCTCGATGCCTTCCGAGATCGCGATGCCGAGCGAGCCGGGGTGGTCGGGGTTCGCGGCCAGGATCCCCTGGCCGGATTGGGTGCGGGGTGACGGGCTGGCATAGACCTCGGCGCCGTATGATTCCATCACAAACCGGCGGAACGGCTTCTGGTCGTAGCTGATCCGCACCATGTAGACCTCGCACCCCAGGTCGAACATCTTGCACGCCATGGCGAGGGCCGATCCCCACTGGCCCGCGCCGGTCTCGGTGGTAAACGCCTTGACGCCCTCCTCCTTGGCGTAGAACGCCTGGGCCACCGCGGTGTTGGCCTTGTGCGAGCCGACCGGGGAGACGCCCTCGTACTTGTAGTAGATGTGCGCCGGCGTGCCGAGCGCCTTCTCGAGGCGGGTCGCCCGAAGGAGCGGCGTGGGGCGCCACAGCTTGTAGATGTCGCGGACCGGCTCCGGGATCTCGATGAGGTCGTCGCGGGACATGTCCTGCCCCAGCAAGGCCATCGGCGAGAGCACCGAGAGGAACTCCGCGGTGACCGGCTCCTTGGTCTGTGGATGAAGCGGCGGCATCATCGGCACCGGCATGTCCGCGTTGATGTTGTACCACGCCCGAGGCAGCTCGGATTGCGGCAGATCGAAACGGATGTTCTGGGCCATGCGAACGTCCTCGTCGGCGGGTGCAGGTCGGGCAAATCTACCGACCGCAACCCCAATGGTCCTAACTGATCGCTGCGTCGTGGTCCGGGGGCTCTCCCCGCTGAGCGGCTCCACCCGGCCCGTATCTGCGACCCTCGCAGGGCGAGCGGATGGGGTCGGGAAACAGCCGTTTGGCGGCACCCGCCACGGCCAAGTGTTACATCCTCGCGCGAGTGTTGTGACGCCTTTGGTACAAATGCGTGTAGCGCTGTAACAGTTCGATCGTGCACGATTTGGGACATGGGTCGTCGGAGGCGGTCGAAACAGGTAGAAGGTCGGCGGCGGTCGGGAGGGACGGATCGTCGGCGGGAGGGTGCCTCCCCGCCGTGTGCGATCTGCGGAACTGCCGCGCCGGGCCCGAGGATGGCCCGGTTTCTGACCCACGGGGTCTGCGTGTGGTTGTGCGCGGCGCACGGAAGTGAGGTGTTCATGTGTGTGCAGGGCGGGCAGGAGTTCGCGCACCGGCTCGGCGCGCAATGGACTGCATGCGGAGTGCTGGGAACTCGACGCCGGGCCGCCCTCTCCGCCCATCTCATGCGACTGCGATCGGCGATCGAGGGGCAGGGGAAACCTGGTTCGCATTCGTGGCCGAGGCTGCGCGGCGAAGCCGAGCGACGTTTCGCCGCAGGTGAACCGCCCGCGACCGTCATCGCTGAATTGCGTCACGCTCACCGGGATGGGCCGGCCAGACCCCCATCCGTTCGAACGATGCGGCGCTGGTTTACCCAGGCGCGGTGGCTCGCGGTCGTGGCGCGCACCGGGAGCGGTCCCGTTGCGTCGGCCATGACTTCGAGGCCCGTGCCCACGTCTCCCCGCGATCTGGGCAGGGATGCGCCCCGCCCCGAGTCCCCCAAACACGAATGACCACGGCTTGTCAGACGACCTTGGTCTTGCGGAGCGCGGGATCGAGGCCGGGCCAGGTCATGTCGAGCCCTTCGAGCGCGTCCACCAGGAGTTCGGAGACCACCAGGTTGCGGACCCATTTGCGGTCGGCGGGGATGACGTGCCACGGCGCCCAGTCAGTGGAGGTCTTCTCGAGCATCACCCGGTAGGCCTCCATGTACTCGTCCCACTTCTTGCGCTTCTCGAGGTCGTCCGGGTTGAACTTCCAGTTCTTTTTGGGGTCCTCGAGTCGCTCCCGCATCTGGACTGCCTGCTCGTCCTTGGACATGTTGAGCCAGCACTTGACGATGATCGTACCTTCGTCGACCAGGTGGCGCTCGAACGCGTTGATGGCGTCGTAGCGGCGGCTCCAGACGTCCTGGGGGGCCAGATTCTCCACACGCACGACCAGCACGTCCTCGTAGTGGCTGCGGTTGAAGATCCCCACCTGGCCGCGCGCGGGGCACGCCGCATGGACCCGCCACAGGAAGTCGTGCCCCAGCTCGATGTGGGTCGGCGCCTTGAACGACGTCACCCCGACGCCCATGGGGTTGAGCGGTCCGATGCAGTGCCGGACGGTGCCGTCTTTGCCCGACGCGTCCATACCCTGGATCACGACGAGCAGCGCGCGCGAGTGGTTGGCCGCGAGCATCGCACCGAGGTCGGCGAGCCGCTGACCCAGCCGTGTTGTCGCGGCCTGGGCGATCTCCTTGTCCTCGAGTCCCAGCTTCGCATCCGCTGAGAAGTTCCCGAGGTCGACACTGGACCCGGGTTTCACCTGCACACCGTCGCGCATTTCGCCTCCTCTTTCCGTACGGAGCCTACCGCCCCGCTAGGATCGCCCATCGATGCTCGACCTCGCCTGGTACTGCCCTTCGGAGGGAGATGGCCGACACCTGGGCACCCGCGCCCCGCAACGGCCTCCCACCTTCGACTACCTGCTCCGTGTGGCGCGGGCCGCGGAGCGTGCAGGCGCACGCGAGATCCTGGTGCCGACGGGCGCGATCAACGACTCGTTTGCGCCTGACGCGCCGTTTGCCGAGAGCTGGACGACGTCCGCCGCCCTTGCGGCGCGTACCCGGTCGATCCGTCTGATCGTCGCCCTCAACCCCGCCGGGGTCTCCGCCGCCCTCGCCGCCCACCAAGCCGAAACCCTCGAACGGATCGCCCCCGGCCGCATCGCGATCAACCTTGTCGCAGGCGGTGGACCGGATGACGGATACGGGCACGAGCCGCTGGCTCACGACGAGCGCTACCGGCGCCTCGAGGTCCTCGCCACGGCGCTGCGCGCACGGTTCGCCGGGCCGCTGTATCTGGGTGGGGCCAGTGCGGCGGCTACGGCGCTGGCTGCCCGCGTCGTGGATACGTACCTGATGTGGGGTGAGCCGCCAGACCAGATCGCCGGGCGCGTCGACGAGATGCGCCGCCTGGCCGCCCGCCCGCTTCGCTTCGGCCTTCGCATCCACATCATCGCCCGCCGGTCCGAGCGCGAGGCGCGGAGCGCCGCCGCCGAGCTGCTGTCACTCGCCAGGGTGCAGGAGGACCGCGCCGTCGAGTACGCCGGGTTCGACTCCGTCGGCCAATCACGGATGAACGCCGTCGTCGCCGATGCCGACGCCTGGGTCGCGCCCGGTCTGTGGGCGGGTATCCGCGCCGTTCGCGGGGGCGCGGGCACCGCGCTGGTGGGAAGCTACGCGCAGGTGGCCGATGCGCTTCGCAGCTACCGGGACGCGGGCGTCGACATGGTCATCGCGAGCGGGTACCCACACCTCGAAGAGGTGTGGCGGGTGGCCCGACGCGTGTGGAATCGGCTCCAGGAGCCCGCGCTCACGTGATCCGGCGGATCGAAACGCGTCCGCCCCGCAACGCCGCCGACCTGGCGGAGCGTTTTGGCACGCCGCTGTACGTCTTCGACGGCGCACGCCTGGCCGCCGAGGCGGACGCGTTCCGTGCCGCGTGGGGACCTGAGGTCACGATCGGGTACTCGATGAAGAGCAACCCGCTGATGGGGATCGTCACCCGACTGCACCGCGCCGGGATGTGGGCCGAGGTGGCTTCGGGCTTCGAGTACCGCACCGCGCGTCGTGGAGGGGTTCCCGGCAGCCAGATCGTGTTCAACGGCCCATACAAACCCGTCGACGATCTGCGCCAGGCTTTGCGCGAGGGCGCGACGATCATCGCCGATGGTCCCGAGGAGGTGCGACGGATCGCAGGTCTCGCCGCCGACGCGGCGCCGGGTGCCCGCATCGGCATCCGCCTGTCGCCACCGGGGCGCGAGGGCATCGATCGCTTCGGCGTCACCCCCCGGCACGCGCGAGCTGCGGCCTCCGTCCTCGCCCGCTCCGGGCTACGTCTGACGGGCTTGCACACGCATCTGGGGGCCTATCAGTTGGGTCCGCTGCCACCGACGGGTCCGCCCATTCATGGCGTGACGGTGGAATACCCCGTGCCGGTCGAGCGCTTTGCCGCTGCTGCTGCGAACCTGGTGGCGACCGCCGCGGCCATCGGGGGGATCGAATGGCTCGACCTTGGTGGCGGGTGGCCGTCGGCGGCGGGTGTCGCAGGGCACGTGGCGGCGGTTCGCGCCCAGATCGGCGACCGGCCGTTCGGTCTCATCGTGGAGCCGGGACGGGCACTTGTCCGCGACGCCGGCTGGCTTTTGGTGCGGGTCATCGCACGGCGCGGTCGCGGCGCGGTCGTCGTCGACGCGGGCATCACGCAGGTGCCGTGTGTCCTGTGGAAGCGCTCGCCCGTGTACGTGGTCGAGCCGCGTGAGGGTGAGCTTCGCTCCACCAGCCTGTTCGGGCCGTTGTGTTTGCAACACGACGCGATCGCCCGCGACGTCGAGCTGCCGCCGCTTCGTGTGGATGACCTGGTCTGGGTGGGGCAGACCGGCGCGTACGCGATGGCGCAGGCGTCGCCGTTCATTCACCTGCGTCCCGGGGCGATCATGGTCGAGAACGGGCGGGGCACGATCCTCCGTGAGCGCGAAACCGACGACGAGGCGCTGGGCGCCCAGGCGGAGCCGCTCCTCGTCGGCAACGAAGGCAGGGTGGTGGAAGCGTGATCGCAGCCGAAGTCCGACGGGGCCGATGGGTCGACAGCGCCAAGCTGCTGTCGGCGGCACGGGCAGCCGAGGGCACCGACGGGGTGGAGCAGGCCGCGTGCTTCATGGCCACCTCCGCCAACCTGGACGAGGCCCGTGGGATGGGACTTTGGGACGGCGCGATGGCGGGTGCCGGACCGGATGACTTGGTCATCGTGGTGGGTGGCCCCGAGGCGCAGGCGGGGTTGCAGGCCGCGGCCGCCGTGCTCGACGCCCGGCCCGGCGCATCAGGTAGCGTCGTCGCAGCTGCGCCCAAGAGCCTGAGCAAGGTGACCGCGGACATCGCGCTCATCTCCGTCCCCGGTGATTACGCGGCGCTCGAGGCCCACAAGGCGCTCAGCGCCGGGATGGACGTGATGCTCTTCAGCGACGGTGTGACGATCGAAGACGAGGTCGTGTTGAAACGCCGTGCCCGCGAACTGGGACGTCTCGTGATGGGACCCGGCTGCGGCACCGCCATCATCGACGGCGTGGGTCTGGCGTTCGCCAACGTCGTACGGCGTGGCCCGGTGGGCGTGGTGGCCGCCGCAGGCACCGGCGCCCAGGAGGTCACCGTCCTGCTCGACCGCTACGGCTCGGGCGTCAGCACGTGTTACGGCACCGGTGGGCGCGACCTGTACGAGGACGTCGGCGCGATCACGATGCTGGACGCCATCGACCGCCTGGTCGCCGACCCGCAGACGGACGTCATCCTGTGCGTGTCAAAGCCGCCCGCACCGAGCGTGGCCGAGCAGGTGCTGGCCGCGTTGTCTGCGACGCACAAACCTGCTGCGGTGTGTTTTGTCGGCGCGACCGGGCTCGACGCGCCGGACGGTGTGACGATCGCGGAGACGCTCGAGGACGCCGCCGTTGCCGCGGCCCGCTTGGCGGGAGCCACCGCGGAGCGGGCGGGTGACGCGGCCATCGACTGGGTCCACCCGGGTCTGGTGCGTGGCCTCTACTCCGGCGGAACGTTGTGCAGCGAGGCGGCCGCGATCCTGGCCGACCGGCTGCCCAGGGTCGAGTCCAACGCCGCGGCCGGCAACGCCGTCAAACTCGCAGCGGGTCAGGCCCCGACGACGCATGCCTGCCTGGACTTGGGCGAAGAGGAATACACGCGCGGGCGCCCGCACCCCATGATCGATCCCTTGGCGCGAGCAGAGCTTCTGGCCGAGGTCGCGGCGGACCCCGCGGTATCCGTGATCCTGCTGGACGTCGTGTTGGGATATGGCAGCCACCCCGATCCCGCCGGTGCGCTCGTTCCGGTGATTCGCGATGCCTTGGCCCGCCGCGAGGGACTGGCGATCATCGCGCACGTGTGCGGCACCGAGGCCGACCCGCAGGTGGCGTCACGCCAGGAGGCGACCCTCGCCGATGCCGGAGTCCGCCTCGCCCCGACCAACGCCCATGCCGCCCGACTCGCCGCAGCGCTGGTCGGGTAGGGGGCGCTCGATGCAGATCCGCATCGCGACGTATTCGACCAAGCCGCGGGGCGGGGTCGTACACGCTTTGAACCTGGCCGAGGCGCTCGCCGATCGCGGCCATGACGTCGAACTGTGGGCGCTGTCGCCGGACGGGGCCACCTTCTTCCGTGAGCCCCGCGTCCAGGTGTGCCTGGTGCCGGTCGAGCGCCGCGAGGACGAGGACATCGAGTCGCGGATCCTTCGGTACGCCGATGTGCTGGCCGCCGGTATGCGCTCCGCCGGGCCCGTCGACATCAACCACTCCGAGGACTGCCTTTCGGCACGTTCGATGTTGGCCCTGCGGGCAGAGGGGCGCATCGCGTCGATCGTGCGGACCATTCACCACGTCGATGCGTTCACCAGCCCGGTCTTGCTGGACTGCCAGCGCGCCTCCATCCTGGACGTCGACCATCGTCTGTGCGTTTCGCAACACTGGGCAGAGCGAATCCAGCAGGAATTCGGAGTCGCTTCGGACGTCGTCGCCAACGGTGTCGATGCGGACCGGTTCGCGGGCTGCCCCCTGGACCGCGTCGCCGCCGGGCAGCGGTTCGGGTGGGCGGATCGACCGGTCGTGCTCTCGGTCGGGGGGATCGAACCGCGCAAGGGGAGCCGCCTGCTCATCGAGGCGTTCGCACGTGCGCGCGGTCGCCTCGGCGCCGGGGCGCTCCTGGCGATCGGCGGCGGCGAGACGCTCTTTGACTACCACGAGTACCGCCAGGCCTGGTGGGGCGATGCCGAGCGGCTCGGGCTCGAGGTGTACTCAGGTGCGCCGGGACAGGTGCCGGATTCGGCGGACGTCGCGATCTTGGGGACGATCGACGATGACGACATGCCCGCGCTCTACCGCGCCGCCGATGTATTCGCGTTCCCGTCGACCCGTGAGGGTTTCGGCCTGGTCGTCCTCGAGGCGCTTGCTTCTGGGATCCCCGCCGTCGTCACCGACCTGCCCGTGCTGCGCGAGCACCTGCAGGACGGACGCGACTGCGTGATGGTGCCCGGTGGTGATTCGGGGCCGCTGTCGGATGCGCTGGTCAGCGCCCTGCACGATCACGATCTCCGCAAGCGTCTGTTCGACGGGGGGCACACCACCCTCCTCCCGTTTACCTGGGCCGCCTGCGCCCAGGAGCATGAGCGTCTGTACGAGGGGATCGCCCGTGAGCACCAGAACTGACGAGTATGAGTACGAGCCCTGGCGGGCCGAGTGGCGCGGCGGGATGGCGAGCGAGGTCACCGGCCGCGGCCACACCATCCACGTCGACGAGCCTCCGCAGTTCGGCGGCGAGGACTCGGGTCCGATGCCGACCGAGGTGCTGGCGGCCGCACTCGCGTCGTGCATGTGCATCTCGATCGCGTGGGCGGCCCGCAAACGCCGGGTCGAGTTGACGGACCTCGCGGTCGAGGTGCGTCCGTTCCGAGCGCCGGGCGAGCCTCGCCACGGCAGGTACGAGCTGCGCATCGAGAGCTCGGCGCCGCAAGACGTGCTTCAACCGTGCGTTGATCTGGGCTCGCGGTACTGTTGGGTCACGAACACGCTCAAGAATCCGCCCGAAATCGTCTACGAGGTCGCCGGCGCGTCGTGACGCGGTTCGCGCGAGGACCGGTGCCAACCGCCCGCATGGTCGGGTCGTCAATCGCCGCGCCGAGCGCCGCGCCGTGGATCACCGACTTCTTGAACGCCGCGTACTTCGCCCGCGGGGACGATGAGTGCGAGGTCGCCGACCTGCGACTGGCGCAGTGCATCCTGGTGACCAGATGGGCACGGGGCTCCCCGCGTCGCCTGGGAATCCGGGACCTGCGCGCGTTCCACCGTGCGTTCGGCGGTGCGCGTGCCCGGCGTCGCCAACGGCTCGACGGCGCAAGTCTTCTGGCCGGTGGTGCTGCCCTGTTGGGTGACTGGTTTCCCGACGCGGTCGCAGATCGACGCCGCCGCGCCCACGGAATCGCGTTTCCGACGATCGGCGAACGGCAGGCATATGCGCCTGAGCTGAGGCTGCGAGATGGTGCTCTGGGCCCACTTACGGCGCCCGCGCATCCACCCGAGAAATGCGTGTGGGCGACCTATCCGCCGGTCGTGCTCCCCGATCCGGAACGGGCGCTCGGGCTGCTTTGCTCGCCCGACCGCTGGCCGGACTTCGGGTCCGAGCTCGGCAGCTTCACTGCGGTGCGATCCGGTGGTCTTGCCGGGCAGACATTCGAGATCGACGCCATGCTGCGACCGCTGCCACGGCTGCCTGTGCTCACCCGTGCATACGTCACCTGCACGGAGATGCTGACAGCGGGAGCAGCGCTCGAGCGACGCGTCGAAGAGATCGCGGCGTACATCGACGTCCTGCCACGAGGCGCATCTGCGGTCGCGTTGATCGTGCTGACCGCCCACCGCGGCCATTTCCTCGGCCGGGCGACGAGTCACCTGCTCGTCTTCGAGCACGCGGGACGGTCGTTCGTCCGAGATGTCGGGTGCTGGGATCCGCTCCCATGGCACCTCAAGGTTGGGTACGCGCACGGAGGTCACGACGCGCAGCAGGCCTTTTGGGGCCCGCAACCTGTCGAGGGCAGCCTGCTCGCCCAGTTGGCGATCGTCTCGGCGTCCGAAACGTGACGGCGGATGCGACGCATGCACGCCGATTGCCTCGCGGGCCGATGTGCCGCACCGTGCGGTAGGTTGGTCTGTCTGATCGACGAATCGAGGGGGCATGGGCGTGGCTGATGGGCACACTATTTGCGTGATCGGTGGAGGGGCCGCAGGGATCAGCGCGGCGTCGATGGCGAAGCGCACGAATCCTGACGCGACGGTCATCTGTCTGACCGAGTACGAGGACGTCGCGTACTCGCCGTGCGGCGTGCCGTACGTCCTGGGCAAAGAGATCCCGGAGTTCGAACGGCTGTTCCTCGCGGGACCCGAGCAGTACGTGGCGTCCGGCGTCGACCTTCGCCGCGAGACGAAGGTGACCGCGGTCAACGCCACCGATCGTACCCTCGTCGCCGGTGGCGACACGATCAAGTGGGATCGGCTCATCATGTGCAGCGGGTTCAACTACACGCTGCCGCAGATCCCGGGCACCGACCTGGACGGCGTGACGTACGTCAAGAACATCCGCCGCGGAGTTCAGCTCAACGAGCGGCTGAACGACGTCAAGAAGGCTGTGGTGCTCGAATCCACGCCCCTCGGCGTCGAGATGTTGACCGCGTTCGCCCACCGCGGCATCGAAACCCACCTGGTCGACCCGGGCGCATGGCTTCTGTCCATGGTCGCCGACCCCGACATCGCCGAGCCGGTGCAAAAAAGCCTCGAAGAGCTTGGCTGCACACTGCACTTCGGTGTCGAGGCGCAGGCGTTCCTGGGTTCCAACGGCAGGTTGCGCGCAGTGCAGACGAGCGCGGGCGAGATCGAAGCCGACATCTGCGTGGTCGCGACCCACAAGGAACCCGAGACGACGTTGGCCCGCCAGATGGGTCTCAAGCTGGGCTCGACGGGCGGCATCGTGGTCGATGCGTCGATGCGCACCTCGCTGGACGGTGTGTTCGCCGCCGGTGACTGCGTCGAGGTGCCCCAGGGCATGACCAATGTCGCGGTGCAGGGCCTGACCGGCGCCCACGCGATGCAGCAGGGGCGGGTGGCAGGTGCCTCCGCGGGTGGGGGCAACCGCACGTACAACGCGGTCTACGTGCCGTGGGGCATGGTCGGTGGGCAGATGCAGATCGGCGGCGCGAGCTTTGGTGAGCACCTGGCCACGGCCGCCGGCATCCCGCATATCGTCTGCACCGCGACCGGCGTCAGCCGCGCCCGCTACTACCCGGGCGCACAGCTCATGACGGTCAAGCTCTTGGCCGATCCGCGGGACGGCAAGCTGATCGGCGCCCAGATGGTCGGCGGCGAAGGCATCAAGGAACGCGCCGACTTCCTGGCGTTCGCGATGAAGAAGGGCTCGACGCTGGAGGACATCGCGTGGATGGAGAACGTGTACTCCCCGCCCATCGGCGCCCTGTACGAGCCCATGTCGACGGCAGCCCAGAACGGATTGGCGCAGCTATGAAATTCAGCCGCCGGAGATGTTTGACCCGCTCCGCAGGGGCGGGGAATAGGCCGCCCAAGTGCCGTGTCGGAGGCGGCGTATGAGTCACCAAGAGATCCCCGACTCCGTCAAGGAATACCTGGGTCACGACAAGGTCGCGTTGTTCGGTCGAGGGGGCCGTCCCGCCCCGCCGGCACCTCCGGACTCACCGGCACGCAAGCACGGTGAGCTGGCGGTCCGCGAGGCGTTGGCCGCCATCGGAACTCCGAACCAGCCCGGCGAGCGTCCTGTGGTGATCCCGCCCAAACCGTCGATGGCGCGCAAGATGCGCGGCCGCAGCGAGCAGGCGCTCATGGAAGCCTCGATGACCAAACTCGGAACGGTCGCGCCGCACGCCCACAGCACGCCGCTGTGGAGCAAGCTGTTCGTCCCGTTCTGGAAGGCCCTTCCTTGGACACTCAAGAAGCGCATCCTCAACACGGCATCCGGCGTCAAAGGCTGGCGCCGCTAGTAGTGGTGCGACATCGAACACGCGGAGGGCCTGGACGCGAGGCGAGTCACGTCCGCGCCGACGCTCGTTCGTGATCCTCCGGGCCGCTCGAACACGTTGCGATTGAGGACTGGCTGCGCTTCCCATTCCTGAGGCGGTGTCACCCAAACCCCATCTCCACGGCATTAACTTCCGCGTGGCGCCTCCGTCACGACGTCACTGGGCGATTGCCGAACGGAAGTAGAAGTCGAGCATCGCGTCCAGCGGCGCGGCATCTCGCTGCATCCGGCTGCGAAGCGCGGCACCTTCCCAGCAGTCACACAGCAAACTCGCCATGAGCCCAGCATCGGCATCAGCCCTGATGTCGCCTCGGTGCAGAGCCTCGTTCAGGCAGACGGCCATACGGTCTGCCATCTCCGAAAGGCACCCCTCGATCTTGCGCCGGAACACCTCGTTGACGCCGGACAGTTCCTGTCCGAGTCCGCCCAGCAGGCAGCCCATGTAACCCTCGTTCTGGTACTGCTCCTGTGTCATCTCGAAGAAGCGACGCAGTCGTTCGAGCGGGAGACGCTCCGTGTCTCCGAGGCAGGCGTCGAGGCCCGCATGCACCTCCCGCATGTATCGGTCGATGACCTGAAGCGCGAAGTCCTCTTTGTCCTTGAAATGATGGTAGAAGGAGCCCTTCGGGGTGCCGGTCGCCGTGAGCACGGCCTGGATGCCAAGGCCGTTGTAACCATGCTTCAAGAGCAAGGCCAAGCCCGAATCGAGCAGGCGCTGCTTCGTGGTACGCGTCATCTTCAATTGTCGACGATCGATTCGGGTATCAGTCGCTTCATCGTGCACGCGCGTCTGCGTGACACCGGAGTGTGGCGACAGGCGGGCGTCGAAGCATCGGCTACCAAGGGTCCGCGCAAAAACGACTGAACCGCTTGGCGGCTGCAAACCGTCGCGATACGGCGTCGCCGAGATCGCCGTTACCACCAGTAGCGACGAGGCTCGGCGACACCGTCTCACTCGGTTTTGCTTCGGAAATAGCCGTCCTGCGGTTCGTATTTCCAGCCGCCGGGGACGAGCCCTGCTCCGGGCCGTTTCGCTCGCCATCCGGCCCAGCAGTTATTTTTGCGCGAACCTTTAGCGCTTGCGGCGCGTGTACACCGACAACGCGACGATCAGCGCGATGATGAGGATGACCACGACGATCGGGGCGATCGTCCGGGCGCCGATGGCTGCGGTCATTCTTCGGAGGGGCCCTCTGCAAGGAATTCCAGCAGGTCCTCGACCGTGAACCGCCCGCTTTGCATCGATGCCACCAGTCCGTAGACGGTCGCCGTGTGCGGGCGCTCCAGCACATAGTCCCGCATCGCCTGGTTGGCGGTCCCCTCGATCTCGTCGACGAGGGCGCGTCCGGTGTCGGTGGCCCGAAGACCACCACCCGGCACCTCGGCCAACCCCGCCGCGGTCAGGCGTCCGGCCATGTCGGCGACTTCTTGCGCATCGGCCGCCAAATGTTCGGCGAGCACGGTGACGGCGGACGGGCCGTCCGCGCAGGCGAGTCGGCGCAGCACCAGGTACGTGCCGGACGTCAACCCGGCGTCGGTCACGGTCTGGTCGAGAACCCCGGCAAGCTCGGCCAGGAGCGCCAGATCATCTTCGGAGCGGAGCATTTCGCACGCCCCTCAGGGGCCGAAGCGGTGGGGTGGGGCGGGCCGCAGCAGGTCGTACGTCGCGCCGTACCAGATGCGGCCCGTGATCTGGAGGTCATCCATGATGCGAAGTGCGCTGCGGACCACCCCGGCGGTTGCGCCGTGGCCCCAGGTGTTGGCGACGGTGATCTCGAAGTCGTGCCCGCCGGGTGTGCGGACGGGGCGCGCGTTGGCGCGACCCAATGCGACGCGCGCGTCGGTCAGTCGGCGCGGGTCGTCGATCGTGAGTAAGCACTCGAAGAACGCCCAGTCGTCGGGCTGCTCTGCCAAAAGTGCGGTGAACTCGTCTGCATAGGCCACGGCGTTCGAGGCTAGCAGGCACGCGTGACCCGGTGCCACGCACCCGCACTTCGGGTCAATACGCCCGTCGCCGGGGGGCCTTCGGGCGGACGGTCGACCGAAGTCGCTTGATAACGTGCTGGCATGATCGACGCACTCCTTTCCCGCGCCGCTGACGGCGAGCGGATTACGGCGGCCGAGGCAGTTGCCCTCTACCGTGACGCGCCCCTCGAGGACTTGGGGGCCGCAGCTGACGCCGTGGCGCGCAAGTTGTACGGCGACGAGGTCACGTACAACGTCAATGCCCACCTCAATCCGACCAACATCTGCGTCGTCGGCTGCGGGTTCTGTGCGTTCGCCGTCTGGACCGACAAGGACGCGCGCGCCTATGCGTACTCGGTCGACCAGCTCGTTGATCGTGCTCAGCAACTCTCGGATCTGGGCATCACCGAGCTGCACATCGTGGGCGGGATGACCAAGGAATACGACCTGGAGTACTACGAGGAACTCTTTCGGGACCTCAAGTCCACGCTTCCGCACGTCGCGCTGACGGCGCTGACCGCGGTCGAGATCGACTTCGTGGCGCGCCTGTCGAAGGTGTCGAGCGCCGAGGCGTTGGCACGGACGATGGCCGCCGGCCACGACACGATGCCGGGCGGCGGGGCAGAGGTGTTTAGCCCACGGGTGCGCAAGATCATTGCCGACCGAAAGGTGCCGGCCGAGACATGGCTCGAAGTGCATCGCCAGGCCCACGGCGAGGGCATGCGGACCAATGCGACGCTTTTGTTCGGGCACTTCGAGACGCCCGAAGAGCAGGTCGACCACATGCTCCGGCTGCGCGAGCTGCAGGACGATACGAACGGCTTCCAGGCCTTCATCCCGCTGCCGTTCCTGCCCGGAAACACCGAGTTCGCATACCTGCCAGGTCCGACCCGCGAGGAGAAGCTCCGCACGATCGCCGTGGCGCGCTTGTTCCTGGACAACTTCCCGCACATAAAGGGCCACTGGGTCATGCTGGGCGAGGAGATCACGACCGAAGCCCTCTCGTACGGACTCGACGACCTCTCCGGAACATTGACCGAGGAGCGCATCGCCCACGCCACGACCGTCCAGACGCCGCTCGGCTTGACCCAAGAGCGCATTCGCGG
>JANMDV010000132.1:0-11786 GCA_031376485.1 Actinomycetota bacterium
TGTCTCGTCACCGCGCACGACGTCGATGACGATCCATGAACGTGTCACAGATCCCTACCGACCTGTGACAAATGTGTGTCGCCAGACGCACGGGAACGACACGATTGGCCGTCCGAATGCCAGCCGAATGGCTATTTTCGGGGCGCGGATTCGGGCAGGCGGCGGATTGAGCGCGCGGGTTTGGGGGTTCTTGGTAGTCGGCGGTCGGCGGTTGGCGGCCGGGCGTCGGGACCTCGGCGAGCGAACACCGAGCCGGTCCTCATCGCCACGAGCCGGTTACCGTCGTCGAATGAACATGACGGGAGCAGGGATGCCGTACATCGTGGGAAGCTCGTTCCGTCAACGTGGCCGCTCGGCCACGGCGCGCGAAGTGAGGACTCTCGCGAGTCCCATTTGGTCGTCTTTAGAAGAGCTGGTTTTCGCCCTGGAACACGTCGCTGACGGACTCGTCGTGGAACACGTTGTGGATGCAATCGGCCAGGATCTGGCCGGCGGGGAGCTGCCGGATGATCGCCGGGGCGCCCTCGCGCAACGGGACGGTGTCGGTGACGACGAGGCCGACGATGTCCTGGCAGCGTTCAAGCCGCTCGAACGCCGGCGGTGAGAAGAGCCCGTGCGTGGCCGCCGCATACACCTTGTCGGCGCCGTTCTCGCGGATCTTCTTGGCGCCCTCCACGAGTGTCCCGGCGGTGTCGATCATGTCGTCGATCATGATCGCGACCTTGCCTTCGACGTCACCGATCAGCATCGTCATCTCGACCTCGCTGTGCTCTGGACGCTGCTTGGTCAGGACCGCCAGCGAGGCACCGAGCTTCTCGGCGAAGTGGCTGGCCAGCTTGGCGCGACCCGCGTCGGGCGAGACCACGACCAGGCGCTCACCACGGATCTCGGGCAGGTCGTGAAAGTACTGGGCCAGGATCGGCACGGCGGTCATGTGGTCGACCGGGATGTTGAAGAAGCCCTGAACCTGGCCGGCGTGAAGGTCCATCGTCAGCACACGATCGACGCCGACCGACTGCAGGATGTCGGCGATCATTTTGGCGGTGATCGGCTCGCGAGGCGCGGACTTTTTGTCCTGGCGCGAGTACCCGTACCACGGCATGACTGCGGTGATGCGCCGGGCTGACGCGAGCTTGGCGGCGTTGATCATGATCAACAGCTCCATCAGGCTGTCGTTGACACTCTGCCGGACGCCGTTCAGAACGCTGCAAGTGGATTGCACCAGGAACACGTCGGCGCCACGGATGCTCTCGATGAACCGGGCGTAGATCTCACCGTTCGCAAACGTCTTGACATGCAGATCACCCAGATCCATGTCCAGGCGCTTCGCGATGTCCTCACCGAGCGCCGTGCTGGAACGGCCCGCAAACACCATCATCCGACGGGCGTCGTCCCGGTTGGTCGCCGTGTTCATCCGCGTTTGCACCCTTCGTCGATCACGTTCATCGGGATCCCTTGCCGTCGCGTTTCATCGCCGCGCGCGCCTTCGCCTCGGCCCGTTTGGTGAAGCCGTCCAGGTTCTGCTGCCGCGCCCGGGCGATACCAAGCGCACCTGCCGGAACATCATGAGTCAGGATCGATCCCGCAGCCGTCATCGCCTTGTCGCCAATGCTAACCGGTGCGACGAACACGCAATCGGATCCGGTCTTGACGCCCGCACCGATCGTCGTGCGGTGTTTGCGAAAACCGTCGTAGTTGGCGGTGATGTTTCCGGCCCCGATGTTCGTGCCGTCGCCGATGTCGGCGTCGCCGATGTAAGAAAGGTGCGGCACCTTTGCTTTCTTGCCGACGCGGGTGTTCTTGACCTCGACGTACGTACCGATCTTGCCCCCGTCTTCGACCGTGACACCAGGTCGCAGGTAGGCGAACGGGCCGATTTGGCAGTCCGCGCCAACGCGCGACTCCGACATGTGTGCGAACAGCACCTGGCTTCGGGAGCCGATCACGCAGTCCCGCGCAACGACGTTGGGACCGATCACGCACCCGGCGCCGACACGGGTCGCGCCCTGCAGATGTGTACCGGGATGCAGCACCGTGTCGGCACCTACGCTGACGTCTGCGTCGACGTAGACGGCATGGGGATCGGGCATCGCCACACCCGCGACCATCAGGCGTTCGCGGAGCCGCTCTTGGAGTATGGACCCACACGTCGCGAGCTCGACATGGCTGTTGACACCGAGAACGACGTCGGGGTCGGACGAGACGAGCACCCCGACCGACCCGTCCAGATGCGGGAGGGCATCGGGCAGGTAGACCTCGCCCTGTGCGTTGTCGCGGCCCACGCGACGCAAGGCGCGCTCCAGCGCCACGCGGTCAAACACGTACAGGCCGGCGTTGATCTCGCGCACCGCCAACTCCACGGGGCCGGCGTCCTTGGCCTCGACGATCCTGACGCCGGATTCGTCGCGTATCACGCGCCCGTAGCGTGCACCGTCGTCGAGCACGGCGCTGACGACCGTGGCGACGCGGCCGGACCGGCGATGGGAGCGCACGAGGGTGCGCAGAAGGTCGCGTTGCAGAAGCGGCGTGTCCCCCGAAAGGACGATCACAGTGTCGCACGAGCTATCGAGCGCGCGCAGACCGACCTGGGCCGCATGACCCGTGCCGTGCTGCTCGCGTTGGACCGCGACCGTGCACCCGTCGGGGAGGGCGCGACGCACCGCGGGGGCGCCGTGGCCGACGACCACCACGGTGTGCTCGACCCGCACCCCGGAGAGCGCATCGAGCACCCAACCCACGAGTGGACGGCCCGCGATCTCGTGAAGGACTTTGGGCAGCGCGGACTTCATGCGCGTGCCCTGCCCTGCGGCCATTACGACGGCCCCGATGCTCATGAACTCGCGATCCCCTTCATGCGTCTGATGGCTGGTTGGGGCGGGAGGATTCGAACCCCCGATCGCGGGACCAAAGCCCGCTGCCTTACCGCTTGGCTACGCCCCATCGGAAGGCCGTGAGTATAAACCGCCCCGAGATGGCCTCGGCCCTCATGCCCGCGCCCGATCGGGAATCCCATCGGCGACAGTCCCCGCGAGGGCCACCATTCCCTTCTCGACGCGGTGGGGGTGGGCACCCAACCTCCAGTAAACGGCTGTCGAGCCGATATGACTCCCATGCTGAAGGCCGAAACTTCGCGACCGAGAAGCTCACGAGCGCAATTGCTGCGGATCGTTCGGCTGATCGCGCTCGCCGGCGCGGTCGCCCTGCTGTCGTTGAGCGCCATCTCCGGGGTACACACTGCAAAGAACCGTTTGGCGACCGACCTCGACCGGCGCCTGAACACCGCCCTGGGTGCAGAGCGGATGACCCTTGACGACTACTTCACGCGGGCCCGCGAGATCAACCTCCTCGTCGCTCAGAATCCGGCGTTTCGCGCGTTTGACGAGCAGCCGGGCAGCCACAAGCACAAGGTCCGCGCCGGCGGCGATCATTTGGAGGCGGCAAACGACGCCCTTGCCTACCTGGAGCGCCTCTACCCCGGACAGATCGGCGAGGCGTGCTTTATCGATGCCGGCGGCGCCGAGACCGCGCGCGTGGTGCATGGCGAGCGCGCGCACGTCAATGACCTCTCGCCTGACGAGTCGGTCAACCCGTTCTTCGCCCCCACATTCGCGCTGCCGCCGGGGGTGGTGCATCAAGCCAAGCCCTACATCTCGCCCGACACCGGTGAATGGGTGATCTCGAACTCGACGGCGGTACCGTCAGCTGACGGCGAGGTTCGGTCGATCGTCCACTTCGAGGTCACGCTGGAGAGCTTCCGGCGGCGCATGGCGGCGAGCGGCCTCCTGGTACGGCTCATCGACAAGGCCGGCAACGTGATCCTCGACTCACGCTCCGCGCGAACGAGTTCGCCCGTGACCGCCCCGAAACAGGACCGCACACTGGTGGGGGCGTTGACGGGTGACGTTTCCGGCATCAGCCGGGTTGGTGGCGAACGGATTGCATACGCTCAGGTCGGCGGTCAAAGCGGCAACGCAAACCGTTGGTTCGTCGTGGTGTCGGCACCCGTGGCGACCGGCTTCGCGCTGCGACATGTCGGCTGGGATGTATCGATCCTGATCCTGATCGCGCTCGTCTTGCTCGCCGTAGCGGTCTGGGGCTACCGCGCCTACCAGCACGAGTTGCGCGCTGCGGCGCTCACCGACCCGCTGTCGGGTCTGCCGAACCGCGCACTCTTCTATGACCGGGCGGGCCAGGCCCTGGCCGGCGCGCGGCGCGACGACGTCTGCACTGCGGTCCTGCTCCTGGACCTGGACCGCTTCAAGGACATCAATGACACGCTCGGCCACCAGGTCGGTGACGCGGTCCTTGTCGAGGTCGCGCAGCGGCTCGGCGACGCCGTGCGCGAGTGTGACACCGTCGCCCGACTCGGCGGCGACGAGTTCGCCATCCTGCTGCCGCGCCTGGAGAACCGCGACGCGGCGGTGCTGGCGACCCGAGGGCTCCTCGCGCGCCTGGACGGCGTGTTCACGGTCGGTGGCGTCCGGCTCAGCATCGAAGGGAGCATCGGCATCGCGATCGCCCCCGACGACGGTATCGACATCGATCAGCTCATCAAGTGCGCGGACATCGCGATGTATGACGCCAAGCGAACCGGACAGGGCATCAGCGTCTACTCCCCGGAGCTCGATACCTCGAATCCCGGTCAGCTCGCCATGGTGGGTGAGCTGCGCAGCGCGATCGAGGAGGACCAGCTCGCGCTCGAGTACCAGCCCAAAATCGACCTGGCGACGGGCCGCATCGACGGGGTCGAAGCGCTCGTTCGTTGGGACCACCCCAGTCGCGGCCGGCTGCCCGCCATCGATTTCATCGGCCTGGCCGAGGACACCGGGCTGATCCGCCTGCTGACGGCGAAGGTCATCGAGATGGGCATCGCCCAGTGCCGCAGTTGGCTCGACGAAGGCTTCGAGATCCAGGTGGCGATCAACCTCTCCGCCCGGTGCGTGCAGGACCCCGCGACCGTTGATCTGGCCGAATCCGCCCTCGCGCGCTGGGACGTCCCGGCGCGCCTGCTCAAGTTCGAGATCACCGAGACCTCGTTGGTGGGCGACACGGAGCGCGCCCTGGAGGTCCTCAACCGCCTCGCTGCGCTCGGTATCACGCTCAGCATCGACGACTACGGCACGGGGTACTCCTCGCTCGCGTACCTCAAACAGCTCCCGATCCACGAGCTCAAGATCGACCGGCTGTTCACCAAGCACCTGGGTGAGGCCGGAGTCGATACGAACATCGTGCGCTCGACGGTGGACTTGGGACACAGCCTCGGGCTGCGTGTCGTCGCGGAAGGGGTCGAGACGAGCGGATCAGCGAGCACGTTGATGGACTTCGGGTGTGACATCGCGCAAGGGTATTATTTCAGTCATCCCCTCTCGGCAGAGGACTTGACGGAGTGGGTGCTGCACGGCTTCCCGCCGCCAGAGGGCACCCCGCTCACCAGCGGGGCCGGCTGATCGCGCCAAAGGGCCGCCGAGATCGCATGGGCAGCGTGCTGCGCGAGCACGCCCGTCGCGTAGCGCGGGCGGTCGCGCCCCCGATCGCACCGATCGGAGGCGCATGGGATCGCCGCGGGAATGCTCACCTTCACAGGGCCTGAGGCGCCCGCCCTACCAGTACCTGGGGTACCGCGCCTCGCGTGTCGCGTTGTTGTAGACCAACGCGACCGCCACCACCAGCACTGCACCGATGAGCGTCGGCAGGAACAGGAAATCCCAATCCGGCTGACCCAACACGACGATCACCGGGTTGGAGCCCGCCGGGGGATGCACGGTACGCGTCGCCATCATCAGCGCGATCGCTGCGCCGACGGCCAGGGCAACCGACCACCAGCTCGACGAGAACTCAAGCAGGACGAGCCCCGCCAGCGTGCTGATGAAGTGCCCGCCGATCACGTTGCGCGGCTGTGAGAACGGCACGTCCGGAAACCCGAAAACCAGTACGCACGTCGCGCCGAACGAGCCGATGATGAAGAGTTCGTCGAGGCCTTGGGTCAGACCTGCGACGAGTGCGATCGCGATGATGCCCCCAAGCGCCGCCAGACCGATCACGCGGTTGGGGGCCTTGGGCGGGACATCCGCCCCGTCGCCACGCATCTTCTCGACGATAACCCGGGCGCGATCCCGCATCTGGTCGACGTTCATACCGACAAGGTTCGCATCCGCCGCGGACGGCTCGTGGTGGCGCTAGCGGTGCGACATCGAAATAGCGGTGGTGTCTCCCCGGCTGCGAGCGTCGCGATGCGGCGTCCTCGGTATCGCGAATATGCCCGATATTCCCGACGACCTGCGTCCACCGCCTCGCTCGCTCTCGCTCGGCGATACAGGCACGCCATTTTGATGTCACACCCCTAGCGGCCGCGCAGGTCGTCGATGCGACGTCGGTCGCGCTTGGTGGGCCTGACACCGAGGTCCGCGCCCAGGGGCGTGCCGTGGCGACGTTCGGCGGCGCGACGCTCGCGTAGCTCCCGGGAGTCCGGCGTCTCCGTATAGAGCCGGGCTGCGACGGTGGCCGAGCCACGCTTGTCCGCGAGGCCGGTCACGACGACGGTCCATGCGATCTCGCCCACCCTGACCTGCACGGTATCGCCGGGGACGACTTCTTTGGCGGGCTTCGCCCGAACCTCGTTGACGTGGGCCCGACCGCCGTTGACCGCGTCCGTGGCGGCACTCCGCGTCTTGAAGAACCGAGCCGCCCACAGCCACTTGTCGATGCGCACCCGTTCCATGATTCGCTCCCCGTGTTCCGTGTCGCGCAAGCATTGCACCCGCAGTCGAACGCTTCACCTCCCCATGGCAGTGCGATGCGATCCCGGCGAAGACGTGAGCCTGCACCATCGTCTGAGTGGCGGGCGAGATCCGTTGCCGCTGATACATTCGCCCCGGGTGTCTTGGGCAACCGACCAGACAGGACGGCTGTGATGCGGCGACTGCTTGTGCTCGGCGCCGGAAAGATCGGTGGGGCGATCGTGGATCTGCTCGGCGCGTCCGGTGACTGGGAGGTCACGGTCGCAGATCAAACCCAAGAATTCCTGGCGTTGATTCCCGAGGACCGTGCCCGCTGCGAGCAGGTGGACGTCGCCGACCCGACCGCCCTGACGACGCTCGTGCAGGGGCACGAGTACGTCATCAGCGCGCTGCCGTTCTTCCTCAACCCGACCGTTGCGCGGGTGTGCCGCGATGTCGGCGCCCACTACTTCGACTTGACCGAGGATGTCGACACGACCCGGGTGGTCCGCGAGGTCGCCGAGGGGGCTGCGACGGCGTTCGTACCGCAATGCGGGTTGGCGCCGGGGTTCATCAGCATCGCCGCGTTCGATCTGGCCAAGCGGTTCGATCGGCTGCGCGACGTGCGTATGAGGGTGGGCGCCCTCCCCCAGTACCCACTCGACACACTCAAATACAACCTGACGTGGAGTACCGACGGGCTCATCAACGAGTACTGCAACCCGTGCGAGGCGATCCGCGACGGCCGGCTGGTGGAGATGCTGCCGCTGGAAGGCCTCGAGAGCTTCTCGCTGGACGGCGTCGACTACGAGGCGTTCAACACGTCGGGCGGGCTCGGCACCTTGTGCGAGACGCTCGAGAACAAGGTCGACCGTCTCGACTACAAGACGGTGCGCTACCCCGGCCATCGCGACGTCATGAAGATGCTCCTGGAGGACCTGCGATTGCGTGACAGGCGCGAGCTTCTGAAGGACGTACTGGAGCGATCCGTGCCGATCACCCATCAGGATGTCGTGTTGATCTTCGTGTCGGTCAGCGGCTGGCGCGATGCCCGCTTGACTCAGGAGACCTACGCCAAAAAAGTGTATGCGCACCAGGTCGAGGGCCGCCTGATGAGCGCCATCCAACTGACGACCGCGTCGGGCATTTGCACCATGGTCGACCTGCACGCCCGGGGGCAGCTTCCCCAGTCAGGCTTCGTGCGTCAGGAGGAGGCGGCGCTCGAGCCGTTCCTGGCCAACCGTTTCGGCCGCCACTACGCATAGCGGCTGAGGATGACGACGGTTGACCTCGGGCCGGTGGCGGCGCGGGTCTGCGACTGTCCCAGGACGCGCCGGGAATCGATTGCAGCCACGCCGCCTTTTCGACGTCGGTTCTCCGGGGCGGGACCGGGCGTTCTGGACGGCCGGACTAGCGGATCAGGGGCGGCTGGGGGTCTGCCGGGGTGACGGCGTGGCGCGATGCGAACAGTTCGCCGCGCCCGTAGCGCACGGCACGCCGGACGGCGACAGGATCGAGGCCACGTTCGAGGAGTTCCTGGCGAAGCTCGCCCTCACGGGCCATCCGGAAGAACAGGATGCCCGCGACGATCAGCGTGACGGTGCCGGTCCATCCCATCATCACCGTTCCGGCGTACCCCTGATCCTGAAGCGCCGAGATCCCCCACAGCGGCGCCGTCTGCTCATAGCTGCCATAGAACGGGGAGCCCGCCCACCAGAAGGCGTTGGCCACGATCGCGTCGACGGTGCGTATGCCGCCGACGTAGGCCAGCTTGGCTCCGGTACCGAACCACTCGGGTGCCGGCAAGGTCTCGAGGAGCGGCGCCCACATCAGGACGCCACCCAGCAGGAACGTGGCGTGCTCGACCGCATGGATGGCCTCGTTGCCCAGCGCCGCCTCGTACATCACCGGGATGTGCCAGCCGATCAGGATCGCCGCCCACAGCAGGCACGCCGCCATCGGGTGCGTCAGCGCGCGAAGCCGCTGAACGACGCGAAACTGGAGCGCCGGCTGCAGGATCGGGCCGGTCACCCCCAGCACGAGCAGCAGTCCGGCGAGGTCGCCGATCAGCATGTGTTGGAGCATGTGTACCGAGAAGAGACCACCCTCGCCGATCGCGTCGATCGGCGACGCGCTTGCGAAGCCGACGACGACGAGGCCCGCAGCGAAGCACACGGCCCGCCACCGCGGAAGGCGGCTGCCGAGCTTCCTGGCCCGGGAGATGTACAGCACGGCGGCGGCGGCAATCAGGGCGAACTCCGGCCACGACGGATTCCACGCCGACGTCCAGTTGTGACGCAGCAGTTCGGCTTCGGCACCGTCCGCGGCCCCACCGTGGGCCGCAGCGCCGGCGGGGACGGCCAGCATCGCCGTTGCGACTGCACACGTCAGGCGACGCACCGTCAGCCCTCCGCGACCGGATCGCCAAGCCCGGGGCGACGGCGGACCAGGGCCAGCAACTTGGGGCCGAACGCCAAGGCGCAGATGTCAAACAGCACGTACCCGCTCGCAGCACCGCTCGGCGGATTGCCGTTGGCGACGCCCAATCCCGGCACGACCGGGGCCCACTGCCAGGTCCCGATCGCAGTGCCGTAGATCTCGAGGACGGCGACTGCCAGGAACACGCCTGCGTAGAGCGTGGCGGCACGTCGACTGCCGATGATGAACGCGATGAGCGTCGCGCACCCCACTGCCCCTGCGACGTCGTGACGTCCGAGCACACCGGTCAAGCCGAGGAGTCCCCATGTCGCGATCAGCCCCAGCGCGATGCGAAGAAACGCCGCGCGGTGTTGACGCGCCAGGACGGTTTGGCTGATCCGCAGTCCGGTCAGATAGACGAGGCCGTGACCGGGCGGCACGAACAGGGGCAGGTTGCCCAGCCGGTAGGAGTACGCCCCCCAGACGATCGAGCCCAGGATCTCACCCACCGTGGCGACCATGACGACCACGGCGGTGCGTGCCCGCTGGTCCGGGGCCAGCGGGATGCATGCGACGAGCAGGATGATCCACGTGCAGAGCGCCAAGACCATCTGCCAGCCGAGCGACGCGAACCGATCGAGGCCGAGGCCCAACACCATGACGGCCAGCATCAGGACGCTGAAGCGGCCGGGACTGGTCAGCAGGCGTTGGAGTGACACGGGCATCGCAGTCGCTGATGGTATCGGTGCCGGCCCCGGCCGCGAGTGACGTTGGACCCGACGAGCCGTGCATGTGGACCCTTCGACCACATCGCGACGAACGGTTCCGGCGGCAGCGCCCATGTCCGAAAGGTATGGTTGCGGGGCTTTCGGTCGGTGCGAGGGAAGCCGGTGCAAATCCGGCGCGGTCGCGCCACTGTGACCTGGGAGCGGCGTTCGCCGGGCGAAGAGCCAGCCACTGAGGGTGACCTTGGGAAGGCGCGAGGGCCGTGATGATCGGGAAGCCAGGAAACCTGCTCCGACCGGCGCTGACACCCATATCCCTCCGCGAACGAGGAAACTCAGATGAAGACCCACCGCATGGCGGCTGTCTGCGTGATCGCAGCCGGCCTCACAGCCACCCCGCTTACCCTCGGCGCCCCGATCTCGACCACGCTTCGCGTCGAAGGTGGCGCCGCCAACGTCTTGCAGGAAACCCCGGTCATCGTCGAGGACGCCCCAACCGCGACGGTCGTCGTCGACGACACGACAGACGCCGACGCCATCACGGTCGCTGCGGCGAGCGCAACCGCCCAGCTTTCGATCGCAACGACGGCATTTGGGCTGCCACTGGGATTCGACATCTTCAACTTCGGTGGCCCGAGTTCGTTCGTGACGCGTATCGGCACCGACACGATGCCCGTCTCGTTCAGCCCGTCTTGGCGCCTCAAAGTCAACGGCCGTGCCAGTGACACCGGTGCCGATGCGACGATCCTCAAAGCAGGAGACCTCGCAACCTGGGCGTTTGTGTCGGATTTCACGGCGCGCGAACTCGATCTGGCCGTGTCGACTGACAAAGTCGCGCAGGGAACCCTGTTTACGATCACCGTTCGGAGTTTTGACAACGCCGGGATCGCGGTTCCCGCGGCGGGGGCCGTGATCACGTATGGCGATCAGATTGCGACTGCAGACGCGCTCGGCAAAGCAACCCTCCCGGCCACGGGAATCGGCGTCAAGCCGGTTTCTGCGACACGCATCGGCGAGGTGCGAAGCCAAAGTCGGGCAGTGTGTTCGTTCGGCGCGGACCCGGCGGTGTGCAGCCTGCCCCCGCTCCCGCCCACGCCACCGACTCCGGCTCCACTCGCGGACACGGTCCCTCCAGGCAGCGTGATCACATTCCCCGTCTCGGGTCAGCGGTACCGCGTGGTTGGCGCGCTGCGCGGTTCGGCAGGACCCGATCGTTCGGACATCGCGACAGTTGACGTTGCGATTGCACGCCGGGTCGGCACCCTGTGCCGGTTCATGGGACCCCGAGGAGGCTTCTCGGAGCCCCGATCCTGCTCCCAGCGACAGTTCATCCCGACACGCTTGAGCGGGTCGAGATGGCTCATGCCTGTTCCCCGGACGCTCTCCGCGGGCAAGTACCGGGCATGGAGCCGCGCCTCCGACGGAGCCGGGAACAATGAGACTCGCGGAATCACCCCGATCAACTCCATCTCGTTCACCGTGCTGTCAAAGCGAAGCGGGCGATGACGAAACGGCTTTTCCTGCTCGGGATGCTGGCTCTCACGCCATCGTCGGCTTTGGCCCAAACCGACCGGCAGGCCACGCAGCGGGGGGCTGCGTGGCTTGAATCGCTCTCGATCGACTCGGTCGGCCAACAGGCGGATACCATCGTCGCGCTGGCCGCTGCAGGTCGGTCGCGCCAGTCATTGCAGTCGCGGCTCGCGGCGATGAGGGGGTCCGCGTCGTCCTACGCAACCACGGCGGGGGGGGCTGCAAAGGTCGTTCTTGCCACGGTCGCCGGGGGCGGCAACCCTCGCTCGCTGGGCGGGGTGAACTACATCATGCGGATCGAGCGCCAGTACGCCGCAGGACGCTACGGGGCGACCGCCTACGACCAGGCCTACGCGATGCTGGCGCTCCGAGCGGCGGGCCAGTCGGTCCCCCGCGC
>JANMDV010000220.1:0-2048 GCA_031376485.1 Actinomycetota bacterium
GGAACAGGAGCTGGACCCCGCCGAGCAGTAGGACGACGGCAAGCAGGGTCGGGAAACCGGTTGCGGTCACCACCCCCGTCAATGCCAGCACGATCACGACGGCTGCGTAAACGAACGCGGCGATGGAGATCACGATCCCCAGAAGCGATGCGACGCGGATCGGTGTGTACGAGAACGAGACGAGCGTGTCGATCGTCAGCTTGACCTTCTGCGCAATCGACCAACCTGACGTGCCCCCACGACGTGGCTCCTGCTCGTACTCGAGCGTCGTGCCGCGGAAGCCGGTCCAGGCGATCATCCCCAAGATCATCCTGTTGCGCTCAGGAAACTGCCGGAGCGCCTCGATGACGGCGCGGTCGAGCAGGAGGTAGGCCGACGGGCCTTCGGTGGGGTATCCCTGCATCTCGGGCCCGCTTCGAGTGAATGCGGTGAACGTCTTGGAGAAGAGCCTGTCGCTTGCGCGTTGGTCGGCGCGATGGGACCGAACGCCCCAGACGATTTCGTTGCCCGCCTCCCACTTGGTGACGAAGTCGGGGATGCGCTCCGGTGGTTCCTGGAGGTCCGCGGTAAGGATAATGACGGCATCGCCCTTGGCATTTTCGAGCCCAGCGGTGATGGCAAGGTGACTTCCGAAGTTGCGTGATAGCTGCAGTCCCCGAATACGGTTGTCCTGCGACGCAAGGTCGCGGACCATCTCAAACGACCGGTCGGTGCTGCCGTCGTCGACGAAGAGGACCTCGACCCGATAGCGATCAGACAGTCCGTCGAGGACCGGGTTGAGGCGCCCCATGAGCGGCCCGAGACTCGCTTCTTCGTTCAGCATCGGAACCACGACGCTGACGAGCTTGGCGTCGGCCTCTGGATGGGTCTCATCGGCAAGCATCGCCGGGATCGTACCCTCTGCGGACGGCGCCTCCGATGCGGCAGGTAGCCTGGCGCCATATGGCAATTACAGGTAAGCGAATACTTCTGACCGGAGGAGCCGGGTTCATTGGAACCACCCTCGCCACGCTCCTGGCAGACGACAACGACGTGGTCCTCTTCGACAACCTCCACAACAACGCACTCGAGGCGACACAGCTGGTGGCGCACCCGAACGTCACGATGGTCGCGGGCGACGTGCTCGACCGCGATGCGCTCGCCGCGGCTGCCGAGGGAGCAAACGTCATTGTTCACCTCGCAGCAATCGCCGGCGTCGACGCCGTACTGCGAAGCCCGGTCAAGACGATGCGCGTCAACCTGCTGGGCACGGCGAACGCGGTCGACGTCGCAAACGAGCTTGGCGACACCCTCGAACGGTTTGTCGACTTCTCGACCAGCGAGGTGTTCGGCCGCCATGCCTACAAGGTGGAGGAAACCCACGAGACCAGCGGCGGCTCGGTCGGCGAGGCTCGGTGGAGCTACGCCGTGTCGAAGCTGGCGGGTGAGTACCTCTCACACGCCTATTTCGACGAGTTCGGCCTCCCACTGACCGTTATCCGGCCGTTCAACATCTACGGCCCCAATCAGGTCGGCGTCGGGGCCATCCACCAGTTCATCGTCCGCGCGATCCGCGGTGACGACCTGATCATCCATGGGGACGGCGGCCAGATCCGGGCGTGGTGCTACATCGACGACATTGTCGACGCGGTTCTGCGCGTGATCGAGATGCCAAGCGCCATCGGTCAGGCCTTCAACATCGGCAACCCGCGGAGCGTATGCACAACGTACGACCTCGCATTGCGAGTACTGCGCTTGAGCGGCAGCACCTCCGCAATCACGTACAAGCCGATCGAATACTCCGACGTCGAGATCCGCATCCCGGACATCGCCAAGGCGCGCGAGGTTCTGGAGTGGGAGCCGGCTGTCGATCTGGACGACGGACTCGAACGGACGCTCGCCTGGTATCGCGAGCACGCGCTGGTTTCATGAGACCGGCGATTGTCGAGCGAGTGCCTCTGACCCGACCGTATGTCGACCAGGCCGAGGCCGACGCCGCAGCCGCCGCCCTGGCGTCGGGCTTCGTCGTGCAGGGACCCGCCTACCAACGGCTGCTGTTGCGCGCGGTG
>JANMDV010000261.1:0-3618 GCA_031376485.1 Actinomycetota bacterium
TCAGCTTGCGCGCACGAACCAGGCGCGATTGTGGAGGGGCAGTCCGATGGCGGCGATCTGGGCGCGGGTCGCAGCCTCGGCATCGGCGAGCCGTTGGGACGGAATGCGCGCACCGTGGACGTGGAGCACGGCCGCCCAGCACGCGTCGGGGCCCGGGTAACGCAGACGCATCACCTGGGAGCGCATGTCGACCGACGCGAACCCGGCCTCCTCCAGAAGCTTGCGCAGGTGCGCCGGGTCGCCGAGGGACTGGCCGGTGGGCGTGTCGGGCAGCGCCCCTTCGCCGAAGCTCGCGGTCACGCGACCGACCCGGACGGTGTCGCACTCCTCGGGGAGCCCCCACACGCTCATCGCGAGGCGCCCTCCCGGGCGCAACACGCGTCGCGCCTCGCGCAAGGCGGCCAGGGGATCGGGGCAGAACATGAGGCTGAACCCGGCCACGACCGCGTCGAACCCGGCGTCGGCGAACGTCAGGGCCTGCGCATCCATCACGCCAACGGCGATGCCCCGTGACTCCAGGCGACGGCGGGCTCGGACGACCATCTCGGGGGCCAGGTCCACCGCGGCTGCCACTGTCGCGCCCGTCTGCGCGACCAGCTCGCCCATTCGACCTGTGCCGCAGCCCAGGTCCAGCACCTGCTCACCCGGCGACGGCTCCAGCACCCGCAGCAGGGCGTGGTGGGCATCCGACAGGGCCGGTGTGATCGCCTGGTCATAGACATCGGCGGCGCCGTTCCACAGCGCGCGGACCAACGCCGTTTTGTCGGCACGCACCGTCATCGCCGCGCTGACATGACCGGCTCGACTCGGATCACGTCGCCCAAGGGCATCTGGAGGAACCGGCCGCCGACGTCGCGAAAGATGTCGGGGTCGCCGCTGCAGGCGAAACGGTAGCCGCCCTCTCGTCCCGACATCCGCAGCAGATCGCGCCGCCGCAGCGTGTCAGCGACCTCTCGGGCCAATTCCTCCCCCGCTTTGATGATCTCGACGCCCTGCAGTTGGCGGCGCAGTAGTTTCTCGACCATCGGATAGTGTGTGCAGCCGAGAATGACGGTGTCGACTTGCGCGACGCGGAGCGGCTCGGTGTAATCGCGCACCATGTCGACGATCTCGTCGTCCCAGCTCGCCCCGTGCTGGATGGCCGGCGCCAGGCGCGGGCATGCGACCGAGGTGACGGTGACTCCCGCGTCGTTGGCCAGGATCATGCGCTCGTAGCTGCCGCTGGCGACGGTGGCCTCGGTGGCGAGCAGACCGACCCTGCGGTTTCGCGTGGTTTGGGCAGCAGCGCGCGCTTCGGGCGCCATGACGCCCATCACCGGGACGTCCAGGTGCTGCTGCAGGTGCTCAAGGGCGGCGGCGGTCGCGGTGTTGCATGCAACGACCACGAGTTTGGCCCCCTCGGCGATGAGCCATTCGCCGATGGCCTGCGCGCGGTAGCGAAGCTCGGCACGGGACTTCTCGCCATAGGGAAACCACGCCGTGTCGCCGTAGTAGACAAAGTCCTCGGCGGGAAGAGCAACGAGGCACTCTTCCAACACCGTCAGCCCTCCGACCCCAGAGTCGAACATCCCGATGGGTTGGTCGGCCCGGGGTCCCGCGGTACTAGCCATCGAGAGGCGCCAGACAACGGTAGGCCCCACGGTAGTAGAGCAACGGCTCGCCCGCATGCGCGTCGACCTGCACAACGCGTCCGATCAAGATCGTGTGATCGCCACCATCCGCAGTCGCGTGCTTTTTACAGACGAGCCGGGCGACCCCGCCGTGCAGCAGTGGCGCGCCGAACGGACCGGTGTCATATGCGAGCCCATCGAACCGGTCGACCGGTGTCGCGAACCGGGTGGAGAGCTCCGGTTGGTCATGCTCGAGGATGTGTACCGCGAACCCATCGGCTGCGAGCACCGGATCGTGCATGGTGGCCGCCTGCGCCAGCGACACCAAGACGAGCGGCGGATTGAGCGACAGCGAGCAGAACGCCGACACCGTCATTCCGACGGGACCGGCGGCGGTCACGATCGTCACGCCACTCGGCCAACGGGCGAGAGCGGCGCGAAAGTCATCCGGGCTGACGTCGTTTGGAGCGGACACCAACCTGATGCTAACCACGGAGGCGGCGACAAGCCTGGCGCGTCCGGATCAACGGCCGTCCGTTGGACCGCATATGCTCGCCCGCTGCTCACCTCGCCCCCACATCGGTCGTGAGGACCGTCCACCTTCGGCGCTGGCAGAAATCCGCGCTCGACCAGTTCCGTGCGCGTGAACGCCCCGACTTCCTGGCAGTCGCGACTCCTGGCGCGGGCAAGACCACCCTCGCCCTCGTCGCCGCACGACAAGCGCTCGCCGAGGCGCCCGGACGGCGGCTCGTGGTCGTCGTTCCCACCCAGCACCTCAAGACCCAGTGGGCCGATGCGGCCGAGGCGCTCGACCTTCACCTGGAGACGAGCTGGAGCGCCCGCGACGGACGCTTGCCCGCTGATACCCATGGGCTCGTTACCACGTACCAACAGGTCGCGACGAGTGCCGGGGCATTCGCCTCCCTGTCGCGCGACGCGTTCGTCGTTCTCGACGAGGTCCACCACGCCGGGGGGGATCGCGCCTGGGGCGACGCGGTTCTGACTGCGTTCACAGATGCCCGCGTTCGGTTGTGCCTGTCGGGCACGCCGTTTCGCTCCGACACCCGCGCGATCCCGTTCGTGCGCTATGACGATTCCGGACTCGCCCAACCGGATGTCGAATACGGGTACGGCGACGCGCTCGCCGACCGTTCGGTGGTCCGCCCCGTCCGATTCCCGCGTATCGACGGCGAGATGGAGTGGATCGACGCGGACGGATCCCTTGCCGGGGCCTCGTTTGACGACGCGCTCGATGCCGCGCGCACCGCCCGTCGCCTGCGCACCGCGTTGTCGACCGACGGGGAGTGGTTGCCGGACGTGCTCGCGCGCGCGCACCGTCAGCTCATGGAGGTGCGGCGCACGCATCCGGGCGCCGCCGGACTGGTGATCGCGATTGACCAGGACCACGCACGCGCCGTCGCCGAGCTCCTGCGCAGACACACCGGCACCGCTGCGGCCCTGGTGGTGTCGGAGGACTCCGCCTCGTCGCGACGGATCGCCACGTTCACGCATGGCACTGAACCGTGGCTTGTGGCGGTGCGGATGGTGTCGGAGGGGGTGGACATCCCCCGCCTGCGCGTCGGAGTGTTCGCCACGACGACCACCACGGAGCTGTTCTTCCGCCAGGCCGTCGGTCGGCTGGTGCGATGGACGCGTGGCTTGGGCGCACAACCCAGCTACATGTTCATCCCCGACGATCCACGGCTTCGCGCACACGCGCTTGCCATCACGATCCAACGCCGCCACAGTCTGCGACGCGACGACGAGGCAGAGGAGGTCGCAGGCGCCGGGGTGTTCGACGAGCCCGTCGAACGGGGCGGTGGGGACGGGCAGATGTCGCTCTTCAGCGCGGTCTCGGCCGTGGCGGTCGGTGCCCCGTCGATTCACCGCGTCGAGGACGGACTGCCCGTCATGGCCGAATGGCGCGAGGATGTCGGCGTCCTGGTCGACCTGATGCCGCTCCCGCTGCTCTCTCAGGCACCTGACGGCGCCACCACAGCCCAACCGG
>JANMDV010000278.1:0-9436 GCA_031376485.1 Actinomycetota bacterium
GGCTACCCGCGTCCCTCGAATCGTCGCAGTTGCTGCTCCGCGCGATCGGGATCGAGCAGGAAGTAGAAGATTCCGCCGATGCTGGTGGGGTCGCCCGCGAGCACGTCGCGGTCCTTGGGGCCGGTCTTCAATCGTCCCTGCAGCCATCCGAGCTTCGCCAGGTCGGTCGCGGACATGTCGGTGGACATGGCACGGATCATGCGCGCTCCGCGCCACGGTGCCGTGGGAATTCGCGACCAGGACAGGACCTTGGACTGGATTGCGGCAAGGACGATCTGCTGGCGGCGGGCCCGCTCCAGGTCGCCGTCGCAGCTTCGCACGCGTGAGTAGACCAGCGCCTGGTCGCCATCCAGCGCGAGCTTGCCGCGGGCAAAGCTGACGTTCTTGCCACCCGGGTAGGCGCAGTCGCGAAGGTTGAACGGATTCTGGATCTCGACGCCGCCCACCGCCTCGACCATCTTGGACACGCCCTTGAAGTCGAGCACCATGATGTGGTGGATCGGGAGCCCAATCTCCTGATTGATCGCACGGATGACGCCGCGGTTGCCGCCGTAGGCGAACGTCTCGCCGATCTTGACGTGTCCCTGCCCTGGGTACTCCACCCGCAGATCACGTGGGATCGACAGGTATCGGATCTTCCCCGCGTCAGGATCGGTCCGCATCACCAGGATCGTGTCCGCCCGCGCGCCGGTGCGGTCACGGTCGGCGTCGGAGCCCAGGACGAGGATGTTCTGCGGGGTGCCGAGCAAGCCCCCCTTGGGGTCGGCCAGCGCCCTGCGGGCGGTCGACGAGATACGTGAGTTGGCGTCAGAAGCCGCGCCGCGCAGCGCGAAGTAGCCCAGCGTCGCCCACCCGACGACGAGAACCAGCAACACCCCCACGATCCGCGCGACGACGCCGCCGGGTCCGACACCGCGCAGCGACCACCACCGCCGCCGGACGGGCGGTCGCGGTGGGCGTGGCCCCCTCGGCTGCGGCGCCTGCCGTGCAGGACTGCGGTCCCGTTGCTTCGGCGTTGCCGTGTTGAGCTCCCGCAGCGCGTCCAGATCGGCCGCCGGATCGTCCTGGGCGCGACCATGCGCGCGGAATCGCCGGTACGGCTTCTTGGGCGGAGGGCTCACTCGGGGACGATGGTAGCGTCCCGGTTCGGGTCCCCATGCGCGGAGGGTTCTTGCGGTGGTTATCGGAGTCGACGTCGGAGGTACGAAGATCGCGGGGGCCGTGGTGGCCCGCGACAGTTCGCTGCGCGCGTCGTTGACCGTTGCGACTCCGGTCGCGGGAGCCCAACTCGTTGCCGCGGTCGCTGATCTGGTCGGGCGCCTGCAGGCCGAAAGCGGTGAGGAAATACTGGCCGTCGGCATCGGCTTGCCGTCGCTCATCGACAGCCGCACGGGGCGGGTCCAGATGAGCGCCAACATCGATCTGGCCGACATCGACGTGCGGGCCGAGCTGCGCGAACAACTGGGCATTCCGGTCGCCCTTGAGAACGACGCCAACGTGGCGGCCCTGGCCGAACATCGCGTCGGCGCGGGACGCGAGCACGGCGACATCGTCATGTTGACCGTCGGAACCGGTGTCGGCGGCGGCGTCATCGTCGCGGACAAGATCTTTCGTGGCGGCAGCGGCACCGGCGCCGAGCTGGGGCACATGGTGGTGCAGGCTGACGGCCCACGTTGCCAGCGCAACTGCCCCAACCGGGGATGCCTCGAGACGATGTGCAGCGGCACCGCCATCGCGCGTGACGCCGGTATGTCGGCCGAGCAGGTCGTGGATCTCGCACGTCAGGGTGATGCGACGGCGCTCGCCGTGCTCGATCGCGCCGGGCGCTATTTGGGTGTCGGTCTTTCGAGCCTGGCCAACATCTTCAACCCCGATGCGTTTGTGATCGGTGGCGGCGTCGGTGCGGCAGGCGATCTGCTGTTGGGGCCCGCAACCGACGAGTACCGATCCCGCGCGTTGCCGCCGAACGCCCAGGCCCGGGTCGTCCTCGCGGCACTCGGTCCACGTGCCGGTGCGATCGGCGCAGGATTGTTCGCCTGGGATCTTGTCGAGCAAGGGCACGTCGCGAAGTGACTGCTGTGCCGGGATGGTGAGTCAGCGCCGAGCGAGATGGTGTTCGGGTTTTCCCCGGTTCCAGGGATGAGTGAACCAGGGCGGCTTCTGGTCATCGCTACACCGATCGGCAACCTGGACGACCTTTCGCCCCGCGCGGCTGCGGCGTTGCGCGATGCCGACGTCGTCGCGTGCGAGGACACCCGACGCACGGCGACGTTGCTCCGGCACGCCGGGTCCTCGGTGTCGATGGTGCCGGTGCATGCCCACAATGAGGCCGGCCGCGCCGACGACCTGGTGCGGCGGATGCAGGACGGCGCGGTGGTCGCGTTGGTCAGTGACGCGGGGATGCCGGGCATCAGCGATCCCGGGCGGCGCGTCGTCGCTGCCGCACTCGAGGCCGGGATCGTCGTCAGCGTCGTCCCCGGTCCAAGTGCGGTCGAGGCGGCGCTCGTGGCATCGGGTCTGCCGGTCGAGCCGTTTGCGTTCGTCGGGTTCTTCCCACGCAAGGCGGGCGAACGCACGGCGCTGTTTTCACGGTACGGCGACTGGGCCGGAAGCCTGGTGGGGTTCGAGAGCCCGCGACGCGTCGGAGCATTGCTCGCCGCGCTCGCCGCGTTCGATCCCGAGCGCCGGGTCGCGGTGTGTCGCGAGCTGACGAAGATGCACGAGGAGGTCGTTTGCGGCACGGCAGCCGAACTTGCGGGCCGCTATGCCGAAGCCCCCCACGGCGAGGTCACGATGGTCATCGGGCCGGCGGTCGTTCCCGCCGACGTCGACGAGGACCGGATGATCCAGTCGGTGGCCGTGTTGCTGGAGGCGGGCCTCAGCCCTGCGCGGGCAGCGGACGTTGTGGCGCAACTCGGGCTTGGTGCGCGGAACGCCGCCTACCGCGAGGCACTCGCCGCCGCCAAGCGCAGTGACAAGTAAAGGTCGTCGACGATGTACCCGGCGGGGCGCTCGTCGGCGATGCGGTCCAGGCGGTCGGCGGCGCCCGCGACGACCGACCGCGCGATCTGCTCCTCGACCGGGGCGACCCAGACGGTGCGTCCGCCCACTGCGACGGGCTTGGCGAAGAGCCGCAGCAGCGGGTAGTCGGCGTGCAGGTTGCCGCCGGGCCCGTGGAACGTCAGCCCGCCGTTGACGTCGACCGGCACCCCCTGCCAGGTTCCCTGCGCGCGCAGCGACGTGACCCGCGTATCGCGCTCGGAATGCTCGACCAGACCGAGGCAGACCGCGGCTGCATGCGTCACGTCCTCGGCAACCTCGATGTCGAGGTCCTGCGGCGTCACCGAGAAGCCCAGGAGCGCGCGGGCGGTGCTGCCGCCGACGACCCAATCGAGCCCGGCGCCGTCCAGGCCTACGGCCAGTTCGGTCAGGGCCGTTTCGAACGGCGGCGGAAGCGAAAATGTCACTTGTAGACTCTACGGCCTTGCCCGGTCGCTTCTACATCACCACGCCGATCTACTACGTCAACGCCGAGCCGCATGTCGGCCACGCGTACACGACGATCATGAGCGACATCCTTGCGCGCCACCACCGCCAGCGTGGCGACGAGGTGTTCTTCCTGACCGGCACTGACGAGCACGGCGACAAGATCGCGCGCGCTGCGGAGGAACTCGGCCGGTCGCCCAAGGACCACACCGACGTCATCTCGGCCCGGTTCCGCGAGTTGTGGGGAACGTTCGGCCTGTCGCACGACTTCTTCATCCGTACGACCGATGCCAAACACGGCGCCGGGGTGCAGGCGGTGCTGGAGCGCATCTACGCGGCCGGTGACATCTACAAGGGCTCGTACGGTGGTTGGTACTGCACATCGTGCGAGGCGTTCTACAGCGAAGGTGACCTGATCGACGGTGTGCTCTGCCCGGAGCATCGCCGGCCGGTCGAGTGGGTGGAGGAGGAGAACTGGTTCTTCCGGTTGTCTGCCTACCGCGACCGGCTGCTCGCCCTCTATGACGACAACCCGCGGTTCGTGCGGCCGACGAACCGGCTCAACGAGGCCAGACGCATCGCCGAACAAGTCGAGGACATCTCGATCTCGCGGGCCAACGTGACGTGGGGCGTCCCGGTTCCCTGGGACCCGGAACACGTGGTCTACGTTTGGGTGGACGCCCTGCTCAACTACTACACGGCGCTCGCCTACGCGCGGCCGGGCCAGGATCTGACCGAACGGCTGTGGCCCGCCGACCTGCAGGTGCTGGGCAAGGACATTCTCAAGTTCCACGCGGTCATCTGGCCCGCACTCCTGATGGCGGCGGGCCTCGAGCCGCCGGGCGGTCTTTTCATCCACGGCTTCGTGCTGAAGGGCGGCGAGCGGCTCAGCAAGACGACCGGCAACCTGATCGACCCGCTTCCGTACGTGGAGCGCTACGGCATCGACGCGCTGCGCTGGTACCTGGCACGCGAGATCCGCTTCGGCGAAGACGGGCCCTTCACCGACGAGGGGTTCGACGGCCGCTACCACAGCGAGCTTGCCAACGAGTTGGGCAACCTGTTGAACCGCACCGTCAGCATGATCGGGCGCTACCGCGCCGGCGTCGTCCCCGCCGATGGCGGTGCGGACGCGGTGTTGGCGTCGGACCTGGCAGAACGTGTCGCCGCCGTCACAGCGGCGTTCGACGCCGCCGACGTGACCGGCGCCGCCGAAGAGGCGTGGAAGCTCGTACGCCGTCTCAACCAACTCGTCGAGGAACGCGCGCCGTGGGTGCTCGCCAAAGACGAAGCGCGCGCCGGCGAACTGGACCAGGTGTTGATGACGTTGGCGGAGGGCCTTCGCGTCGTCGCAATCCTGTTGTGGCCCTACATGCCCGGCTCGGCCGAACGCGCGCTGGCCGCCCTGGGGCAGGACAGCGCGGCGACGTCGCTCGCGGCTGTCGAGTGGGGCGGGGGGCGCCCCGGCGCAACGGTCGCGCCCATCGGCCCGCTGTTTCCCAGGATCGAACCCGACGCGGTGTAACGGCCATCGTCGATTCCCACACTCATCTGGCGTCGTGCGACGACCCTCCGGCCGATCTGGTCGAGCAGGCCGTCGAGGCGGGTGTCGAGCGCATCGTCACGATCGGATGCGGACGTGCGTCGAGCGAGCGTGCAATCGAGCTGGCCGAGGAGTTCGAACAGGTCTACGCGGCGATCGGCGTCCACCCGCACGATGCCGACCAGTTCACGCGCCGGGATCACGAATGGATCGGTGGCCTTGCCGACCATCCCAAGGTCGTCGCGATCGGCGAGTGCGGCCTGGACTACTTTCGCGAGCATGCCAGACCCGAAGCGCAGATGCGTGCGTTCGTCGCCCAGATCGGCCTGGCCCGCGAAATCGGCTTGCCGTTGGTCATCCACACGCGCGCGGCCGATGACGACACGATGGCCGTGCTCGCCCGCGAGGCCGAGGGGACTCCGGTCATCCTGCATTGCTTCAGCATGGTGGACCGCGTCGAGGAGGTCGTCGAGCGCGGCTACTACATGAGCTTCGCCGGGCAGCTGACCTATCCCAGTGCGACCGACCTGCAGGATGCCGCGCGACGGATCCCGCCGGAGTTCCTGCTGGTCGAGACCGATGCGCCCTATCTGGCGCCAGTCCCGCACCGCGGCAAGCCGAACCGCCCCGCCAATGTTGCGCACACGCTGCGGTACCTCGCCGACCTTCGCCGCGAGGATCCCGAGACGCTTGATACCGAAACCACCGCCAACTCCGCCCGCGTCTTCGGCTGGTAGGGGTCTGTCACACGACAATGGACTGCGTCCAGATGACGAGCGAAAAATGGGAGAGACGGTGTCGACGGCCCGTCGCCGCTGCTGGTGGTAACGGCGATGCCGCCGACGCAGCATGACGACGGTTTGCAGCCGTCAGACGGCCGCAGTCCTCTTGTGACAGACCCGAAAGGCCTGACCGGCCCGAAGCCCGACCGGGTCGGGACCGCGCGTCTGTTGCAGGCCCACGGAGTTCGCCCCGATACCGATCTGGGCCAGCACTTCCTGCTCGACGAAAACCTGGTCGATCTGGCGGTGCGCCAGGGCCGGGTCGGGCCGGATGACGTGGTGCTCGAGATCGGCCCGGGGATCGGCACGCTGACCATCGCGCTTGCGCGTGCGGCGCGAACGGTGCACGCGGTCGAGATTGACCGACGCTTGGAGCCGGTCTTGGCCGAGGTATTGGCGGGCATCGGCAACGTCCACCTGCAGTGGGCTGACGCACTGCGTCTCGATCTCGAGGCGCTCGATCCTGCGCCCACGCGGATGGTGGCGAACCTGCCGTACTCGATAGCGACGCCGATCGTGTTGGAGTCGACCTGGCGCCTGCCGCAGATCCAGGTGTGGGCCGTGATGGTGCAGCGTGAAGTCGCCGACCGTTGGGCGGCACCGGTTGGCTCGTCAGCCTACGGCGGGCCGTCGGTCCTGCTGCAGCTCGCGTGCCGGTCGTTCTTTCTGCGCCCGGTGGGCACAGAGGTCTTTATGCCCAGGCCACGGGTGCAGTCGGCCATCGTCGGTCTGGAGCGCATCGGCGCGGGACCGTCACCCGCGGTGCGCGCGCTGGTGCATGCGGCGTTCGCCCAGCGGCGCAAGACCCTGGTCAACGCGCTGGCGTCGGCAGGCGCCGACAAGGCCCGGGTCCTTGTGGCGCTCGGCGCGCGCGGTCTGTCACCGACCGTGCGGGCGCAGGAGCTGGCGCCGCCGGTGTTTGTCGATCTCGCGAAGGAACTCGCATGGACCGCGTGACGCTGTCCGCGCCCGCCAAGCTGAACCTGCGTCTGCTGGTGGGATCCCTGCAGCCGGACGGCTATCACCCGATCAGGTCGCTGATGGTCACGCTCGACGGTCTGGCCGACACCGTCACCCTCAGCGCCGCATCCCGGCGGGCCGTTCAGTGCGACGGCCTGGACGATCGTGCGAACCTGGCATGGCATGCGCTGGAGGCGCTGGAGGGGGCGACGGGCCGCGCACTGTCGTGCGCGGTTGAGATCGAGAAACGCATTCCCATGCAGGCGGGCTTGGGGGGTGGCTCAAGCGACGCTGCCGCAACCTTGGTCGGTGCCAACCGCCTGTTCGGGCTAGGGCTCGATCACGCGGCGCTTGAGGGGGTCGCGGCCCAGATCGGCTCCGACGTCCCTTTTTTCATCCGGGGCGGAGCGCAGTGGGCCGAGGGCCGCGGCGAACGCCTGACCCCGGCTCCCATGCCGAGTTTCGGCGCCGTCATCATCGCAGCCCCATTCGGCTTGGCGACGGCCGACGTCTACCGCGCATTCGACAGGATTCCGCCACCTGCGCCGGACGACGCCGTCGACCCACCGCCGGCAATGATGCCGGCGCTCGCCGGATGGGTGCGCAACGACCTGTGGCCTGCGGCGATGTCGCTCGCGCCTGACCTCGAGACGTTCGCGAGGCGGCTCACGTCAACCGGGTCGCGAGCCACGCTCCTGTGCGGCAGCGGATCAGCGGTGGCGGGCCTTTTCGATGATCTGTCCGCCGCTCGGCTGGCCGCCAATCAACTGTCCGACGCCCACGCGGTGACGGGCTCGTCGCGCGACCCGGACTGACCTTCGACGGAGATCCGGACCCGCAGACAAACCCGTGGCAGCGGCCTTTGATCGTCGTCAGCGCTACACTCGAATCGTGGATCACCCGGTCATCACGATCGACGATTCCGCTGCGCCGCCGGCTCGGCTCCGCCATCCCGGAATCCATTCCCGTCGGCTTGCCATTGCGGGCGGACTCGCGCTGGCAGAGGTCGTCACGTATCTGGCGTTCGACCCGTCGCGGTGGCTCGCGGTCGTCCTGGTGGGCGCCCTGCTCGCGGCGTGTATCGCGCTGTCGGGACGGCTCGCGCCGGGGCTCGGCCGAGATCTGATGATCATCGCGGGGATCGCCCAGGCGATGGTGATCGCGCTTCCCCTTCTGCTCGGGTTCTTGCAGCTCGTCCTCGCCGCGGTGTTGGTCGTTGTGATCATCACGCTCTTCATCGCGGTCGGATTGCGGTTTCGCCGCTGATCGCAGCGCCGCCTGCGGTCCCGCCGCCACAACCCGCGCACGCGCTCGTCACGCTCGCCCCGGGCGTCGACGCCGCTGTGCTCGGACCCGGCCGCGATCGGCTGTATCCGGGTGGGGAGGTCTGGATCGTTCCTCTGCGACCGGGGCAGCGAGCGGCCGAGTTCCGTGTCCTTCCAGGGGTGCGGGCGGTGGAGCCCAACCGCGACCGGCGACGCATGGGTGGCGTTGACCCGAAGGTGTCCGCCCAAGCGCATCTGGCGCAGATCCACTGGAGCCCTCCAGAGGGAGTGCGTCGGCCCCTGGTCGCTGTGCTCGATACCGGAGCGGATGGCCGATCGGCGGACCTGCGCGGCGCTCTTCTCGTCGATCTGGCGCGGTCCTTCGTCGATGACACGCCCCTGATCGACCGGTCGGGGCACGGTACTCACGTCGCGGGGATCATCGCGGCGACGACGGGCAACGGTTTGGGGATCGCCGGCGTTGCCAACGCGCGCCTGATGATCGTCAAGATCGCCGACGCGCAGGGACGGGCGAGTACGTCGACGCTCGTGCGCGGCATCCGTGCGGCGACGGTGAGCGGCGCCAAGATCATCAACCTGTCGTTCGGTGGCTCCGGGTTCTCACAGCTCGAGCAGAACGCGATACTCGATGCGCGCCGTGCGGGCGTGTTGGTGACCGCGGCCGCCGGCAACAGTGGAACGGGCGGCAATCAGCGCGAATACCCGGGTGCGTACCGCCACGTGCTGACCGTCGCCGGGGTCGGCGGGGACGGCCAAGTCATCCCCGAATCGACGCAGGGCCCACAGGTTGCGCTGGCGGCGCCGGGTAAACGGATCCTGTCGACGGCGCCGCGGGGACGGCTTTCGCGCCGCACTGGGACGTCGATGGCGACCGCCATCGTGTCCGGGGCCGCAGCGCGCCTGCTGTCGCGCCGACCTGCACTCGACGTGTCACAACTCCGGGACATCCTGCTGTCCAGTGCCGACGACGTTGGTGCGCCCGGCCGGGATGCCGAGACGGGGTGGGGTCAACTCGACCTTGCCGCGGCATTGGCCATGCGCCCTCCCGTCAAGGACGGGGCCGAACCGAACGACGATGCGGCCCAGGCGGCGCGCTGGCCTCCTCTGCTGGCCGGACCGGCGGCGGGCGAGGCATCCGTCGATGCGACCGTCGAGGCGTATGCCGACGCCAAGGACGATTACCGCGTCGCGATGGCGGCGGGTGACACGCTCCAACTCGACGTGGCCGGCAGCGAAGGCTCGGATCTGGACCTGGTCGTCTGGCGCCCGGGAGCGCCCGCGTTCGTCCCTGGTGGGACCTATGCCCGTGACTGGCTCGCTGCGACGGCGCTGGGGCCGGGCACCACAGAGACGTTGCGCTACACCGCAACGCAGCCGGG
>JANMDV010000032.1:0-8394 GCA_031376485.1 Actinomycetota bacterium
TCCAGGAGCGTCGAAACGTTTGACCAGCGTACTCTTTCCCGTTTGCCGCGCCCCCACGATCATGACGACAGGCGTGCGCTCCAGCGCATGTTGGACGACGAACTCCAAGTGGCGGGGATACATGCTCGAAATGATAGCCGTCGGCGGATAATTCGCCATACGGTGGCGGATAATTCGCCACGGCGTGGTGGAATTACTGCCTCATGATGCCCGTGCCAGACCCACGCTTCAGTTGGCGGCTGCAAGCCGTCGCGATACGACACTGGCGAGATCGTTGTGACGACCAGTAGCGGCGAGGCTCGCCACCATCGTATTGCTCGGTTTTTCGCTCGCCGTCCGCCTAACGTCGTAGTAGTTCATTGACGCTGACTTACCGCGCGGTGCGGCCTCCGTCGACGGGGATCGCGGCACCGGTCAGGTAGGCCGCGTCGGGGCTACAGAGAAAGCTGACGAGGCCGGCGATCTCGTCGGGTTCGGCGATACGGCCGGCGGGGATGCGGGCCAGGTGCTCGGCCGATATGAGGGGATCGCTCAAACGCTCCTCGACGGAGCGCGTGCGCACGTCGCCGGGGCAGATGGCGGTGACCGTAATGCCGCGGGGGGCCAGGTCGAGCGCCATCGACTTCGCCAACAGGATCACCCCGGCTTTGGACGCCGCGAAGTCGGCTCGGCCGGGCTCGGCAACCAGGCCGTTGACGCTCGCATTGAAGACGATTGCCCCACCCGGCGCCATGGTGCGGGCGACGGCGCGCGCAACCAGGAATGCCCCGGTCAGGTTGACGTCCAGGACCCGCCGAAATGCCTCGACCGACATCGCCAACACATCCTGTTGCTCACCGGGGACCGCCGCGCTGACGAACGCGGCGTCGATCGCGCCGAGCCGGTCGCGCGCCTGTGCGATGGCCTCCTCGACCTCGAGCTCCTGGGTGACATCACAGGCGGCGCCCCCGGCGGCCGCGACCTCGCCCAGGGCACGCGCGACGCTGTCGGTCTGGCGACCCATGACCCATACGGCCGCGCCCTCACCGGCAAACCGCTTGGCCGCAGCCAAGCCGATACCGGCGGTACCGCCCGAGATGACGATGCCACGACCCTCGTGGCGCGCTCGGACAGGTTCGGCCAGCACCTGGGGCGCCGCCACCGGTTCCCACACGGGGTCAAGATCGTTGATCGCCCTGCTCCTTGGCGGAGGCCTGGTCGGGATCGTACCCGGTCGGTCGGTCGGTCGCCGAAGTCGCGTCGACCGGTCGTCTCGCGTCGATCCGGCGGATCACGTGCCGCCCCGTCGGCCATGTCGGGCCAGAACCTCGTTGAGCATGCCCGTGGGATCGGGCCCAACCGGAGCGCCGTGCGCCGGGAGCAGGTGGTCCAGGCCTGTGGCCGTGATGCGCCGCAAGGACGGCGCCAAGCCCTCGCGGTACCACGCGCGTTCGGCCTCGCTGTTGGCATACCAGCCGGCATCGGCCACGCGAAGGCCGCCGTCGGCGTCGCCCAGCAGCACGTCGCCGACAACCGCCGTCCGCGCGGTGGTCAGGATGTAGACGCACTCCTCGTTGGGCGCCGGCGATCCGGTCAGGAGTGCCACCACCCCCGGAACGACCACGGCCCCGTCGCGCACGAGATCGGTGACGACACCCGCCGCCGGGTGTGCGGTGGCGGTCGGCGCAAAGACGCGCGCCTGGTGGCGGTCGCGAAACGCCCGGGCGCTTCGCACGTGCCACCGGCACGTCACGAGCACCGCGACCGGCAGGCCCGTCCGCTCCACATCGCGATCGAACGCCCCCCAAAAAGCATCGGCTTCCTCCTGGCCGTCCGGCACGAGCGGATCGATGACCACGACGGCCTCGGGCGTCTCGCAATACACGGACCCCACGACCTCGTCCCAGTCGGCTGCGCCGTCCCATTCAGGGTGGCGCACCGTCCAGCGCCACACGCCGCGGCACACCTGATGTACGGACATTCCGCGATCCTCGTGGCCGACATCATCCACGGCGACGACGGGAATTCGGTGACGACCGGCTGGTCAGCTCGAAGGGTGAGACGCGTCGGTGAACTCGCGGTGCTCACCGGTGACGACGTAGGCGACCTGCTCACCGATGTCGACGGCGTGATCGCCGATGCGCTCGAGGCATCGCGAGATAATCAACATCCGAAGGCCCCACTCGCGGGTGTCCAGATCGGGGCCCAGGTCCAGCACGTGACCGACGGCGCGCCGGTTGACCCGGTCGATCAGCTCGTCCATCTGCATGAGCGACTCGGCCTCGGCGGCGTTCAGCGTCGCGAGCGAGTCCATCGCGACGCGGATCATCTCCTCGGCCCGAGTCCCCATCTCACCGAACGCCGCGACCATCGCCTGATCGCCCTCGAGTCCCTGCGTGAGCTTGACCATCTTGGCGATGGTGACGCAGTAGTCGCCGATGCGCTCCAGGTGCAGGTTGGCGTGCAGCATCGCGATGACGCGGCGCAGGTCGCTTGCCACCGGCGCCTGCAGCGCCAGGAGCATCTCGATGCCCTGCTCGATGCCGAGGTACTGCCCGTCGATCTCGTCGTCGAAATCGATGACCTCGTTCGCCAACTCCACGTCCTGGCGCTCAAGGGCGTTGAGGCACCCGCGGAGCCCGCGAAGGACCAGCTCCCCCTCCTCCTGCAGGTTCGCCGCGACCAGATCGAGTTGCTCGTGGAACGTGACTCTCATCCGAACCGTCCCGTCACGTAATCCTCGGTCCGCTTGTCAGACGGCTGCGTGAAGATCTTGCGGGTTTGGTCGTATTCGATCAACACGCCGGTTCGCTCGCCGTTGTCGCCCAACTCGACACTGAAGAACGCGGTCATATCGGCCACGCGCGCAGCCTGTTGCATGTTGTGGGTGACGATGACGATCGAGTAGTCGTTCTTGAGTTCCTGCATGAGGTCTTCGATCTTGGTCGTCGCGATGGGGTCAAGCGCGGAGGCGGGCTCGTCCATCAGCAGCACGTCGGGTTCGACCGCGAGCGCGCGCGCGATGCACAAGCGCTGCTGCTGGCCTCCGGACAGCCCGAGCGCGTTGTCCTTGAGCCGGTCCTTGACCTCGTCCCACAACGCCGCCCGGACGAGTGCCCGCTCAACACGCTCGTCCATGTCGCCGCTCATGTCAAGCACGCGCGGACCGAAGGCGATGTTGTCGTAGATCGACTTCGGGAACGGGTTTGGTTTCTGGAACACCATCCCGATTCGCTTGCGCACCTCCACCGGGTCCACCCCGGGGCCGTACAGGTTGGTCCCCTTGTAGGCGATCTCGCCCTCGATGCGTGCGCCGGGGACCAGGTCGTTCATGCGGTTGAGGCAGCGGATGAACGTGCTCTTGCCGCAGCCGGAAGGCCCGATGACGGCGGTGATGACGCGCGCGCCGATCTCGATCGAGACGTCGCGGATGGCCTGGGTCTTGCCGTAGAAGACCGCCAGATCGCGTACGTCGAACACGGTCTCTCGCGAGGACGACGGGTCTGCCGGCGCGGTCGGCACTTCTACGCGAATCCGGTCGATCCCCACCACCTCCTTCGTCGGCTCGATGATCGTCACCACCTCTTCTGGTACTTGTTGCGAAGCCAGATCGCTGTGGCATTCAACAGGACCAGCAAGCCGAGCAACACGATGATGGCACCTGCGGCCAGGATTTTGAACTCCTCCTGCGGTCGAACGGTCCACTGGAAGATCTGGACGGGGAGCGCGGTGAACGCGCCGAAGAGCGTCGGATCGAACGCCACGAACGTCAGTGCCCCGATCAAAAGGAGCGGCGCGGTCTCACCGATGGCCCGCGAAACGGCCAGGATCGTGCCGGTGGCGATGCCCGGGATCGACGCGGGCAACACCTGCCGGGCCACGACCTGACCGCGCGTCGCCCCAAGTGCGTACGCGCCCTGGCGAATGTTGTCGGGCACGGCACGGATGGCCTCGCGCGCGGCGATGATCACGGTGGGCAGCACTAACAGCGTCAAGATCAGGGCACCGGCCAGAAGCACGCGGCCCAGGTTGAGTCCGCGGACCAGGAACGCCAAGCCCAGGATGCCGTAGATGATCGAGGGTACCGCCGCCAGGTTCTGGATGTTGAGTTCGAGCAGGCGGTTGTACCACCGGTCCTTGCGCGCGTACTCCTCCAGGTAGACCGCGGTCGCCACCCCGAGCGGGACGGCGAGCACGATCACCAATATGCCCAGGTAGACACTCGCAAGGATGGCGGGACGGGCACCAGCCCGACCGGGACGAGCAGAGGGCCCGTTGCCCAGAAGCTGCGCGTCGACCGCTCCCGCACCGCGCCGGGCGATGTCGAAGAGCAGCACGCCCAGGGCCACCAACGCGATGCCGATGCACGCGAGCAACGCGAGCTTGAAGATGCCGCCACGCAGGTCCCGTTTCACTCGTACACCTCACGGAACCGGCGCACCAACCGGATTGCGAACATGTTCATCACGAACGTGATGCAAAACAGGAGCAGGCCGACGGCGAAGATCGTCTTGTACTCGATCGACCCGGTCGGGATGTCGCCCTGGCCGACCGCCGCGATGAACCCCGTCATGGTCTGGGCGCCGTCCAGGGGGTTGAGCGTCAACCTGGCGGCGCTGCCGACCGCGATCGCGACGATCAGCGTCTCGCCGATCGCGCGGGAGATCGCCAGGACGAAGCTCGCGATGATCCCCGAGGTGGCGGCCGGGACGACCACCCGCGTCGCGACGTGCATCTTGCGTGACCCCAGTGCGTAGGCGCCCTCACGCAAGCCGTGCGGAACGGCGGCCATGGCGTCCTCCGACAGCGACGCGACCGTCGGAATGAGCATGATGCCGACGACGAGGCCTCCTGACAGCACGTTGAAGATCTCGGCGCCCAGGCCGATGTCGCGAAGGAGGGGCGTCAGGAACGTCAACGCGAAGTACCCGAAGACGACCGTCGGCACACCCGCCAGGACCTCGAGCACGGGTTTGAGGATTCCGCGGGTCCGTGCGCTCGCATACTCGCTCAAATAGATCGCAGTGCCGAGACCCGCCGGGAGCGCGACGAGGCTCGCCCAGAACGTGACGTGCAGCGTCGCGACCAGCAACGGCACGACGCCGAACTGCCCGTTGTTGAACGTCGGGGTCCACTCGGTGCCAGACAGGAACGAGAGCACGTTGACCTCGCGGAAGAACTCCACCGCAGGGACGAGCAGCGACACGATGATCCCGACCGTCGTCAGCACCGACACGAGCGCGGCGAGACCCAGTCCGACGCGGACCAGCGTCTCGCCGGAGCGCCGACGCTCGCTCCGGAGCGTCGGCGCAGAGATCGGGGTGGTGGCCAAGCGAGAAGCCGCCCTAGCCGATCGCAGCCAGTGCGGCCTTGGCGCCGTCCAACTGGGTCGGGGTCAGCGGCACGAAGAGGGCCTCGGTGGCGATCTTCGCCTCGTTTTCGAGGATGTAGGTCAGGAAGTCCTTGACCTCCGGGCGGGCAAACGAGGCCTTCTTGATATAGACGAGCAGGGGACGCGAAAGCGGAGTATAGGTCCCGTCCTGCACGGTCGCGGTGCTCGGCGTGACGCAGCCTTTGCCACCGTCGACCCCGAGGACCGCGACCTTGGTCTTGTTCTCCTCGAAGTAGGAGAGGCCGAAGTAACCGAGGCCGCCTTTCTCGCCGGAGACGCCCTGGACGGTGACGTTGTCGTCCTCGCTGGGGGAGTAGTCGGTGCGGCTCTCGCCCTCCTCGCCATTGATCTCCTTGGTGAAGAAGTCGAACGTGCCGGAGTCGGTGCCGGGGCCGAAGAGCTTGACCTCCTCGGCTGGAAAGCTCGGGTCGACGTCCTTCCACGTCGTGACGGTCGACTTGGGCGCCCAGATCACCTTGAGTTGATCGGTCGTCAGGCATTTGGCCCACGTGTTACCGGGGTTCGTGACAAGCGCGATGCCGTCGTTGGCGACTTGAAGCTCGGCGTATTCGACGCCGCCGGTGGCGCAGGCCTCCTTCTCCTCGTCCTTGATCGCACGCGATGCGTTGGAGATGTCGGTCTCGCCCTTGCAGAAGCGTTCGAACCCACCGCCGGTGCCGGACACACCCACGGTCACCTGGGCTCCCGTGAAGTCCTCGGCGGCCAGGGTCAGGTACGGCGCAACGGTGCTCGACCCGTCGACCTCGATCGTGGCATCCGAACCCCCGCCGGTGCCGCTGTCGCTGCCGCCACAGCCCGCCGCCACCGCACCGATCACACCAATTGCAACGAGCGCCAATGCTTTCGATCTCATCGTCGTCCTTTCGAAAGGTTCATGGACGCAGTGTCCACACCGTCCCATGGCGATTGGGGGTCGAGGATGTGACAGTCATGTGACGAACTGGTGAACGCCATTCGCACCGACTGCCGGCTCCTGTCCGTCCGGACCGCCCGGGTCGGCGGGGGTGCCACCCGGGATCAGGGCGCCGGACCCCTGATCGACGCGGTCCTTCCCGGGCCGGGCGTCGATTCGGGGCGGCAGGGTCAGGCGGGGAATGTGAGCGAGATTTCGAGGCCGCGGCCGTTGGCGCCGCGCCGGGCGTCGACCCGACCGGCTGCGGCGACCACGATGTGCTTGACGATGGCAAGACCCAGGCCGGTGCCGCGTGACGAGCGCGCCCTGTCGGCACGATAGAACCTCTCGAACAAACGGCTCAGATCTGCGTCGCCCACACCGATCCCGTCATCGGCACAGGTCATGACGACTTCGCCCGCGATGCGCACGACCGACAGGGTGACGTGTGCGCCCTCTCCGGCATACCTGATGGCGTTCTCAACGAGGTTCTCGGCGATCACACGCTGCAGACGCGGTCGCAACGGCAGCTCCAGATCGGGCTGCCCGTCGACGCGAATCGTCAAACCGGCCCGCGCTGCCCGCTCGCCCAACGCATGGGCAGCATCCTGCAGCACAGGGAAGGTGGGGGCCGCCCCGAGACCGACGATCTCGTGCCCGGTCTCGAGCTGGCTCAGGAAGAGCACCTCGTCGATCAGCTCGGTCACCTGCCCCACCTCGGCACGAGCCAGCTCGATGAGCGCCGCCAGGTCCGCACCTGGAAGCTCGGCGGACTCCAGATGCACCATCATGCGTGCAAGTGGCGTGCGCAGCTCGTGAGACACCGCCGCCGTAAAGCCCGACCGCAGCTCCTCATACGCGGCGAGCTCCCCCGGCGCCCCGAAGTAGACCAACGTCTCGGACGACCCGGCGACGGTGTACGAGGTATCCGCGCGCTTCGCAGGGATCAGGTGCGCCGGAAGCGTCTGGCCGCGCTCGACGCCCTCCACCCGAGCACGTCTGCTGCATGCCAACACCACCCCCGTATCATTGAGCACGGCGACGATCTCCGGGCTCTCCTCGATGAGGATCCGCCCGCGAACTGCGTCGTCGTCTGTCACCAGCTCGTCACCTCTCGTACACCCATCGCGCGCCTACCGAACGTCACTATCCTAAGCGGTCACCCCGCACACGGCACGAGTTTGAGTGAGCGCGACAGAACGGCGAGGCACGAGGTGCCTCACGACGTGTGCAGACGGGGAACGTGGCGATGCGTATCGAGAGGGAGCACCGAGGCCCGATGTCGAAAGTGTTGATCGTCGAAGACGACCAGGTGATCGCGCAGGGCATGGCGTCACACCTGGCCAATGCCGACTTCGAGCCGGTCGTGGTCTCTGACGGCAAGGTGGCGCTCGCTCGCCTGCGCTACGAGCAGCCGGAGGTCTGCGTGCTGGATCTGATGCTGCCCGGCATGGACGGGTGGAAGATCATCGAATCGGCGCGCGCTGAAGGAATCGGCACGCCCATCCTGGTCGTCAGCGCACGCGGGACCGAACACGACCGGGTGCATGCCCTGGAACTCGGGGCAGACGACTACCTGGTCAAACCGTTCTCGATGAAGGAACTCGTGGCGCGCGTCCGCTCGGCCGCGCGTCGCGGGGTGCGGGCGCAGAGCGCTGAACGTGGCGAGCCCATCGAGATCGACGAGCTGCGCATCGACCCGCACGCAGTCGAAGCGTATGTCGACGGCACGAACGTCGGTTTGACACCCACGGAGTTTCGACTGCTCTACCACCTGGCCCTGGCCCGCGGCAAGGTGCAGACGCGCGACGAGCTCCTGCAGGCCATCTGGGGTCGGCGCGAAACCCACCGCGACCGGACCGTCGACGTGTTCGTCCGAAGGCTGCGTGACAAGGTCGACCGGCCCGCATCGCGTCACACGTTCATCCAGACCCGTTACGGCGTCGGCTATCGCTTGGAACCCGAACCGAAGTAGGGGCGACTATTCGCCGCATTCACCACGGCACTTGGGCGGCCTATTCCCGGCCCTGCGGGCCACGCAAACGCTGACTGCGGCTGGACTCCATACCCCGCAGCCACATGAAACGGGGCCGTGTCGAGACCTGACGAC
>JANMDV010000055.1:0-2410 GCA_031376485.1 Actinomycetota bacterium
GCCGTCCTACTCGGGCAGGTCGAGGCGCAGTTGGCGGGCATCGCGCAGATAGACGTGGCGGATCTGGCGCTCCGACGGCGCATAGCAATGGATCATCACGCGGATGCAACGTGGCATCGAGCCGACGACAGGGATCTCCTGGCTGCACAAGAGCGGAACGTTGGCCAGGCCGATCTCCCTGGCCGCGACCGCCGGGAAGTCCGACACCAGGTCGTGGGTGACGGTGAAAATGATCGAGACCAGGTCGTCGTGGTCCAGGTCGTTGCGCTCAAGGAGCGCCCTGAGAAGGGCTGACGTACCTTCGCGGATCTCGTCGCTCGTGTCGGCGGGCACGGTGATGGCGCCCCGGACGGCCCGCAGGATCGGCGCGCTCATCGCTCCAGCTCCACCAGTCGCCCGAGGCGCCGCAACTCCTCGCCCGTCAGCAGGCGATGCTCGCCCAACTCGAGCTTGCCGGCGCTGAGCCCGGCATAGCGGGATCGGAAGAGGCGCATCGTCGGGTGTCCCACTGCCTCGCACATACGGCGCACTTGCCGGTTGCGCCCCTCGGTAATCTGGATGCGCAACCACGTCCCGCCGGGATGCAGGCGCTCCATCTTCTCGACCCGGGCGGGATGGGTGATCCCGTCCTCCAGCTCGACACCTCGGCGCAGCACGCGGATCGTGTCGGCCGAGATGCGTCCCTCGACGAGCGCGTCATACACCTTAGGCACCTCGAAGCGCGGGTGCATCAGCCGGTGGGCAAGCTCGCCGTCGTTGGTGATCAAGAGCACGCCGCTCGTGTTGAGGTCGAGGCGTCCGACGGGGTACAGGCGCAGATCGATCGGCATGCCCTCCAGTACCGTGGGACGCCCCTGAGGATCGGTCACGGTCGCGACGGTGCCGACCCGCTTGTTCAGCAGGTACGTGCGCGTCTCCTCCGCGACCACCGGAGCACCGTCGACCGCGAGCTCGTCACCGTCGGAGACGTCCTGACCGATCGTAGCGAGCTGGCCGTTGACGGTCACGCGTCCCGCCTCGACCATCCGCTCCGCCGCCCGCCGGCTGGCCACACCTGCCAGTGCCAGCGCGCGTTGAACCCTCATTCGTCGTCCGCCGCAACCGGCGACGGTACCTCGCGCAGACCGGTGGGCGCCTGCAAAAGGTGACCGGCCTCGACGAGCCGGGCCCGAAGCTCATCGGCCTGCGGACCGGACAGCTCGAACCGCTCGATCGGCGGCAGATCCCCACCGTCGCGAAGGCCGAACCGCTCCTGGAACGCTCGCGTCGTCCTGTAGCGCATGGCACCGGTCGACGCGATCCGTCCGGCCTCTTCCAAGAGCCCGCGATCGACCAGGTTCGCCACGGTGGAGTCGACCGCCACCCCGCGCAGACGTCCGATGTCGGGCCGACTGACCGGCTCAAGGTATGCGACGACGGCCAGGGTCTCGAGCGCGGCCGGAGACAAGCGGTCCTCGGGCGGTCGCCGGCGCAGCCGATCGCACACGTCCTCCAGATCCGCACGGGTGCGCAGAGCAAACCCACCGGCGATCTCTGTGATTTCGAGGCCCCCGGCCTCGGAGTGGCGCTCAACAAGCTCATCGATCGCGCTCTGCGTCACGTCGCTGTCGGCCTCGACCAGATCGGCCAGGATGTCGAGTGGGAGGGGCTCGGGGCTCAGGAACAGCAGGGCCTCGATCTTGCGTGCCGTCTCGGTCACCGGCGGACGATGGTGATGTCGCCGAACGGGACGGCCTGGCTCAACCGCACTTCGCCACGCCGAGCGAGTTCGAGCGCCGCCACCAGGGTCAAGGCCTCTTCGAGCGCCGGCCGGCCGTCGACGACCGCGTCGAAGCTGACCTCGCGGCCGGCCGCCAAGGCGTCCCGGAGCCGACCCAGAAGCTCGGGCATGCTGACGCGCGCCTGCCCCATATGGGTCAGCGACGGCTCAGGGCGCGCATGCAGCATCCGGTGGAGCGCCTCGAGCAGATCTCGCGGATCGCCCTTGGGCGGCGCAGGCGCGGGGCCGAGCTGGAGCGGCACGCGGCGGTAGCGCGCACCTGCGGTGGCTTCGGCCCGCTCCGCCAACCAGGCCGCCGCTGCCTGGAACGGCGCGTAGGCGATGAGCCGTGCGACCAGCCGCTCCCGGGCCTCGGCTGCATCGGGGTCGGGCTCGTCCTCCTCGGGCTCGCCGAGCAGCCGGCGCGCCTTCAGCTCGGCCATCGCGGCCAGCACCACGACCAGCTCACTCGTGGTCGCTGCGTCCCAGCGCTCGCCCGCGTGCTCACCGAGCGCTGCGTGGATCAACTCAGCCAGCGGCAGCTCGAACAGATCTACTTCCTCGCGGATGACGAGCGTGAGCAACAGATCGAACGGTCCCTGGAAAAGGTCCAGGTCGACGTCCTGCTGAAGTGGGTCTGCCACCGCCATG
>JANMDV010000065.1:0-1948 GCA_031376485.1 Actinomycetota bacterium
TCGGTGGACCGTTGTCGAGCGTTATGCCCCGCCGCCGCCCCAGGTGGCTTGCCGTCGGCCGATCAAGACGTCGTCGTCGGCGCGCACCCGGGACCACATCCGTTCGGCGTCCAGGTTGAGCGTCGTGATCAGCTCGTCCAGGCGCAAGATCTCGCGCGGGTCCTCGATGCGGACGCCGACGATGTCGCCGTCTGCGCTCACGATCTCCACGCTTTCGAAGCCGGCCACCCGTTCCGTGGACATCTTCGCGAACGGTTGACAGAACCCGATGCTGAAATAAATCGCCATTCAGTTGCTCTCCATGTGCTGCTCGACAACGGCTCGCAGCTTATCCATCTTCGGCACACCGACGACTCGTGCCACCTCCGCGCCGCCCGACAGCACGAGCAGCGTCGGCAGTGACAGCACCTGGTAGCGGGCCATCAGTCGCGGGGAATCGTCGCCGTTCAACGTGCCCACCGTCAATCTTCCGTCCCACTCGACTGCCAGTTGCTCGACGATCGGCGTGACCTTTCGGCATGGCACGCACCATGGCGCCCAGACGTCGACGAGCACCGGTAACGGGCTGGCCTCGACCGCGTCGTGCCAGTTCGACTCGGTCAGCTCGACGAGGCTCAATACGAGATCGTGATCGGCATGCCGACGGCGACCTCTTCGTACAGGGCTTCGGCATCGGGAATGCGCATCCGAATGCAGCCGTGGCTCGCGCGCGTGCCGATCGAGCTTGCAGCCGGGGTCCCGTGGAGGCCGACGTACGGCGCCGACGTCCCCATCCAACGTGTGCCGAGCGGGTTGCCCGGACCCGGCGGGACCGGGCCGAGGCCCTTGGCCCAGTCGCTGTCCGGTGGCGGGGTCCAAGTCGGGTCGCTCTGCTTGTTGACGATGCGATACGTGCCGGTCGGTGTGGGGTAGCGGGCCGTGCCGTGCGCGATCTTGAACGTCACGACGCGCTTGCCGTCCCGCACCAGCGACACCCGGAACTTGGTCAGGTTGACGACGATCCTGCCCACGAACGCGGTACGGGTGTTCGGTCCGAACACGCCGGATTGCGCGATGTCGTGGACCCGCTGGTAGTTGCGGACACCGCGCACCGTCTGGGTGTCATAGACGCCGGTGACCTTGGTCCGCTTGAAGCCACGCTCGCGCAGTTGCCGCTGCAGAGTCTTGACGTCGTCGCCCCGCGCTCCCTTGACCAGGTCGCGCGTCCCGAATTCGTCCGTGCTGTCGACAAAGAGCTTGAGTGCCTTCTCGGTCAGGTTGCCGGCGGGGTCGCGGACGAACACCTTGACGGCGTTCTGTCCCTGCGGGATGCGCCCGACGGTCAGCGCGAACTGCCTGCCGGTGAACGTGACGCCCGCGACCGGGTCACCGTTCTGGTCGACCCCGGTGGCCCCCGGGCGAGCGAGGACGTCGCGGCCGTTGATATTCGCCCCGACGATTGCGCGCCCCGGCGACTCGCCGGTGATGGCCCCGGTAAAGACCGGCGCGTCGGTGTCGGTGATCTTCCGCGCGACTTTCGCCAACCGCAATGCCGGCGCCGTCGTGTCGACGATCACCTTTCGCGTCGTCACCGAAGTGTTGCCTGCCAGGTCGGACGCGACGATCTTGAGTGCGACCGGGCCCTCGGGAACGCCGGTCGCGACCTGCCAGGCGCCGGTCGCGGCGGTGAGGGCTGCCACCGATCCACCTCTCCATCCGACGGTGACCCTGGCGTTGGGCTCGCTGGTGCCCTTCAGGACGAGGTTGCGTGCGTTGACCTCGGAACCGGACTTGAGTCCCACGATTGCCAGGGCAGGTAGCGTCGTGTCGACGCGAAACGACCAGCTGCGCTCGACGCTCCGGGAGAACACGTTGCGTGTCCCGAATCGCACGGTGACCTCGTGGGAGCCGTCGGACAGGCGACCGGCCGGCAGCACGAGTCGCCCATCTGCCGTCTTGCCCACGCGGG
>JANMDV010000069.1:0-7509 GCA_031376485.1 Actinomycetota bacterium
ATGTCGGCGAGGATCCTGGCCGGATCGTCGTCGCGGCCCATCACCGCTGTTGCGGTGTTCTGGCCGGCCGGTTCGGTGTCGTACGCGAACTGGTCGTTGTAATTGACTGTTGCGTCGAACGTTGCTGTTCGATCGTGATCGTCGAACGCGATGGCCGGCTCGGACGTCGCCTGCTCGGGATCCTGCGCAACGAGTGCCTCAGCGACGTCGGGCGTCTCGACCACCATGCACTCAGGGGTAGGGGGGGCAGGCGCGTCAACCGGTTCGGCGTGGTCGACGACGCTTGGGTGCTCGTCGACGGGAGCGATACCGGCAAGGAACGGCACGTCAAAGACGTTGGTGTCGGGTTCGGGGACCGCCGCAACCTGGACCTCGGGCTCGGTCTCTGGAGCTGCAGGGGCTTCCGCCTGGTCCGCCAAGGCCTGCTCGATCACCACTGTCGCGGCGGCGGGAACCGGCACGGGGGCCGGGCTGGGCGCACCAAACCGCAGACGCACACCGCGGCCATCGGCGTTTGGCTCGATGACGAGTTCCAAGGACTGGCCGGATGCAGCAAGCCCGGCCAGGTCGAGCACAACCGGGCTGTTGTGGCCGCCGAACACACCGTTCCAGGCGGACAGATTCGTCGTTTGGGGGGCGGATACCGGGGGACCGTCGGTCACCTGCCATGCGCCTGGCGAATCATCTGCCCACGCGGTGACAGGAACGTCGAACTCCACGTCGGCCTCGGGAGCGTCGAGCTCCACGTGGGCGGTTTCGGGGGCGTCGAAGACCGGGTCGTTCTTGAGAGCTGCGGCGAGGTCGTCGATATCCTCGGCGGCCACATCGACCTCCTCAGTCTGATCCCACGGTGCTTCGTCGTCGGGATCGCTCCAGATCTCCTCCAGAGCGATCGGTGCGACGTCGTCGATGACGTCAGTTGCTTGCTGCTGCTCCGAGATCGTCCAGTTGCCGGGCGTCAGCTCGTCGTCGTTCGTCTCGTCCCAGGTGGTCTCGGCATCCACGGTGTCCGCCCATTCCTCGATTTCAGCCAGAGCAGTGACCTCGTTGGCGGTCGAGAGGCCGGGGAGCTCAAGAGCGTGGGTGTCGTCGTACTCGACGGCCTCATGCGTCCCGTCGTACAGCGACTCATCCTGCTGGTAGGGCTCCTGTGCCTCGGGAAGCGGATCGAACGCATCGGGATCGAAACTCGATGCCAGCTCTCCCGGTGACGGCCACCCCGGTTGGGCGACGAATGCGCCTGCGTCACCCATCGGGGCGTCGTGCAGGTACGGGTCATCACTGACGGCGACTGCTACGGGCTCGGTCGCGATCGACGCGGCGACGGGTGTCGCCTCAATGACCTCGTCAGCCGTCGGCGCGATGGTCACCTCGGGGACGCTGATGCTGTGGACGCCGGAAGCGACTGCGGGAATGGGTGCGGCGGCGACGTCGCCCATTGCGAGGGCGGCCTCGGCAGCGAGCTTGCGTCGTTTACGTCGCGGAAGCGCTTGTCCGGCCTTCGCCCGGTTGCGGCGCCGAGATGCTGTGCCCACGGGCGCAGCGCTCTTGTCGGGCAACGCGGCCGCAGCCGTACGACGGCGCGACACGAGCAGCAACACCATGACCAGCCCGATGGTCGCGACGATTGCGACCTTGTGTATCAGCGTGAGTTCCTCAATGAACTGCATTTGGCATCCTCTCCAGACACGCGTCCGCGAAATTGCGTCGCCTTTTTCATCGGCGGCGCACGTCGGCACTTGAGGGGCATCGACTTCGGGGATCATCCTGGACATCGCGGAGTGTTCACGCTCATTCCTGTGACGAAAGCGGTGGCCGAGGTAAAGGTCCGGCTCCTGCACGCCGATCCAAACGGCGATGAGTAACACCCCGACGACCTCCCAGCGTCAGGCGCCTCCCGCCGCACAGCCGCCGCAACGCCCAGCGCCGCCCCGCCAGAACGGTGCGGGCCGTGGGCCCGTGCGCGGCGTTCCGCTCGGTGAGGCACTGATCCGTTTGGGCTTCATCAAGCCCGAGGACGTCGAGGCCGCGCTCGCAAGCCAGACGACCGACCGCCGAAAGCTCGGTGAGATCCTGGTGGCCTCGGGCAAGGTCACCAAGGACCAGATCGAGCGCGCCATGGCCCTACAGATGGGCATGGGCGTGTTCAACGCCCAGGATGGCGTGGACCCGTCCGTTGCGGCGCTCGTCGACGAGAAGACCGCGCGCCGCTACCAGGCGATGCCCGTGCGCTTCGACGCCGACGGGATGCTTGTGGTGGCGATGGTCGACCCGACCAACCTGCACGCCGTCGACGACTTGCAGGTCGTCACCGGCCACACGATCCGTCCCGCGCGAGCGACGTCCGACGAGGTTCAGCAGCTCCTGGCCAGCAACTCGCGCTTGGACGACATCGTCGGGATCGTCGACGACGACCTTATGGGCGACGGCCCGGATGACATCCGCGCCGATGTCGACAACGCGCCGGTGGTCAAGCTCGTCAACTGGATCATCTCGCAGGCCGTCGACCATGGAGCGTCGGACGTCCATATCGAGCCCCAGAGCAACCAACTGACCGTGCGTTTTCGCATCGACGGCGTGCTTCGCGAGATCACGACGGTGCCGCGCCAGCTTTCCAACGGTGTCGCGAGCCGCATCAAGATCATGGCCGACCTGGACATCTCCGAGCGGCGTCTTCCGCAGGACGGGCGCGTGAGTATCAACGTCGGTGGCAAATCGCTCGACCTGCGCGTCGCGACGCTCCCGACGGTGTTCGGCGAGAAGGTCGTCATCCGCATCCTCGACAAGAGCAACGTCATGCTCGAGCTGTCGACCGTGGGGTTCGAGCCCGACGTGCTGGCCGCCTACGAGAAGGCCTACAAAAAGCCCTACGGCGCCGTGATCATCACCGGCCCGACCGGTTCCGGTAAGTCGACGAGCCTCTACGGCACGCTCAACCAGCTCAACGAGCCGGGCAAGAACATCATCACGGTCGAGGACCCGGTCGAGTACCGGCTGCAGGGCATCAACCAGGTACAGGTTAATGTCAAGGCGGGTCTGACGTTCGCCGCCGGTCTGCGGTCGATCCTGAGGTGTGACCCCGACATCGTGATGATCGGTGAGGTTCGCGACAAGGAGACGGCCCAGATCGCGGTCGAGGCCGCCCTGACCGGCCACCTCGTGCTCTGCACGCTGCACACCAACGACGCCGCAGGCGCCCTGCCGCGCCTGACCGAGATGGGCGTCGAGCCGTTCCTGTCGGCCAGCGCGATCATCGGAATCCTGGCCCAGCGGCTGGCGCGTCGCCTGTGCCCGGAGTGTCGGGTCAAGACGACGGTGACGCACAAGGTGCTGATGGAGATCGGCGAGACCAAGACGCTGCCACGCGGACTTCCGGATCCAGCGCCCATCTACGAGGCGGGGGGCTGTGGGGCCTGCAACGGATCGGGATACAAAGGACGCTTGGGTATCTACGAGTTCCTGCCGATGAGTGACGAGACGCGGCGGCTGGCGCTCGAAGAGGCATCAGGAGCGGAGATCGGCGCGGCGGCACGTAAGGAAGGGATGCGCACGTTGCGCGAAGACGGATTGATCAAGGTGCTCTCCGGACGGACGACGCTCGAGGAGCTCGCACGGACGGTGGCATAACCGCAGGACAACCAGCCGGCGATTGCCGGTGGACGAAGGGGCCGGAGGCCCCGGATGGCAACCAGGAAGGGACCAGGCTTTGGCCGATTTCGCTGACATCATCATGACGGTCTTGAATCGCGGGGCGAGCGACCTGCACCTGACGGTCGGCTCTCCGCCGATCATTCGCGTACACGGGGAGCTCGAGCGGCTCGACATGCCCGTGCTGCGCCCACAGGATGCTCGCGAGCTTGTCTACGGCATCCTCAACCAGTCGCAGCGCCAGCGGATCGAGACCGACCTCGAGATCGACTTCTCGTACTCGGTCCCGGGCAAGGCGCGGTTTCGTGTCAACGCGTACTACCAGCGCGCGTCGCTGGGGGCAGCTTTTCGCCTGGTGCCGACCACAATCAAGACCCTCGGCGAGCTGAACCTGCCCAAGTCGCTCAACGAGTGGGTCAACAAGCCGCGTGGCCTGGTGCTGGTCACCGGCCCGACCGGCTCGGGCAAGTCCACGACGCTGGCGTCGATCATCAACGAGATCAACGAGACCCGCGCCTGCCACATCATGACCGTCGAGGACCCCATCGAGTTTCTGCACCGCCACAAGAAGGCCATGATCAACCAACGCGAGGTCGGTGCGGATACGCACTCGTTCACCAATGCGCTGCGCTCCGTGTTACGTCAGGACCCCGATGTCATCCTCGTCGGCGAAATGCGCGATCTGGAGACCATCCAGATCGCGATGACCGCAGCCGAGACCGGGCACCTGGTGTTCGGCACGCTCCACACCTCGGACGCGCCGCAGACCGTGGACCGTGTCATCGACGTATTCCCGCCCCACCAGCAGAGCCAGATTCGGGTGATGCTCGCCAACTCGCTGCAGGGCGTCTGCTGCCAGCAGCTCCTGCCGACGGCGGGCGGCGCAGGCCGTACGGTCGTCACCGAGGTGCTGATGCCGACACCGGCCGTCCGCAACCTGATTCGCGAGGGCAAGACCCACCAGATCTACTCGGTCATGCAGACCGGTTCAGCCCACGGCATGCAGACGATGGACTACTCGCTGGCCGAGCTCGTCCGCGCCGGGCGCATCACCCTGGCCGTCGCGATGGAGCGCTGCCACAGCCCCGAGGAGCTCAAGCGCATCCTGGGCGGCGCAGGCGCCCCGACCCGTCCCGGCAACGGCGGCCCACGGCCGCAGGTGAAGGTGATCCAGTGAGCACGACGTTCGTCTACAAGGCCCGCGACCGCTCCGGCTCCATCACCCAGGGCGAGATCGAGAGCGACTCCAAGTCGGCCGCGGCCGCATCCCTGCGCGTGCGAGGCCTCGCGATCTCCGAGATCGACGAGAAGCGGGGCAAGGGCCTCGAGATCAGCTTCGACCGCTTCTCGAAGGTCAAATCCCAAGACGTCACCGTGGCCGCCCGCCAGCTCGCGGTGATGATCGCCAGCGGCCTGTCGCTGCTGCGCGCGCTCTACATCCTCGAGGACCAGTCGGTCAACAAGAAGCTCAAGGCCACGATCGTCGCGGTGCGCCAGGACGTCGAGGTCGGCACGTCGTTGTCGATCGCGATGTCCAAGCACCCCAAGGTCTTCAACGACCTGTTCGTCTCGATGGTGCGCGCCGGCGAGATCGGCGGCAACCTGGAAGAGGTGCTGGAGCGCGTCGCGATCCAGTTGGAGAAGGACGACAACCTCAAGCGCACGGTCAAGTCCGCGATGGTCTACCCGGTCATGATCGGCATCTTCGCGATGGTGATCCTGGCCGCGATGATCCTGTTCATCATCCCGGTCTTCAAGAAGATGTTCGACGACCTGGGGGGCAAGCTGCCGGCGTTGACCCAGTTCATGATCGACCTGTCGAATGCCGGGCGAAGCCGCTGGTACCTGTTCATCCTGGGCGGCGTCGGCTTCGTGTTCCTGTTCAAGAAGTGGAAGGGCAGCAAAGCGGGACGAAAGCAATGGGACACGTTCAAGCTGCGGTTCCCGATGCAGATCGGGGACATCGTCCGCAAGATCGCGGTGGCGCGGTTCACGCGGACACTCGGCACGTTGACCGCGTCGGGCGTCCCGATCCTGCAGGCGCTCGACATCACGGCCCGCACGGCCGGGAACCGGGTCATCTCCGATCCGATGGAGAAGGTCATCGAGCGCGTCAAGGAGGGCGAGTCCCTGGCGCCGCCGCTGGCGAGCCTTGGCGTGTTTCCGATGATGGTCACGCAGATGGTCGCCGTCGGTGAGGAGACCGGTGCCCTCGACACCATGCTCCACAAGATCGCCGACTTCTACGACGACGAGATCTCCGCCAAGCTCAAGGCCCTGACCTCGATCCTCGAGCCCTTGATGATGATCGTCATCGGCGCCATCGTCGGTGTCGTCGTCATCGCCATGTACCTGCCCCTGTTCTCGGTCATCAAGCAGATCGGCAACCAGACCTGATAGACACGTGCGCCATGTCGTCCGCGTCATGTGAGGGGCCCGGCTGGGCCCCTCACATGTTTCTCCAGGCAGGGAAAGGACGTGACGACTCCGGCGGCAGGATTCGAGACGAGGCCGCTTGAGCTCTCAGAAAAACTCGCGAACGGGCTAAAGCTCGAATGACCGGCGGCCGATAAGGGGGATAACCGCGCAGGGAGGCGACTCCAAAGCGCGCGAAAAACATCCGCTCAGCGGATGTACCCCGTACTCATGGAGGAAAATCACATGCTTGCACGGCTTCGTAGCCGCGCCCAGGACGAGAAGGGTTTCACCCTCATCGAGCTCCTGGTCGTCGTTCTCATCATCGGTATCCTCGCCGCGATCGCCATCCCGGCGTTCCTCGGCCAGAAGAAGGGCGCGCAGGACGCCAACGCCAAGTCGCTCGTCCGCAACGCTGCGATCTCGATGGAGTCCTACTACTCGGAGAGCCAGGACTTCGGTACGACCAACCAGGCAGCCCTTGCGACTGCAATGGCGGCCATCGAGCCGAACGCGACGTGGGTCAACGCTGTGCCGGCGCTCGCAAAGCAGGACCAGGTTCTCGTCCTCCCGTCCGAGTCGGCGATCGCCACTGCTGTGGCGGGTACGATGTTCGATCAGTACATCCTTGAGTCGCAGAGCGCGAGCGGTAACGTCTTCCGTTACTACCGCAACAGCAACGCTCAGACGGCTCGTTGTAAGTACGCGACTCAGGCGTTGGCGACTGCGGGCGCCTGGGCCGCTGGTGCTCCGCCAGCGCCGGACACCGCTCCTGCCTGCACGACGACCTGGTAGGCACGTCGCGTTGATGCTCCGGGTGTTCGTTCCCGGAGCGTGGAAGGTCCCGTCGAGCCCGCACACGCGGGCTCGACGCATTTTCGGGCTCTTCGCGGCTGCCGTGGGTCATCCGGGCGGGCCTATGCAAGCGACATCCCGACAGCGGGATCGCTGGGATATGTCGTACTCGGAGATGATGGGCATCGGGCAAGCCGCAAATACAAAGCGGCGAGCCCGGCGAGCACGGTCGCGCGGCAACTCCGGCTCTTGCGATACAGATGGGTTTCGGGGCTGGCCAGGGTAGGCTTGGCGGGTCTGGGGCATCGACCCGGCGTTCCCAGTCTGCGGTGTGTCGCATTCGTGTATGACGCGCACGCCCGGTGAGCTGCCGTGACACGCGGGCCTTGAAGCGTGCCCGTCGCGGAGGCGAGCAAGCTCCTCGTTACCCATGGCAGGAGTTCCAGGCCACGCGCGAGGACACCCGATCGCCTGCGCAGCGCCTCATGTTCCCGTCGGAACGTGCCGATAAAACGTGTAACTCGCGCAGGGAGGCGACTCCAAAGCGCGCGAAAAACATCCGCTCAGCGGATGTACCCCGTACTCATGGAGGAAAATCACATGCTTGCACGGCTTCGTAGCCGCGCCCAGGACGAGAAGGGTTTCACCCTC
>JANMDV010000098.1:0-2679 GCA_031376485.1 Actinomycetota bacterium
ATCACGGGCAAGCTCCGAGAGCGCGGTCGTGGACACGGGTGCGCGTTCCTCTACTCCAGAGTCAGGCATTAATGCTCCTCCTTCGACATCGGCCATTGCTTTTGCACGGATAGGCGTCCGAGCGCTCATCCACTCAACGGATGACCGTTCCCTCATCGCGACGGTTCAAACCACCAGGATGCGCCCCGTTCAGGCGCGTCGTGGCCGTCCTTCGCGGCGATGCCGAATCCAGCGCTGCCCGGTCACGACGGGTGCGCGACAGGCCCGCCGGCCGACGAAAGAATGTGAGGTGATCCGATCGTGCGCGCCGATCGTAGAGAATGAGTAGATGATCGGTCGGCGAAACGGGATGGACCGGGCACGCTTGGCGGACGAGGACCTTCTGGTCCGTGCCGCCGACGGCGATGAACGGGCCTTCGAGGTGCTCTATGACCGGCATGGCAAGGTCGCGTGGTCGTTGGCATATCGGCTGCTCGGCGAGCGCGGAGCGGCGGAGGATCTGGTGCAAGAGGCGTTTCTGGCGGTGTGGAGTCAAGCGGCGCGGTACACCTCCTCCAAGGGGAGCGTCCGGACCTGGATCCTTGCGATCCTGCACAACCGCGCTGTCGACCGTCTGCGCCAGGGCGCTGCCAACAAGCGTCGTCAAGAGGCCCTCGAGCATGTCGCGGCCATCGCCCCCGACGCCCCCGACGCCGCAGACGAGGCCATCGAACGCCTCGCCGTCGCCGAGATCAACGACGCGCTGGGCGATGTCCCCGACGACCAGCTCCAGGTCATCCGTCTGGCCTACTACGGCGGCTACACCCACCACGAGATCGCCGAGATGCTGTCGATGCCGTTGGGGACCGTCAAAAGCCGCATGCGCCTGGGGTTGGAGCGCATGCGCCGGAATATCGATCCAGGGATGGTGAGCGCATGAGCGATCACGACGCGATCCGCGACCTGATCGCTCCGGTGGCGCTCGGCGCCGCAACCGAGCAGGAGCAGGCCGAGGTCGAGCGCCACGCGGCGAGCTGCCACGACTGCCGGGTTGAGCTCGACGGACTGCGAAGTGCCGCAGCGGGCCTCGCGCTGGAGGTCCCCCAGCTCGATCCGCCGGCCGAGTTGCGTGGCCGGATCATGGACGCGGTCCGCGCCGACGGGCGGGTCCGTGCGCCCGCAACCCCCGTCCGCCGCCGCGGCTTCGCGATGTGGCCCGCGCTTGCCGGTGCCCTGGCGGTCCTGGCCGCCGGTCTTGTGACCTGGAACGTGACCCTGCAGGGCGGCGGGCAGCCGACGCGTCAGATCTCGTTCGTCGGAACGACGGACCCATCGGTCTCGGGGCGGGTCGTCATCGACGAGAACGGTGCTGCCGTGATGCGCATTACCGGGCTCCCCCCGCTCGATGCCGACGAGAGTTATGAACTTTGGACGATCAGAGACGGGACACCGCGTTCTGAGGGCTTCGCGGCCCGAACGGCACAGGGTGAGATCGTCGTCGCAACCGCGGATCTGGTCGGTGCCACGGCTCTGGCGGTCACGCCGGAGGCACGGTCCAACACTGCGTCGCCCAGCGTCGCCCCGGTCATCATGGTGCCCCTGCAGTCAGCGGCCTGACCAGAATCCGGAACGTGTGGGCGTGCGCCGAAGTTTCGGCTACCCTGTGGCTATCGACTTCTCCGCCGTCCAGATCATGATCGTCCTTGTCATCGCGCTCCTCGTGTTCGGGCCCAAACGGCTGCCCGAGTTGGGACGCCAGATCGGACGGGGCATCCGGGACCTGAAGGCACAGGTCAGCTCCATCACCGACGACGTGAGTTCGACCACCGGGCGTGACTCGGAACGCGACGCCGTACGGCCGACCCCGCCGCCGCCCCCCCCGCCCCTGCTGCCCAATCTGCCGCGGACGACGCAGACGTCGACTTGCTGGATGGTGTCGTCGTCAGCGGCGACACCGGCCCTGCGCCGAAGAATCCCGCGGAGTCGTAGCGCTACATGGCCCTCAGGGGCATCGTCGGGGTCCGGCGCGTACGCCCGGACGAGGAACTCAGCGTGGTGGAGCACCTGGACGAGCTTCGCCGGCGCATCATCGTCGCGATCTCGTCCCTCATCGTCGGGTTTGTGGTGGCCTATGTCTTCCACGTGCCGCTGTTCAAGTTCCTGGCGGGGCCACTTCCGGGCGACAACACCAAGCTCGTGACGTTGGCGCCCACCGAGGGCTTGTTCACAGTCCTCAAGGTCTGCTTCTGGGCGGCGCTCATCTTGGCGCTGCCGCTCTGCCTCTACCAGCTCTACGCCTTCGTGCTGCCCGCGATCGCGGAGCAACCCCGTCGGCGCATGTTGCTCGTCGTCGCCGGTGTCTCGTTGCTGTTCCTGGGCGGGGCCTCGTTCGGATTCTTCGTCGTGCTGCCCGTAGCTCTGGACTTCCTGCTGAGCTTCGGCGGCGACCTGTTTACCAACGAGCTGCGCGCGGGGGACTACTACGGCTTTGTCACATCCCTGATGTTGGGGACCGGCTTGATGTTCGAATTGCCCATCGCGATGCTGGCGTTCGCGCGACTGGGCGTGGTGACCGCAACCCAGTATCGGAAACAGTGGCGCATCGCCATCGTCGCCATCGCAGCCGTGGCCGCGATCATGCCCGGCGGCGATCCGCTCAGCATGATGCTGCTGATGATCCCCCAGCTCGGGCTGTACGTG
>JANMDV010000099.1:0-2273 GCA_031376485.1 Actinomycetota bacterium
GGGCAGATCCACGATGGGTCCGAGGCCGAGCGCACGGCGTGTCTCAATGAGAATGACGCGGTAGTAGCCCGCAGCGTCGCGTGCTTCGTCCGCGCTGGGGCGTCCCGCCGCTGCGCCGACACGAGCTGAGACGATCTGTCCGGCCAACTCGGCGGCGAGGCGGTGTGGGTCATCTGGGGCCATGAAACCTCCCGGGTCGAAGTGTCCGGTACACTGCCATGGTTCTGCGCGCGTAGCTCAGTGGATAGAGCGCTGGCCTCCGGAGCCAGAGGTCGCAGGTTCGAATCCTGCCGCGCGTGCTTCGTGCCTCCCGGACAGCGACCGGGGGGCGCCGATAGAGTCAATGGGTGTCCGCACCCGTCTGGAGCGTGCCGCTCCCTCCTGGCGCCGACCCGCCGTATGAGGTGTACGTCAACGGTGAGCGGCGCATACCGGACGTCGACTACGCCGTCGACGGGCGCTGGATCAGGTTCGGCGCCCCGCTCAAGCCGCAGCCGGCGCTCGGACTCGGTCGGCGGATGATGCTTGCCATCGGGATCGGGGTCTATGGTGACCTCAAAGGCGACGCGGTCGACGTGAGCTTTCGCCGCGACGGCCGGAGCGAACTGGCGAGCGGTCTGCCGATCATCCCGCCCAGGAACGACTGACATACCCGGCGGCGGGGACATTCCACTCCGGAACGTTGATTGCAAAGGGTTAGCCGAGGTGTTCGCTACCCTTTGCGAACGTGGATTCTGAGAATCTGACCCAGTCGATCGAGGGGGACGCGCTCGACGCAGAGCCCGTCGCGCCAGTCCCAGCGGATGAGCCCGTCGAGGCGCCGCCGCCGGCCACCCAGCGACCGCCGACGGTCGGGCAGCTGCGTCGTGAACGCAGGCGCCTGTGGGACCTGCGCCAGGAGACCGTGTACCACCTCGGCGGCCTCGCCCTCGACCTTTATGGCCGGGGTGTACTGCAAGACGAACTTGTCGCATTGCGTGGCGAGGTCGTTGCCCAGATGGACCGGCGCCTGGTGGAGTTGGACGAGCTTCTCGCAGAAGCCGACGACCGGCGCCGCAAGAGCCGCGTTCGCGCCCCTGATCCCGTCGGATACTGCATGAGCTGCGGGGCGCCCCACCAGGCGGAGGCCGCATTCTGCTTCAGGTGCGGAGCCCGGATCCACGTGCCGGATGACGACGGCGACACCCAAGTCATCGCGATGCCGGACACAGGCGCACGATGAGCGACGATCACGTGACCCTTCCGGACGACGACCCGGACCAGCCGACCGGGGTTCAGCCGTCGGTCCCATCCGATGGCGGCGAGGAGTCGCCGCCGACCGCGCCTGAGCCGGTCCCCGTCTGCGCCGAGTGCGGGGCGCTACTCGACGACGACCAGGCCTACTGCCTCGAATGCGGCTCGCCAACGCCCGTCGCCCCCACGTTGCGCCGTCGCCTCGGCCCAACGGCGATCCTGGCAATTGGTCTGGCCGCCCTCGGCATCGGCGCCGGCACCCTGGCCTACGCGATCGCAAACGACGACGAGCAGACCGCCACCGTCCCGACAGCGATCACCACGCCGCCCACCACGTTTCCGACGTTCCCGACGACGATTCCCACGGACGCGACGACGTCGACCGGGCTCCCGCCGTTTCCCACCACGATCACACCGCCACTCACCACGCCGCCGACGCTCTCGACCGGTCCCACGACGACGATTCCCCCGACCACGGGGGGCACGACGACGATCCCGCCCACCACCCCGCCGACTGTCACGACCCCGCCAACCGTCACCACGCCGCCTACCGTCACCACGCCACCGCGCACCACGACGACGAGCCCGCCCTCGAATGGGGCCGACACCTGGCCAAACGGAACATCCGGGTGGACCGTAATCGTGTCAAGTACATCACGCCAGTCCGACGCGACGGCGTTGCGCAACCGCCTGCGAAGCAGCGGACGTTCGGCAGGGTTGCTCGACACATCGCAGTACTCGACACTCAAGCCCGACCTGTGGTCCGTCTACATCGGGGTCCATTCGAGCCGTGCCCAGGCGATCAGCCAGGCGGCCACCCTGCGGCGTACCTACCCCGGGGCGTACGCACAGCGGATTGTCGAAGGCTGAGGGCGGGGGGCAAGGCCTTGAGGGGTTCACGCAAAAGTAACTGCTGGGCCGGATGGCGAGCGAAACGGCCCGGAGCGGGGCTCGCCCCCGGCGGCTGGAAATACGAACCGCAGGACGGCTATTTCCGAAGCAAAACCGAGTGAGACGGTGTCGCCGAGCCTCGTCGCTAC
>JANMDV010000103.1:0-3104 GCA_031376485.1 Actinomycetota bacterium
GCTCGTGGGGCGCCAAATCGGCCCGATCCGCATCTCCGACAACTTCAGCGTCGTCGGCGTCCCCGAACGCACGGTGGAAGAGGTCATCGCCGCCATGCGCTCGACCGTGATCCGCGGCAAGCGGGCCAGCATCCGCCGCTACACCGACTGACCGCGATGGGCCCAGGGAGTCCGAGGCCAGTTCAAGTTCAACCTGAACCGTGCCAGTTTCACTCGGAGACACGTCGCCTCCGGGCGGGGCGTCCTCGTTGGCGGGACGGTCGGGTCAGCCGAGCTTCTGGATCACCTGGACGACCCAGGCGATCAGATACACGTTGAGCAGTGCCCCGAGGTAGACCACGAGGGCGCCCACCACGACGGCGACGGCGGCGGCGGCAAAGCGCGACGCGGGCTTCAGAACTCGTTCCATGCCGGAACCTTATCCCGCGGCACGGCGATCTGTAAGGGTGGCGACCGTCACCATCCCCACGGCCGTTGAGCCCTTTCGGACCCTTAGGTCGTCAGCATCTTGGACAGCGCGTACGTGGTGAGCGTGAACAAGAGTGCAGCGATGATCGTCGCGCGCGTCAGGTTCCGTTCCACGATCGCAGTGGAGCCACCGGTCGAACTCGATCCACCACCCATGCCGAACGCACCGGACAAGCCGGCGTCCTTACCCGAGTGCATCAACACCAAGGCGATGACGATGACGCTCAGAAGCGAATGGGCGACGATGACAAGTGTGTCCACGTCCGGCAGGGTAGCAATGCTTCGGCCGTTCAGCCAGCGGGAGGTTGCAATCCCAGTCCAGGCTGCATGTCGGGCTCGGCGGTCTGACTGCCCCCACCGGTCGGACCCATCCGGTTGACCGGAGAGACGACCGCGATGCGACCGACCCGCTCCGCGATCAACTGGCCGATCGGAAACGGCCGGATCCCACGCGAGCCCAGTGCCGCCATCAGCGTCTCGAGTGCCGGGCGGGGGCAGGCCAGGAGCAATCCACCGCTGGTCTGCGGATCGAACATCAGCGTGCGGGCATCCGCGACGACCGAATCCTCGAAGTCCACCCACTGCTCGACAGCGGCGCGATTGCGCTCGACCGCACCGGGCGCGTGACCCAGCCGGATGAGCTGGAGGACGCCCTCGATGGGCGGCACCCGATCGACGCGAATGACGGCTCCCACACCGCTCGCCGTCACGAGCTCGCGCAGGTGACCGAGGAGACCGAAGCCGGTGACATCGGTCGCGCAACGGATCCCCACCTCGTGCGCCACTTCGGCGGCAGCCCGGTTGGACTGGAGCATCTGCGCGACGGCCAGGGCGTGGACGGGACCGGGCGCGTCGGCCTTGGCGGCCGCCACCGCGATCCCCGTGCCCAGTGGCTTGGTCAGCACGAGCACGTCCCCGACCTGGCCCGCGGCGTTGGTCATGACTCGGTCCGGGGCGACCGTGCCGATGACGGCCAGGCCGTACTTGGGCTCGGCGTCATCGATGCTGTGGCCGCCGAGCACCGGGCACCCGTGCGCTGCCGCGACCTCGGCGCCACCGCGCAGGATCTCGCCAAGGACCGCCAGGTCACCGTCCTTGGGATAGGCCGCGATCGCAAGCGCAAAGATCGGACGCCCGCCCATGGCATAGATGTCGCTGATGGCGTTGGTCGCCGCAATCGCGCCGAACGTCGCCGGGTCGTCGACGATCGGCGTGAAGAAATCCAGGGTACCCGCGACGGCGAGATCGTTCGAGACCCGGTAGACGGCCGCATCGTCCATACGGTCGTGCCCGACGAGGATATTCGGATCGACCGGAAGCCCCGGCATCGAGGCAAGCGCCTCGCTCAGCACGTCCGGCGAGAGTTTGCACCCACACCCGGCGCCATGGGCCATCTGCGTCAGTGGTATCGCTTCGTCTGCCATCGCTCCCTCATCGTCGTTCCGAGCGTCGAGAGAGGCTACCGGCGTGTGCGCCCGTGGGCCCGTGACGGCGCCGCCGTGCGCTCGTAGTTTTTTAACGTTCGTGTCTGGCACCAATGTCACCGGGCGGGACCGTGCGAACGTTGATGGAGAAAGGGATGCCGGGGATCGTTCGTTCTGTACGGAAGGGTTGTTACGCGCGGCAGTCTCGGCTGGCATTGTTCGCGCATGAACGAGTTGCGACTCCTCAATCCACCGCAATGCCCCGACTGCTTCGGGTGCGGGGCTGACAACGCACGCGGGCTGCAGCTCCTGATCTACGCGGACGGCACCGATGCGGTCGCGACGTTCGTTCCCGACCCCCAACTGTCGGGCTACCCGGACCGAATGCACGGCGGCATCGTGGGTCTCCTGGTCGACGAGATGCTGGTCTACGCCGGCGCCCCGCACGGTGTCTGGGGGATGACGGCCTCGGTCCGCTACTGGGTCCGTAAGCCGATCCCGCTCGATGCGACGCTCACGCTGCGCTCACGCCTGACCCAGCGAAGCGAACGGGGCTTCCGCGCGACGGTCGCGATCCACCTGCCCGGCGACGTCCTCGCCGCCGAGGGCGAAGGACTCTGCGTGTTGCGCTGAACAAGCCGTTTCGGGCTAACTTGTTGCGCCGCGGAAGTCGAGGCGCTCGACCAGCCAAGTGCCATCGATCCGTCGAAGGGTCGCGACCTGGCCCGGTCCCAAAACGGCCTTTGCGATGTCGCCGTCGATCTCGACCGAGTTGACTGACACGTCGCGTTGGGGACCGACGAGGCGGTCGTCGTTGACCGTGCGATGCGGCGGGCGATGACCTCGCAGTCACGCGAGCCGAGGTCGGGGTGGGCGGTCTTGGCCCAGTTCGCAAGCTCCTCCCGAAACACCGGCGAGACGAATGAGCACGCGGTGCGCACGTCCCGGTCGGCGAGCGCCGCGAAGTACTTGGTCACCGTTTGACTCACATCGTCGTCCGAGGAGCCGCACCCCCCGACGATCGATACGGCCGCGAGCACAGCGGCGCACCAGAGGGTCGGCCGTGCGGCCGCCCTCCCCAGGCCCGACGCGAAGGCTGAGCGTCGACGGTCTTCACGACCCGGCGACACGCCCGCACACGATCCACTGTCCGAAACGTTCGCTCCACGTCCAACGACATTTCCGTCTCGCCGAGTCACGGCAAAACGCAAC
>JANMDV010000107.1:0-3942 GCA_031376485.1 Actinomycetota bacterium
GCCCAGCCGGTGCGCCTGGCGCACCACCTGCTGGCCTACGTCTGGATGCTGGGACGAGATCGTACGCGCCTTGCCGCCGCGATCGCCGCGACGGACGAATGCCCTCTGGGGAGCGGCGCCCTCTCGGGCGTGGGATTCCCGGTCGATCGCGCGATGGTCGCCACCGAACTCGGGTTCGCGCGACCCAGTCCCAACAGCCTGGATGCCGTGGCCAGCCGGGACGCGATGGCCGACTACCTGGCGTTCGCGGCGCAACTCGGAGTACATCTGTCGCGACTCGGCGCGGAGCTGGTGTTGTGGTCCACCGAGGAGTTCGGCTTCGTCGAGTTGCCCGATGCGTTCACCTCAGGGTCGTCGATGCTCCCGCAGAAAAAGAACCCCGACGCCGCCGAGTTGGCGCGTGCCAAGGCCTATCGCCTGGCGGGCGATCTGGCGGGCCTGCACGGCGTCGTGGCCGGTCTGCCGCTGACCTACAACAAGGACCTGCAGGAGGACAAGAGCTTTCTGTTCGACGCTGCCGACACCATCGACCTGCTGCTGCCCGCGATGACGGGGATGATCGCAGGCGCCGCGTTCCGGCCCGAACGCATGGCAGCGGCGTGCGAGGGCGGTGCGATGGCGGCGACGGACCTGGCCGATCACCTCGTCAGGTTGGGGTGGCCGTTTCGTCGGGCGCACGAAGCGGTCGGCCTGCTGGTGCGGGCGGTGATCGCCCGTGGAGTAGGTCTGGAGGCCGCGGCACCGGCCGAGATCGCGGCAGCCGGTTTGGGTGACATCGCATTCCCCGACTTGACGGTGCAGGCCTGCGTCGAGGCCAAGGCGGTACCGGGCGGCACGGCCCGCGATATGGTCATCGTGCAGCTTGAGGCGGCACGAGTGGAGGTGGGGAGCTGGTGAGCACTGGATTCGTTTCGCTTGGGTTGGGACGGTTCGTCCGTGCCGACCGGGTGTTGGCACTGGAGCCCATCGAGGGGCAGGAGCGCGGGCCGGGCAATCGCACCCGGGTCTGGCTGGACGGCCTCGCACATCCGATGATCGCCGCCCGCAGCGAGGCCGCCATCCTCGCCGAGCTGGGCGGGGCGGCCCAGGCGGGGCTGGAGCCGCCGGAACGTGGCCGACGCACACGGGGCGAACAACCCCCATCGCTCTTCTGAGTCGCGGCGCGATGGCCGATGTTCTGCTCGACGAAGCCTTCTTTGCCCGGCCGGTGGCCCAGGTCGCACCGGAGCTCTTGGGCTGCGTTCTCGAGATCGGTGACCTGGCCGGCGAGATCGTCGAGGTCGAGCGCTACCAGCAGGATGACCCCGCCTCGCACAGCTTCCGCGGCCCGACCCCACGCGCAGCCGTCATGTTCGGCCCGCCCGGTCGGCTGTACGTCTATCGCAGCTACGGCATCCACTGGTGTGTCAACGTCGTCTGCGAGCCCGAAGGCCACGGTGCCGCAGTGCTCATCCGGGCGGTCGCGCCGACGCGCGGGCTGGACGTCATGAGATTGCGCCGCGGGCCGGTGGACGACCGCAGACTGTGCTCGGGGCCGGGACGCCTGTGCCAGGCGTTCGGTATCGATGGTTCCATGAACGACTCGGTGCTGGGCGCAGGTCCGGTGCGGTTGCGTGCAGGAGCTCCTGTGCCCGACATCGCGATCGGGCCACGGATCGGGATCTCGGTGGCGACGGAGCAGCCCTGGCGATTGGGCGTCGCGGGCTCGGTGCATCTTTCCCGCCCGTTCCCGACTGCGGTGGCGGCGTGAGCGACGCCGTGTCTCTGGCGGCGCGGACCGTCGAAATCGTGCCACCCGGCGGCCTGGCGGCAAAGCTTGCCCTGGGTCGGCCGCTTCGCGTCAAGCTCGGGGTCGACCCGACTGCCCCGGACATCCACCTGGGACACACGGTGGCCCTGCAAAAGCTCCGTGAGTTTCAGGATGCGGGCCACATCGCGGTGCTGATCATCGGCGACTGGACCGCCCGCGTCGGTGATCCGTCCGGTCGTTCGTCGACGCGGCCGATGCTGTCGGCTGCGGAGATCGATGCGAACGCCGCGACCTACAGGGCACAGGCATTCCAGGTGCTCGACCCCGACAGGACCGAGGTCCGCCCCAATGGCGAGTGGTTTGCCCAGATGGGGCTGGAGCCACTGTTTCGCCTGGCTGCGACGACGACGGTCAATCAACTGCTGCGCCGCGAGGATTTCAGCAACCGGATGAGTGAGCAGCGCCCGATCTCGGTGCTGGAGCTGCTCTACCCGCTGATGCAGGCGTATGACTCGGTGGCGATCCAGGCCGACATCGAGCTGGGCGGTACCGACCAGCTCTTCAACCTGATGTTGGGCCGCGAGGTGCAGCAGGCATATGGCCTCCAACCCCAGGTCGCGCTGACGATGCCGATCCTGCCCGGCACCGACGGCGTCGCGCGGATGAGCAAGTCGAGCGGCAACTACATTGGCGTCGCCGAAGCGCCCGAGGAGCAGTTCGGCAAGATCATGAGCATCCCGGACGAGGCGATGCAGGTGTTCTACGACCTGCTGTTTCCGGCCGAGAGCGGCCCGTCAGGTCATCCCGGCGCCGAAAAGCGCCGTCTCGGCCGCCTCGTGGCCGACCGTTTCCACGGCACCGGAGCGGGCGAACGGGCCGAGACCCGCTTCAACACGGTCACCCGTGACCACCAGGCCCCTGAGGACACGCCGGTCGTGACGATCCCACCCGGCGACGTTCACATGCCTGCGTTCCTTGTCGACCACATGGGCGTCGCCAGTCGCGGCGAGGCCCGCCGACTGATCGCTCAAGGGGGCGTGACTGTCGATGGCGCGCGTCTGACGGAGCTGGACGTGGCTGCGGCAACCCTCGACGGACACGTCGTGCGGGCCGGCAAGCGGCGCTTTGCCCGTATCACCGTGTCCTGACCCGACTCACTCGCACCCCCGTCGGGGGGCGCCGTCCGAGGGGGTCTGCTACCTTTGCGCGACCTTGAACGACCGGGTTCGCCTGGCGTTTCTTGGAGAGGGCGTCGTCGGAGACGCTTGACGACGCCGTGGGGGATGCTATTCTCCCGAGTCCCGCTGACCGGACATCCGGTCCCGTGGGGTGCGCCCGCAGGACGGGGCGCGAGAACCTTGAAAACTAAACAGCATGCATCAACGGTCAACCTGCGGCTTTGCCGTGGGGCGAACAAATGATGATCAGGTAATTTTCACGAACCCTGTCAATGCGGGCAGTCCGGCGCGAGCCGCGCTGTTCGTAGGGAGCTCCCAGCCTTCGGGTATGGGGGCAAACGCCAGAACTTCGATCGCATCCCCGGTTCGCCGGTCGGATCGCGATCAATGAAGATCTTTTCACGGAGAGTTTGATCCTGGCTCAGGACGAACGCTGGCGGCGTGCTTAACACATGCAAGTCGAGCGAGAAAGCTCCTTCGGGGGCGAGTACAGCGGCGAACGGGTGAGTAACACGTGGGCAACCTGCCCAAGAGAGCGGGACAACTCGGGGAAACCCGAGCTAATACCGCATAATGCGTCATGTCTCAAGGCGTGACGCCAAATGGTAGCTTCGGCCTCCGCCTTTGGATGGGCCCGCGGCGCATTAGCTTGTTGGTGGGGTAACGGCCTACCAAGGCGACGATGCGTAGCTGGTCTGAGAGGACGATCAGCCACACTGGGACTGAGACACGGCCCAGACTCCTACGGGAGGCAGCAGTGGGGAATCTTGCGCAATGGGCGAAAGCCTGACGCAGCAACGCCGCGTGAGGGAAGACGGCTTTCGGGTTGTAAACCTCTTTCAGGGGGGACGAAGCCACCGGGGTTAATAGCCCACGGGGTGACGGTACCCCCAGAAGAAGCCCCGGCTAACTACGTGCCAGCAGCCGCGGTAATACGTAGGGGGCAAGCGTTGTCCGGAATCATTGGGCGTAAAGCGCGTGTAGGTGGCTTGGTAAGTCCGGTGTGAAACCTTG
>JANMDV010000141.1:0-1851 GCA_031376485.1 Actinomycetota bacterium
GAAACTATTCGGTGTAGATGTACACCTCGTGCCCGACGTTGACTTCCTCGGTTTTCACGCAGACCGTCAGGTCGAAGTAGTACTCGCCCTCTGGCACCTTTGTTCCGATCGGGATGCTGATCGGGACCACGACTTTCGTACCGCGTTCCATGCGCATCGTTTGTCGAAAGACGCTGACGTCGCCGAACGGTGTCGCCACCGTCATGTTCACTGCCACAATGCGCGTCCCCTTGAGGCCGTCGTCGTGGAGTATGATGATCGCTTCGCCAATCATGGATTGGCCCTGGAGTTTGGCTCTGACTAGATAGGACTCGCCTGAATTCGCTCGGCTGCGCAGGTCGACGTCGAATTTGCTTGCGTTTCTGTGTGTTGTGATCTAGTGATATGACTAGAGTATCGATTTGCGGGCGCAGCCTGTGGTTCGCCCGTGCTTTCTGTCGTCCGAAGGGGGGAGGTTGTCTCAATGGGGTGCCCGACCAAGGTCCAGCTCATCAAGCGGGAGAAGAGCGAGCAGTGGTACATCAACTTTCCCTCGGCTATCGCCCAGGCCATGGAGTTCGAGCGCGGCGAGATCGTCGAGTGGATTGTCGAGGACAGGGGACAGCTTGTGTTGCGTCGAGCTCGAGTCCCTCCCTCGGCGATGAAAAAAAAACTGCCGGGCTCGTAGATGCATTTCACGACATCTGGGCTGGAACGATGTCGGCTTTCGGCGGCGCTCAGGAACTCTGGGAGCGGGGTGGGCGGCTGGCGCTCAGTGCAGTGGTTGGTTTGGGACGCCGCACGGTGACGGGATTGATGACAACCTGTGGGCACCATCAGCGCGATTGGTCCGCTGACTACCGGCTGTTCGAGAGGACGCGGTTTGACGGTTCGAAGCTCTTCGATCCCGTGTTGAAGGCTTCGGTCCAGCGATCCGTCGAACTCGATCAGCCGATCGTGGCGGCCATCGACGACACGCTTGTCCGAAAGCGCGGCAGGAAGGTGTTCGGGGCAGCGTGGCGACGCGATCCCCAAGGGCCGAAGTTCCAGGTGAACCTCGCCTGGTGCCAACGATTCTTCCAGGCCTCCGTGCTATGGCCCGAGGCTGCGGGGCCCTCCCGGGCGCGTGCCATTCCCGTCGATCTGCGCCATTGCCCGACGCCCGTCAAACCCTCGAAGAACGCTGGAGCGCAGAAGCACGAGGAGTACCGGATCGAGCAGAAGAAATGTGCCCTTCCACGTCGGGCCGTCGAGGCTCTTAAAGAACTCCGATCCAAGATCGACCTGATCGCTCCGGATCGTCGGATGATCGTCAGCGTCGACGGCGGCTATACCAACCGCACGCTGCTCTCCGACATTCCCCCAAACACCACCGTGATCGGACGAGTTCGCAAGGACGCCAAGCTCTTTGCTCCTCCTGTCGATAGCGCGACGCCCCGACGTGGTCGCCCCCGCCTCTACGGCGTGACCCTCCAAACGCCCGAACAACTCCGGAAAGATCCCGCCGTCGCCTGGACCTCGGTCCCGGCATTTGCGGCCGGCCGCCTTCACGACTTCCAGGTCAAGGTGGTCGGGCCCGTTCGCTGGAGGCCCGCCCGCGGGCACGACCTCTCGCTCGTCATCATCAAGCCCCTGGCATACAGCCTCTCAGCCGGCTCCCGTGTCAACTTCCGCGAGCCCGCCTACCTGCTCTGTTCGGATCCAAACCTCGACATCCAGACGCTCCTCCAGGCCTACGTCTGGCGTTGGGAGATCGAGCAGAACTTCCGCGACGAGAAGACCCTGCTCGGCGTGGGCCACGCCCAGGTCAGAACTCCCGCATCCACCGCCAATGTCCCCACGCTCCTTGTCGCCGCCTACGCCTCGCTGCAG
>JANMDV010000187.1:0-11815 GCA_031376485.1 Actinomycetota bacterium
CGCGCCACGGCACGACACGGCGCGACGTCCTCAAGTACGCGGCCGGAGGGGCCGTCGCGTTCGGGCTGGCAGGCGGGGCGACGCTGGGACGGCCCGAGCGCTCGGGCGCTGTGACGGCGACGCGCCACGTCGCGCTGTGGGTCAATGAGGGTTTTCAGACCTTGATCGACGGGACACAGATCTACGCCTGGGCGTTCAGCGACACCCCGGATGGCTTCGGCACGCGCCGTGGGAAGGTGCTGCCGGAGGACCCGTTTCCTGACCACGTCAGTTTCTTCCCCGCTGCGACGTTGCGCGCGGTGGAGGGCGAGGAGATCCGCATCGAGGTGACGAACCTCCTCGACGAGGATCACAGCTTCGTGTCGAAGACCGCGTCGCCAACCGCGACATCGTCAACAGCCGGAGCATCGGACCGGGCCAGACGTGGACGGGAACGTTCACGGCGCCCCCCGCCGGCACCTACATTTACCAGGACACGCTGCAGCGACCCCTGAACCGCGTGATGGGCCTGCACGGCATGTTCGTCGTGATGCCGCCGCAGCCGGTCGTCTCCGTCTCGGGGACGCCGATGTCGGCGTACAGCACCGGTGACCCGGTGTTGTTCGAGCGCCAATGGGTATGGGCACTCCACGGGTTCGACCCCGTGTGGCACGAGTTGGCGAGCGCGGGGTTCTCGTTGGTCGCCGACTTTCTCCGGTACGTGGGCCGGTACTTTACGATCAACAACCGCAGCGGCGTGCTCGCGTTCGCCTCCGACGGGGCGAAGGAGGACACCAAGCCGTATGGACACTTGCGGGAGCCCGGAGAGCCTGGGCAACTCATCCGGCTGGCCAATGTCGGCCTCAACGTCCAGGGGCCGCATTTTCACGGCAACCATGTCCACATGGTCGCGACCGGGGCACGGGTGCTCAACACGCGGGGCGAGGACATCCAGACTCCGGGCAACGAGTCGGTCATCGACCACGCGATGGAAAGCGACGTGGTGTTGATGGAGCCGCTCGCTCACAAGGACGTGATCCTGCCGTTTGAGCAACCACGGGACATCGCCACGCCCGAGCGATCGTTGGTGCGCGGCACGACGTTCGTCTATCCGATGCACAGCCACGCCGAGATGTCGCAGACCGCGGCCGGCGGGCTCTATCCAAACGGCATGCTGACCGACTGGGAGCTTGAGATATGAACACTGGAACTGGAAGGAGCGAAGGCACGGCACCGGAGATCGTCGATGCCGACATCCGCGCCCAGGCGATCGCCTTCTCGAGTAAACAACCGAAGCAGGGCAGCCCGAAGACCCCGTTCAGGCTGACGCCCGACCGCGTCTACACCCGCAAATTCTTCGGCAGCGGCAAGCTTCTGATGCCCGACGGCAAAAAGCTCCGCATCTGGGGATTCGAGGACGAGACCTCGGGACGGAGTCTGCCGTCGCCGTTGATCCGCGCCACCGAGGGGGAGATCGTCCACGTGACCCTGCAGTCGGGAAAGCACACCCACACGATCCACCTGCACGGCATCGAGGCGGAGCAATGGAACGACGGCGTGAGCCACACCTCGTTCGAGATCACCGGCAAGTACACGTATCAGTTCCGTCCGGCCACGGCGGGCACCTATTTCTACCACTGCCACGTCAACACGGTGTTGCACGTGCAGATGGGAATGTTCGGGGCACTCATAATCGACCCAAACCCCACGCACGACGCCGATGGGCGGCGCCTGGCGTTCACCGGCGGCCCCGCCTACGATGTCGAGCGCCTCTGGGTGCCCTTCAGCCTGGACCCGAACTATCGGCGACTGAACCATGCCGCAGGGCTGGACGGCAGGGATGCCGGACTCAACGTGTTCGAGCCGAAGTACTTCCTGATCAACGGGATCCCCCAGCCGCTCGGGCCGAACGCCGAGATCACCCACCCCGATGTCGCCGTGCGCGCCAAGGTGGGCCAGACCGTGCTCGTTCGCGCCCTCACCGCCGGATACTTCCCGACCGAGTGGAACTTCGGCCCCGGCCGTGCTCACGGCCAGCGACTCGACGTGCAAGTCGTCGCATCAGACGGCAGGCCCTTCGTCGCCAGGGACGGCGCCGGTGGCACTTTTCACCCACGCTTCGCCCGGCAGACGCTGCGGAGCGGACCTGCGCAGCGCTATGACGCCATCGTGACCGCGACCACGCCGGACGTCTACCCCGTCACGATCAACACCTTCGACTGGCTCTCGCTCGAGGAGACCGGTCAACCCCACGCGGATCGTCGGCGCGGTACCGCTCGGACAACGATCACGTTCACCGAGTAGCGTGAGTCAGCGTCAATGAACTACTACGACGTTTGGCGGCTGCAAACCGTCGCCATACGGCGTCCGCGAGATCGCCGTTATGCCCGATAGCGGCGAGGCTCGCGGACACCGCCTGGCCCGGTTTTCGCTCGCCCTCCGCCGTAGTAGTTATTCATTGACACTTCCTTACCGCCCCGTCGAGCCGAAACCGCCGTCCCCGCGTCCGTCCGACGCGGGGAGGTCATCGACGACGACCGCGGGTCCGGTGCCGACCGGCACACACACGAGTTGGGCGATGCGGTCGCCTGGCTCGACTCGGTGGGGATCATCAGAGAGGTTGACGAGCAGCACCTGTAGCTCACCGCGGTATCCGGCGTCGATCAGCCCGGGTGCGTTGGCGACGGTGACCCCGTGCTTGTGTGCCAGGCCGGACCGGGGGACGACCAGTCCGGCCCATCCGGGCGGGATCGCGACCGCCAGGCCGGTCGCGATGGCCCTGCGCTGACCGGGAGCGAGCTCGCACGCCGCGACGGCGCACAGGTCGAGTCCTGCGTCGCCGGGATGGGCACGGGTGGGAACGATGGCGTCGGGCCGGAGCTTCGTGACCTCGAGGGGCTGCACGCCTACTCGCGGACGAGCTTGGCGATGCGGTCGGCGGCCTCGTTGAGGCGCTCGTCGGCAACGGTCAGGCTCATGCGGACAAAGCCTTCTCCGCTCGGTCCGTAGGCCGATCCCGGCGAGATGACGACCGCCGCCTCCTCGAGCACCCGCTCACAGAACTCTGCCGAGGTTTGGCCCCGAGGAGCGCGCGCCCACAGATAGATCGTGCCCTTGGGAGAGTTGACCTCAATCCCGATCGCGCGGAGCGCATCCACCAGGACGTCGCGCCGGCGTCGGTAGATCTCGCACATTTCCGCGACCGACGACTGATCGGAGGCCAAGGCAGCGACGCTGGCTTCCTGGATCGCCTCGAACATGCCGCTGTCGATGTTGGTCTTGAGTTGCCAGTACGCGGCGACCAGTTCGGCGTTGCCGATGACCGCGCCCGACCGCCAGCCCGTCATGTTGTAGGTCTTGGAGAGCGAGAACACCTCGATACCGACGTCCTTGGCGCCGGGGGTCTCCAGGAACGACGGGGCGCGGTAGTCGTCGAACGTGATCTCCGAGTAGGCGTTGTCGTGGACGACGATGATGTCGTTGCGGCGTGCGAAGTCGACGACCCGGGCGAAGAAATCGTCCTCGATGACCGCGCCGGTTGGGTTGTTGGGATAGTTGACGAACATCAACCGTGCGCGTTTGAGGACCTCGGCGGGGATCGCATCGAGGTCAGGTTGAAACCCGAGTTCAGGCACAAGCGGCATGGGCACCGGCTCGGCGCCCGCGATGATCGGACCATTGGTGTAGACCGGGTAGCCCGGATCGCTCGCCAAGACCACGTCACCCGGGTCGGTGTAGGCCAGGCTGATGTTGGCGATCGCCTCCTTGGCGCCCAGCGCGGGGATGATCTCGGTGTCGGGATCGAGTTCCACGCCGAACCGGGTGGCGTAGAACGCCGCAAGCGCCTCGCGAAACGACGCCCGGCCGCGGTTGGACGGATACTGGTGGGTGTCGGGACGGCCGACGTGCTCCCGCATGGCCTCGATAACGACATCCGGCGTCGGCGTGTCAGGATCACCGATGCCGAGCGAGATGACGTCGACACCTTCGGCACGCTTGTCGGCGATCTTGCGCTCAAGTTGCGCGAACAGATACGGGGGCAGCCGGCGCAGTCGCGTCGCACCCACTTGGGCGCTCAGAGCCTCTCCAATCGCCCGGCGAGCGTCGGCGAGAGCCGGCCCTCGTAGATCAGCTCGGCAGGGCCGGTCATCGTCACCTCCAGGTCGTTGTCGACGGCGATCTCAAGATCTCCGCCCGCCAGATGCACCGTGACGGGGCTCGACAGGCCCGACAGCCGCACGGCGGCCACCGCCGCGGCGCAGGCGCCTGTACCGCAGGCCATGGTCTCGCCCACTCCCCGCTCCCACACGCGCATCGTCAGCTCGTTCGGGCCGTCCAGCCGAATGAACTCGACGTTGGTGCGGTCGGGAAAGCGCGGGGCGACCTCGATCTGGGGGCCCAATGTACCCACCACGGCGGCCGGATCGGCGTGCTCGATGATGGCATGCGGGTTGCCGGTGGTCACGAACGCAAAATCGACGCGATCGCCGTTGACCGCGAGCTCCTGACGCACCTCTCCGTCGGGGAACACCGCGCGCCCCATGTGGACTTCGACGCGATCGTCGCCCAGGCTGCGTACCGTGACCGGCCCACCGCCCGTCATGATCTTGCCGCCGTCGGTCAGGTCGCCGTGCGCGAGCAGGTGACGCGTGACCATGCGGATCCCGTTGCCGCAGTTCTCAGACGTGGAGCCGTCCGGGTTCCACACGGTCATCCGAGGCGTCCCGGTCGCGAAGTCGAGTTCGAGGATGCCGTCACCGCCCACACCGAAGTGCGGATCGCAGATCAAGCGCGCGCGCCCCGCTGTCAACCCGAGCGGCCATTCGTCGCGTCGCACGATCAGGTAGTGGTTGCCCAGGCCGTGCCACTTCTCGAATCTCACGCGTTTGAGCGTACTGGAATCCACCGGGGTCTGGCCGGACACGACTCCCTACGAGGACGCCGACACCGCTTCCGAGCAGTCTCACGATGGCCGGCTCCAGCGTTCCCGCAGCGCCTGGAGCCCGTTCCGGCTGGGAGCGACCCCGAGATCCAACGCGTCGACGCCGGGTGTCTTTTGCAACCAGGTCAACTGTGCGCGCGCGAGCTTGCGTGTGCGGGCGGCGAGCAGAACGGGTATCCGGGTGACGTCGATCTGGCCGGCTCGCAGCGCGAGGACCTCACGCACTCCGATGATCTGTGCGGCCGTGCGAGACAGGTCGGGCGTGTCCAGTGCGGCCTCGATCTCGGCGACCAGGCCGTCGTCCAACTCACGTTGCACGCGGTGCGCGATGAGGGAGTCGAGCGTCTCGCGGGGTCGGGTCACGCCGATCAGCATGGTCGGATGTCGGGTGACCTCGGTCCAGAGCCGGTCGTGCGAGGGTCGGGTGATTCCGGCGCGAGCCAGCTCCAGCGCTCGGCTGACGCGGCGGGGATTGCGCAGATCGATTCGCGCCGCCGTGTGAGGGTCGAGGCGACCCAACTCGTCGATGGCCTGCGGCAGGTCGTGGGCGACAAGGTGCTCGACGAGGCGTCGAACGTCGGGCGGTGCCTGCATCGGAAAGTCAAGCTCAGCGAGTGCCGCCCGCAGGTACAGACCGGTCCCGCCCGTCACGATCGGCAGGCGGCCCCGAAGGAGGATGTCGTCGATCGCCGCATGGGCGGCGACGGCGTATCCGGCGGCCGAGGAGGTCTGAGTCAAGTCGAGGTCGCCCACCATGTGGTACGAAACCTCCGCGCGCTCGGTCGCGGACGGTGCGTCCGCGGCGATCTCCAGACCCCGGTAGCGCTGGAACGGGTCCGCCACGACGATCTCGCCGTCGAGCGCGACGGCCGCAGCGTGGGCCAGGGCGCTCTTTCCTGCAGCGGTCGGTCCGAAGAGTGCCAGGATCACGGGGGGCTCAGGCAGGGACGGGAATCTCGATCTGGCGGCCTGCGAGGCTTGCGGACGTGGCGCCGGTGACTTCGACCAGTACCAGCGTGCCGGGCGCGGCGGTACCGGTGAAGTTGACGGCGATGTTCTGACGAAGGCGCCCCCGCAACCGGGTCGGATCGGTCCGTGACGGGCCTTCCACCAAGACCTCGCGGGTGCTCCCGACAAACCGGGACGCGCGTGCGGCGCCTGTGCGCTGGACCACCTCGATCAGTCGCTGCATGCGTTCGCGTTTGGTGTCGGGGTCGACGTCGTCGGGCAGCGTCTCCCCTGCCTCGGTCCCCGGCCGGGGGGAGTACAAGAACGTGTATGCGCCGTCGAATGCACATTCGCTGACGAGCGACAGCGTGTCGGCGAAGTCCGCCTCTGTCTCACCAGGAAAGCCGACGATCAGGTCGCTTGTCAGCGACAGGTCCGGGATGGCATCGCGAAGCCGGCCGACCAGGTCCAGGTAGCGGCCGCGATCGTAGGTGCGACGCATGGCCTTGAGGATGCGCGTGCTGCCGGACTGTGCGGGCAGGTGGACGTGTTCGCAGACCTCGGATGTCTCGGCCATCGCAGCGATGACGTCCGGCTTCATGTCCTTGGGGTGCGGGCTCGTGTACCGCACCCGCGAGATCCCGTCGATTGCGCCCGCGGCGCGCAAGAGCTCTCCGAAGTCGGCGCGTTCCTCGCCGCGAAGGTCACGACCGTAGGAGTTGACATTCTGGCCGAGCAACGTCACCTCACGGACGCCATCGTCGGCGAGCGTCCGCAGCTCATTCAACACGTCTGGAAGCGTTCGGCTGCGCTCGCGTCCGCGCACGCTTGGGACGATGCAGTAGGAGCACACCGAGTTGCAGCCAACCGAGATCTGGACCCATGCCTGGTGCGGGCGGCCGCGACGAGTCGGCAGCGTCGCGGCGAATGCCCCGTCGAAGCTGAACGCACCGACTGCCTCAATACGCTCACGCGCGACGAGTTCGCCGAGTCGTGTGATCTCACCGGGGCCGAACGCGATGTCCACCCACGGAAACTGCTCGAACACCTGCTGTTTTTGGCTCTGTGCCCAGCAACCACCGACCGCCACCACGACGTCGGGCCGCTCGCGCTTGATCCGGCGTGCATCCCCGAGGTTGCCGAAGAACCGATCATCGGCGCTCGCCCGGATCGTGCACGTGTTGAAGACGATCAGATCCGCCTCGTCGCGCGTCGCCACCGAGTCATACCCGAGCGAGTCCAGGAGCCCCGTCATCCGCTCCGAGTCGTGCTCGTTCATCTGGCAGCCGAACGTGGTCAAGTGGTATCGCATCAGGTCAAGTGTGTCAGCTCGAATGCGCGTCGGTCGTCGGTGTCAACGGGGAACCACATGGACCGCGCAGCGCAGATTCGGTGCCGTCGCGATGCGCTTGTCGGCGGTCAGGAGCGGACAGTCCAACGCCTCGGCGAGCGCGACGTACGCGGCGTCGTACGGCGTCAAGTTTGCTCTCAACTCCCAGACACGTGGCAGTAAACCGCTGGCAGGATAGCGTTCAATGGCGGTCCTGGACCATCGTGCGAGCGCCTGCTCGGCATTCGTCGTTCGCAGGTGACCGCTGAGCACGTTGTTGCGGAGTGCGCTTGCGACCTCGAAGTCGATGAGATGTGGCGCGTGCAGTGATTGATCGCCAAATCGCTCGCGCGCCGGTCCGTCACGCAGGAGGGCCGAGACCGCCGCTGATGCATCGGCAACGATCATCGCCCCTTACGGCCCTCATGGATCGCCGACACGATCTGCTCGGTCGTTATCCCCAGGTCAGGTAGGTCGGCAAACAGCGCCGCATTGTGGGCGCGGCGTGACAGTCGGTCCAACTCACGCACGGCAAATGCGTTGAGCGACATGCCTTCACGTTCGGCGAGCAACGCCAGGTTGTCTGCAACTTGGTCGGGTACGTTACGAAGGTAAAGGGTCTTCATGTCGCAAAATGCTAGCTCGCTGCTTGCTAAATGCAAGTGTCGTGGCAACCCGCGTGCGGGTCATCACGTGGGTCACCTGCCTCGTCGCACTCAGCTCGCGACGGCTTCCTCCGGCTCTTCGATCGGCTCGACTTCGCTGGTCACGACGTAGTCGCCGGCGTTCGGGGCGGGCACGTCGTGGTGGGCGCGTACGCGGGCATCAATCTCGGCGGCGATGTCGGTGTGCTCGCGCAAGAAGGCCTTGGCGGCGCTCCTGCCCTGTCCCAGGCGCTCCTCACCGTACGAGAAGTACGCGCCGCTCTTGCTGACGATGCCGGCTTCGACGCCCAGGTCGATCAGGTTGCCCTCGTAGGAGATCCCCTCGCCGTAGACGATGTCGAACTCGGCCTGGCGAAACGGTGGCGCCATCTTGTTCTTGACGACCTTGACCCGAACGCGGTTGCCCGTCGCCTCGGTGCCTTCCTTGATCGTCTCGATACGGCGGATGTCGAGGCGCACCGACGAGTAGAACTTGAGTGCGCGACCACCCGGTGTCGTTTCGGGCGATCCGAACATGACGCCGATCTTCTCGCGCAACTGGTTGGTGAACACGCAGATCGTGCCGGCGCGATTGAGCGTGCCCGCGAGCTTGCGCAGCGCCTGCGACATCAGCCGCGCCTGCAGGCCGACGTGGGTGTCTCCCATCTCCCCTTCGATCTCGGCCTTCGGGACCAGGGCCGCAACGGAGTCGATCGCGACGATGTCAAGCGCGCCGGAACGCACAAGGAGATCCGCGATCTCGAGCGCCTGCTCGCCGTGGTCGGGCTGCGACACCAGGAGCTCGTCGATGTCGACGCCAATCCTGCGCGCGTACTGCGGGTCCATGGCGTGCTCGGCGTCGATGAACGCCGCGAGTCCGCCGGCCTTCTGGGCTTGCGCGATGACGTGGTAGAGCAGCGTGGTCTTACCTGAGCTCTCCGGCCCGAAGATCTCGACGATGCGTCCACGTGGCAGTCCACCGATGCCGAGCGCGACGTCGAGCGACAGCGCGCCGGTCGAGATCGCATTGACGTCGAGCGCCATCGCGGGATCACCCATCCGCATGACCGAGCCCTTGCCGAATTGACGCTCGATCTGTGTGAGGGCCGAACCGAGGGCCTGGGCTTTATCCATTCGAGGAACTCCTTTGAGCGAGAGTGCCGAGGGTGGTCGCGAGGAGTTTGTCGTACCTCGGCGGCCGTCCCGGCGCGATGTCAGAATCATAGAGCGCAACTCGGGTGATGTCGAACACCTGTTCGCTCCGTGTTGCCGGGGACCTTCTCACACGCTCCGGACGGCGGAACCGCGCGACCGTGATGTGTGGCCAGAGGGGATGGTTGGAGGAGTTGCCGCCGAGCGCGATCCCCGTAGCCCGGTGGACGCGCTTCGCAAGGACCGTCAGGGCACCGTCGACGTCCTCGAGCGCGAGCGCGAGCAACCGGGCTCGTCCCGGAGACGGCCGTGGCACGACGGCCCCCGCGCGCACTCGGATGATCGGACCGTGGAATGCATCGGTCAGGGCAGCGACGAGATCCGGGGCGTGCTCGGGCCGGACCTGTCCGAGAAACTGCAGTGTGATGTGCAGATTGGAAGTCGGGACGATGCGCGCCCCGGTATGGGTTGCGGCCAACGATGCCACCGACGCGGCGTGGTCGCGAAGCGGATCCGACAGATCCAGCGCCACGAACAGGCGGTTGCGCACGTTGATCGTCGGGTCAGTGGCCACGCGTCGAGCGTACGCCCGCACTCTGTGTCATGCCCGTACGAACGTGTGTCAATCCTCGCAGAATGTGTGCCAACCCTCGACACATTCGCGTCGTCTTTTCCTTCAACACCCCAGGGCGATGCGCAGATGGTGCAACGCAGCCGTCTGTGCGCGACGCCGAATGCCTTCGCGGTCGGCGCGCACCAGGCGGTGTTCATGGGCATGCACCCCGTCGGGTCCTGCGATACCGATCCAGACGAGTCCGACCGGCTTGTCCGGTGTGCCGCCGTCAGGGCCCGCGATGCCGGTGATCCCAACTCCCCACGTTGCGCCGGTGATCCGACGGGCGCCTTCGGCCATTTGCTCCACGCAGTCTCGTGACACGGCGCCGCGTGTGACGATCACCACCGGATCGACTCCGAGCAGCGACGTCTTGGCCGCGTTGGAGTAGGTGATGGCGCCCCCGACAAACCACTCCGAAGCACCCGAGATCGCCGTGAGGCGCCCACCGAGCCCGCCTCCGGTACACGACTCCCCCACCGCCAGGGTTTCGCCGCGCGCAACGAGGGCCGCGGCGACAAGGGCGTCGACGTGCCGGTCGTCGGTGGAGAACAGGGCGCTCGCGAAACGCTCGGACAGCAGAGTGCGGACCTCTTCGCCAAGATCCTCCGGCACGACGATCTCGAGCTCTCCGTCGCGTGTGTAGGTCCCGATACGGTCGAGTGCCTGAGTGCCCAGGACGTCCAGCACCGGCACCAGCTCCGCCTCGAACACCGACCACAGACGGAATGTCCGTGCGTGGGCTCCGGTGTGACGCCCGACCAGGTCTGCGAGCGGGCCGGACGCCAGCGCCGCATGCCACATGCCGGTCAGCTCCCAGGGTGGGCCTGGCAAGACGACCACCAGCGTGCCGTCGTGAGCGAGCGTGCATCCGGGCGCGGTCCCGATCGGGGGGAGCACGATCGCACCGTCGGGCAGCATGGCCTGCTTACGGCGCATGCGATCGAGATCTGTAGCGTCGACGTTCAACCGGTGCGCGACTGAACCGGTGCGCTCCTCCACCATCGCCAACGCGTCGGAATCGAGTTGCAGCGGACGTCCGGTCGCGGTCGCCACCGCTGCCATCGTCAGGTCATCGTACGTCGGTCCCAACCCCCCCGTCGTGCAGACCAGATCCACACCCAATCCGACGAGCGCGGCCAGACCTTTTTGGACCTCGTCGAGCGAGTCCCCCACGATCAGCGTTCGCATCACGGCGATCCCGCGTTCGGCGAGCGAACGTGCCAGAAAGCCCGCGTTGCGCTCGGCGACCCTGCCGCCCAACACCTCATCGCCTGTGACGAGGACGGCCGCGCGCACGTCGTGCGCTACGGCGTCGTGGACGGCTGGATCGCTCCGCCGACCAGCACCCGGAACTCGGCCTTGCCCGAGGGCGTTTTGACGTCGCGCCCGTCGACGACCAGCCGGAGTCCCGATCCATCCCCGACGTGTACCCAGATCGGTGCTTGAGCCTGGACGGTCTTGACACTTCCGGGAGGGATCGAGCCGGGGGTGAAAAGCGTCTCCCCCAGCGGTCCGTCTTGACGGACCTCGACGTAGGTCGCCTTGGCGCCCGCGGCACTGAAGACGGCGGTCAGCGGACGCGCTTCGGGCGGCGGGGTACTCGGGGAGCGATCGTCGGCGAACCCGACCCAGAGTCCGATGGACGAGAGCAAAACGAGTGTCGACGCGACGAGCAGCACCCGGCCTTCGCGGTTGCGGCGCCGTTTGGCACGTCGCCTCCCGGGGTCCCCATCCGAGTTGTAGGCATGCTCAAGACGGCCGAAACGGGATTCGTACTCGTCCAGGACCAGCCGGCCGTCAAGTTCGAGGTACTCCGCGTAGGTGCGCAGGAAGCCCTTGACGTACGTCGTGCCGGGCAGCACCTCAAACTGCTCCTCTTCGAGCGCACGGAGGTACTTGGCGCGGATCTTTGTCGCCGATTCGCAGTCGGCGATGTCGAGCGCGCGACGAAGGCGCGCCTCTCTCAGTGTGTTCCCGATCTCGAACATGGCGTGACGCGCCCACGGCGGGGTGCGTCGGGCCAGGATAACAGGGGTTTCTCAATCAGCCCCTTGGCCAGGCTTAGGGTTCGCGCAAAAGTAACTGCTGGGCCGGATGGCGAGCGAAACGGCCCGGAGCGGGGCTCGCCCCCGGCGGCTGGAAATACGAACCGCAGGACGGCTATTTCCGAAGCAAAACCGAGTGAGACGGTGTCGCCGAGCCTC
>JANMDV010000215.1:0-10766 GCA_031376485.1 Actinomycetota bacterium
TCTCTAGAAGGGCCGTTCCGGTTCGTCGGTCGCACCGCCTCGCAGCTCCCGCAGCCGTTCGGCCAGCTCGGCTTCGACGCCGCGGTCGGTCGGCGCGTAGAACCTCCGCCCTTCCATGCCCTCGGGCATGAGCGACTCGTCGACGACACCGTCGACAAAGTCGTGCGGGTAGTTGTAGCCCTCGCCGTGGCCGAAGTGCCGAGCGTTGGGGCGGCTCGAGTCGCGAAGCGACAGCGGCGGGCGCTTGGGACCCTCGCGCTCGACGGCCGCCAAGGCGGCGTTGATGGCCAGGTAGGCGGCGTTCGACTTGGGCGCCAGTGCGATGTAAATCGCTGCCTGGGCCAGGGTGATCCGGGCCTCGGGCATTCCGATGAACTCGACGGCCCGTGCCGCGGCGGTCGCCACGTCGAGGGCCCTGGGATCGGCGTTGCCGATGTCCTCGGACGCCGCTACGACGATCCGACGCGCGATGAACTTGGGGTCCTCGCCGCCTTGCAGCATCACTGCCAGGTAGTAGACCGCCGCGTCCGGATCGCTGCCGCGCATCGACTTGATGAACGCCGAGATCGTGTCGTAGTGCGCGTCGCCGTCGCGGTCGTAGACGATCGGTCGCCCGCCCGCGGCCTGCTGGACCTCCTCCAGGGTGATGGCCTGGCCGTCACCCACCCCGGCGGCGGCCGCTTCGAGCAGGTTGAGCGCGTGGCGCGCGTCGCCACCGGCGCGCACCAGCAGCGCCTCGCGCGCATCGGCGGCCAGAGCCACTCGGGCTGCCAAGCCGGCGGGCTCCACCAACGCGCGGTCGACGAGCGCCCCGATGTCGTCGGGCCCGAGGGGTTCCATCACCAGCACCCGCATACGTGAGACAAGCGCCGAGTTGACCTCGTAGTACGGGTTTTCGGTCGTCGCCCCGATCAACGTCACCAGGCCGTCCTCGACCGCCGGCAGCAGCGCGTCCTGCTGGGCTTTGTTGAAGCGGTGGATCTCGTCCAGGAACAGCACGGTCCGCTGTCCCGACGCCAAACGGTCGCGCGCACGTGCCATCACCGCGCGCACGTCGGCCAGCCCGGCCGACACGGCCGACAGCTCCTCGAACGCCGCCTGCGTTGCGCCCGCCACCACCCGCGCCAGCGTGGTCTTGCCACAGCCTGGGGGTCCGTACAGCACCATCGAGGGCACGCGATCGCCCTGGATCGCCCTGCGCAGGAACGATCCTTCGCCCAGAAGCGCCGGTTGACCCACGACTTGCTCCAACCCACCCGGCCGCATCCGGGCCGCCAACGGCCGCGATGCTTTCAGCCGGTCCTCGACGAGGCCGGCAAACAGATCGTCGCCCTGCGGAGGCTCGCGTCGTGCCATCAGACCCATTCTGTCGTAGGGCGCGGAAGGAACGTGGCAATCGCGGCGGATGCCAGGGGAATCGCCGCCATGATCCATAGGGCGGTCTCACGGCCGGCGGCGTCGGCGATGGCCCCGATGGCAGGCAGCCACGGGGTCGCTGCTCCGATCGCCGCAAAGCCCAGTACCCACGCGGCGGCCAGCGCAGGTCGGTGCGGCATGTACTGCTGGCCCATGACCACCGTCGCCGAGAATGAGGCCATCAGGATGAATCCGGCGGCGGCGAACGCGACGATGCTGACGGCACCGTCGGTCAGGATGAACGTCGCCACCAACGGCGCGGCCAATGGCATGGAGCCGACGAACATCGCTTTGCCGCCGATGCGGTCGGCGACGACCGCCCCCACGTACGTCCCGATGCTGCCGGTCATCACGAATGCGAAAATGACAAAGCCGACCGCGCGCGCCGACAGGGCGCGTTCGTCGGTCAGGTAGAGCGGCACGATCACCATCAGCCCGAGCTGAATCCACGTCCGCAGGCTGACGGCGCTGACCAAGACGACCATGCCCCGCATGTCGGTGCGGCCGGGTGTGTCCAACGTTGCGTGCGTCGCAATGATCGGCAGGGCGACCCGGCGATGGTTGACGAGCAGCAACGTGCAGGCCACGGCCCCCGGCACCAGGAAGATCAGCGTCGTGCGCTCATCGAGCAGCGGCACGAACAGCGCGACCAGGAGCGGGCCGATCGCAAACCCCAGGTTGCCGCCGATGGTAAACCACGCCACGCCGCTCGCTTTGCGTGCGCCCGCGATCTGGTGTGCGACCCGGGCGGCCTCGGGGTGGTACCCGCCCACGCCCAGTCCGCACAGCACGATCAACGCGAGCAGCCACACGTAGGAGGTCGCGAGCCCCGCGAACGCCAGCCCGACCGTCGCCATCGCCACGCCGCCCCATAAAAACCACGTTGCCCTGACCCGGTCGGCCACCACACCGAACAACGGTTGGATGAACGACGACGAGAACGTGATCGCAGCCAGCACCAGCGACGTGCGTAAATCGGACAGCCCCAAGGTCTTCTTGAACACCGGCAGCAAGGGGCTCAGCGCGCCCACGGTCATGTCCACGACGAAGTGCCCGGAGCCCAGCAGGGTCAGCCCGCGGCGATCCGGACCGTCCGCGCTCCGCGCGGCGGGATCGGTCTGGGTAGGGTCAATGACCATGTCTGCGGATCGTCCCATCTTGGGTGCTGATGTTCACGCGGCCCTTCGCAGCCTCGGTCCGGGCGCGTACGAGGCCGACCTGGCCGAGGCGTGGATCGCCGCCGACGAGGCCTTTCGCAGTGTGGAGCAGATCGAGGCGCACTGCCCGCCCGAGCGGATCGGCCTGTCACGGGGGGCCTTTCACGCCCTGCTCGGGCCGCTCTTCGGGGAGTTCGAGTAGCGCCGCCGCGCGGTCGTCGTTCATGCCGTGCCCGACGTCTGGGTGCTCCCGCCACCACGATGCGTCGCGCGCCAGCCAGACCACCCGCGCCAGGATCAGGCTCGCGATGAGGCTCGCGGCCACCCCGGAGATGATCGTCTTTGCGCCTGCGTCCACACCGAATGCGCCGGTCGGCAAGAAGACGAAGTCCGAACCGAGCAAGACCTGGCGTGAGTTGACGAGCGGCGTGAACAGAAGCCCCCAGGCAAGGAACAGGATCGGCGCGAACCACAACCCTTTGACAATCCAGCGACCGGGAAGCCACCGCTCGACCGCCGCGTACAGGGCCGCCACGATCACACCCAGGCCGAGCGTCAGGGCGAGCCCTGCGCGTGCGGTGTCGGTCGCGCCGAACGCATTCCCAAGACCGTCCGGGAAGTCGTGCTCGGTCCAGGTGACGCCGAAGATGCGTCCCGTGTGCCCCTCCTGCAGGGCGAACATCCAGGCCAGAGCGGCGAGCATGCCGCCGATCACGATCGCCGCGACGAGTCGGCCGGCGCCCACCAGGCGTGGGAACGAGGCCTCGACTGTCGCGTCGCGTTCGACCATCACTTTGGTCGTCCCGAGCGGTCCGGGTACTGGTTCTCGCGAAGCCACGCGATGCGCAGGTAGAGATCGCGGTCCGTGATGTCCGGCTCCAACGCGGAACGCGTGCCGCACAGGGGGCACTGCGTCACATTCTGGAAGGCGGGCAGTCCTTCCTCGTCGACCGTGCCTGTGGGAAAGAGCACCAGGTCCCCCCAGCAGTCAGGCGTTGGGCAGCGCACGCGGGCGTCCGGGTTGACGAAGTCGCTCTTGCGCAATGCAGTGGCCACGATGCGGGATCCTCGTCGTCGGGGACCCTGCCAGGCTACCCAGGTGGGCCCGATCGGGGAAATGGCTATAATCCCTGAAAGTAATTCGGGTATAGGCGGAGATCGGTGATGGCACGGACCTATCAAGAGCTTTTGTCAGAGGCCCGGGACGAAATTCCGGAGCTCGACGCGCCGACGCTGGCAGGTCAGCTGCAGGGCGCCGATGCACCGATCGTGGTGGATGTGCGCGAGCAGTCCGAATGGGACGAGGGCTTCATCCCAAGTGCCGTACACGTATCCAGGGGATTCCTGGAGAGCCGCATCGCGGGCGTGGCAAAGCCCGATCAGCGCATCGTCGTCAACTGCGCCGGCGGCGCCCGGTCGCTTTTGGCCGCGCAGACGCTGCGGCAGATGGGCTACACGGACGTGTCGAGCCTGGCCGGCGGATTCGCTGATTGGAAGCGCGGGGGTCACGCGTTCGACGTTCCGCGCCGCCTGTCGGATGCGCAGCGTCGTCGCTACAGCCGTCACATCCTGATCCCGGAGGTCGGCGAGGAGGGCCAGCTCAAGCTGCTCGAAAGCAAGGCACTCCTGATCGGCGCGGGCGGGCTCGGCTCGCCTGCCGCGCTTTATCTGGCGGCGGCGGGGGTCGGCACGATCGGGTTGGTCGACGACGACGTCGTAGACGAGTCCAATCTGCAGCGTCAGATCATCCACACCACCGACCGGGTCGGTGTGCTCAAGGGCGAGTCGGCCAGGACCGCCATCCACGCATTGACGCCGGACACAACGGTCGACGTGCATCCGTTCCGCGTCACCAAGGACAACGTGCTGGACCTGATGTCGCAGTACGACGTCGTCGTGGACGGTGCCGACAACTTCCCGACCCGATACCTGTTGAACGATGCGGCGTTGATGACCAAGACGCCGCTCGTCCACGCGAGCATCCTGCGTTTCGAGGGACACGCCTCGGTGTTCATGCCGTACGACGGCCCGTGTTATCGGTGTCTGTTTCCCGAGCCGCCCCCGCCGGAGCTGGCGCCCGCGTGTGGCGAGGCAGGCGTGCTCGGCGTGCTGTGCGGCGTGATGGGCAACATCCAGGCCACCGAGGCGATCAAGGTGCTCTTGGGAATCGGCGACACGTTGGCGGGCCGCCTGCTGGTCTACGACGCCCTGGACATGACGTTCACCGAGCTGAAGCTTCGGCGTGACCCGGAATGCCCGGCGTGTGGCCCCAACGCCCAGCTCGAGTTCACGGACTATGACGCATGGTGCGCGGGCATCGGCCGCCACCACGTGGCGGGGGCGGCATGAGCACCGTGCGCATCCCACCGGTATTGCGCGCCGCCGCCGGTGGCGTACGCGAGGTCAGCGTCACCGGCGGGACCGTCGCCGAGGTGCTGCAATCGCTGTACGACCTGCACCCGGACATCCGGTCGCAGCTCGAAAGCTCCGAAGGACAGCTCCATCGGTTCGTCAACCTGTACCTCAACGACGAAGACGTCCGAATGCTGGGCTGGCTCGAGACACCCGTCTCGGGGGCCGACACCCTCACCATCCTGCCCGCGATGGCAGGTGGAGCGTTGCGGAGCCCCAGGTGAGCATCGGGCTCGCGCCGCCCCCGCAGGTGGTCTCGCCGGACCTGGTGGCGACGATCGGCAACACGCCGCTCGTCGAGCTGTCGCAGATCACCCCCAACCCGGACGTGCGGATTCTCGCCAAGATGGAGTCGGCGAACCCCACCGGATCGATCAAAGACCGAACGGCGCTGTCGATGATCGACGACGCCGAGCGCAATGGTTTGATCCGCCCGGGCGACACCATCTTGGAGCCGACGTCCGGCAACACGGGGATCTCGATGGCGATGATCTGCCGCGTCCGGGGCTACAAACTGGTGGCGGTCATGCCGGACAACGTCACCGAAGAGCGGCGGCAGCTGCTTCGCATGTACGGCGCCGAGATCGTGGATTCGCCGGGCGAGCACGGCTCCAACGGGGCGGTCGTCATGGCCCAGCGGTTGGCGCGGGAGCGTGGCCTCTACATGCCGTTCCAGTACGGCAACCCGGCCAACCCGCGCGCGCACGAAGAGGGCACTGCAGACGAGATCGTGCGCGACTGCCCCGAGATCGACGTCTTGGTGGCGGGCCTGGGAACCGGTGGCACGCTGATGGGATGCTCCGCCAGGCTCAAACGCCACCGCGCCGACATCAGCATCGTCGCGTGCGAGCCGCTGCAAGGTGAGCCGGTCATGGGGCTGCGCAGCCTGGACGACGGTTTCGTCCCGCCGATCCTTGACGTCACCAAGCTCGACCGCAAACTCCTTGTCTCCAACCGCGACGCGCTCACGATGACGCGGCGACTGGCGTCTGAGGAAGGGCTGTTCGTCGGCATTTCGTCCGGTGCGGTCCTCCACGTGTGCGCGCGGCTGGCCCGCACCATGCAACGCGGCACCATCGTCGGCGTCGTCGCAGACGGAGGCTGGAAGTACCTGTCAGCAGGCATTTGGGGCGACGACGTGGACACCGTCGAGGATCGCTTGGACCGGGGTGTGTTCTGGTAGCCCAGTCGTTGGTGCTCCCCGCGGAGCTGGCCGATGATCTCGTTGCCCACGCCCGGTCCGAGTCACCGAATGAATGTTGTGGTCTGATCGCCGGCCGGGACGGCGTCGCGACCCGGGTCTTTCGCGTGACCAATACCGAAGCCAGCCCGTTCATGTACGTGATGGAGCCGCGTGAGCAGTTGCGCATCATGGACGACATCGACGCCGCCGGATGGGATCTGCTCGCGATCTATCACTCCCACACCAGGTCGGCCGCCTACCCGTCGCGAACCGACGTCGAGCTGGCGTTCTACCCGCAGACTGCGTACATGATCGTTTCGCTCTCCGACCGGGACCGTCCCGAGATCCGCGCATACCACCTGGCGCGCACTGCTCCGGAGGGCAAGCAGATCACCGAGGTCCCCATCCAGATCCGCTGACACCCGGCGCGTCCATCGAATATGCCGATGAACGCGCCGGAATGAACGTTCTCTAGTAGGGCGAGACCTTCGAGCCGGCGGCGCCTTCGGGGGTCGCGGCCGCGTCGCCGTCTGCCGTCGCCCGGCGGCGCACACGGCGCTTGGGCGCGGCGGCATCCTCGTCTGTTGAGGGCACGTCGGCCGCAGGCTCCATGTCGGCCACCGGCGCCGACTCGGCCGCCTTCGTGCGTGGCCTCCGCTTGGGCTTGGGGGCCTCGTCCTCGGTCTGCGTCTCGGCGACGGGATCTGCCGCGGCCTCGTCGTCGGCCTTCTTCGTCCGTGCACGGCGCTTGGGCTTGGGGGCCTCGTCCTCGTCGGCCGGCGCCTCGGCGACGGGCTCCGCGACCGGCGCTACGGACGTCTCGTCCCCGGCCTTCTTCGTCCGCGTGCGGCGTTTCGGCTGGGGGGTCTCGTCCTGGTCGGTCGGTGTGTCGACGACCGGGGTCTCCGGTGTCGTGGCTGCGCCCAGCACCGTGCCGCGTCGCACGCGGCCGCGGCCCGAGGTGGTCGTTGTGTCGTCGTCGGCTCCCACGACGGGCTCGTCAGCCGCGGACGGCTCGCCGCCGGCCTCCTCGTCTGCGTCGAGATCCTCGGTGGTCGGCTCGGCAACCGTCGAAAGCGAGCGGCGCCGGCGGCGTGAACCGCGTGTCGGCGGCTCCTCGACCGTGTCGGAAGCCTCGACGAGTTCAGGGAGGTCCCCGTCCACGTCGTCGCCTGCGAGCACGACGTCCTCGTAGGTGATCGGCTGATCGAGCGGCGGCAATGGCGCCGAGGCGGGCGGACGTGCGCGCACCTCGAACTCGAACACCTCCGCCTCGTCGTCGGCACCTTTCGCGGTGACCGCGTCTGCCTCGGCGGTGCGACCGGGCGTGCCGGTGGAGTCCGACGGCTCACCCCGGCGGCGGCGGCGGCGGCGGCTCCTGTCAGCGATCTCGATCGGGGGGCGCTCCCCGGTACCCGCAGAGGAGTAGTCCGAGGTCGGAGCGGCGTCTGTCAGCTCGACGGCGAACGTGCCGCTGCGCGGGTCGCGCTCCAAACGGACGACGCCCTTGGTCTGGGCGTCCTCGAGAAACTTCGAAAACGTCGAGAAGCCGATCTCGCCCTCGTCGAACGCCGGGTCCCGGCGCCGCATGGAGTCCTTGACGGCACTGGCCTGGGGATGCTCATCGCCTTCGCGCCCGCGTGCCATCAGCGTCTCGCGAAGCAGCGAGAGTGCGTCCGGGCGCACTCCGCCGCCGGTTGCGTGATGGGGAAGGGCCTTACTGGCGAGGCTGTCGTAGAAGAAGAACTCGTCGCAGTTGGCGATCAGCAGCGGGCTTGCCGACGACGCATCGCGGCCAACGCCGATGACGCGCTTGTTGAGCTCGCGCAACTTGCCCACCAGCGGCGTGAAGTCGCTGTCGCCCGAGACGATCACGAAGTTGTCGACGTGCTGGCGGCTGTAGGCGATCTCCATCGCGTCGACGGCCATCTTGATGTCGGCACGATTCTTGGCCCCTTCGCGGGCGGACGGCATCTCGATCAGCTCGAGGCCCGCGTTCATCAGTTCCTGACGGGCGTCGCGGTAACGGCTCCAGTCGGCGTACGCGCGCTTGACGACGACGCGGCCCTTCTCGGCCAGTCGGTTCATCACGAGGTGGATGTCGAACTCCCCTCGGTTGCGCGCACCTGGACGCGCCATGTTCTCGATGTCGACCAACACAGCGAGTGCGTGCTCGGACGCATTGTGCACGGGAAACCCTCCGATACTCAGGTCGCCCCTCGAGGCGACGGATCATGCGGCAAGTGCCGACGCCTCCGCCCGTGGGCAGATGCGAAACGGCATCGTAGCAGGGCCGGCCGCGGGCACTTTAGAAACCTCATAAAAACGCCGATAACCTTACTATGAAAACCATGGATGGCGATCAACACGACACACACACGGGACATCGACTCCGCTACGCGGTGGCGGTGATCCTCGGCATCACGGGGATGGTGCTCCTTTCGCTCGCGGGCGGCTGAAACCCGCGCGTCGCGACCTCGTCCGGTGGTGGTCCTGCCGTGACGGGGCGAGGTGGTGCGGCGCTGCGTTCGTCGTTCGCGACGTCACCTCGGTGATGACCGGTCACGCGAACACCTCGCGCGGGTAGACTGCGTGGAGCCCGACCCGGAGGAAATGGGGCTCCGGGCGTCACACGGAAAAGGACGATGTATGGCGACGACGAAGGCGACGAAACCAGCGCCGGCAAAGAAGGCCGCGGCGGCACCACCCGAGACGCTCACGATCACGGACAATCGCACCGGCAAGGTCTATGAGCTGCCGATCGCCGACGGGACGATCAAGGCGACCGACCTTCGCAACATTAAGGTCAACGACGACGATTTCGGGATGATGACCTATGACCCGGCGTTCATGAACACCGCGTCGTGTCGCAGTGCCGTCACCTACATCGACGGCGATGTCGGCATCCTGCGCTACCGCGGGTACCCGATCGAACAACTCGCGCAGAAGTCGAGCTTCGTCGAGGTTTCGTACCTGCTCAACTACGGCGAGCTGCCGACCAAGACGCAACTCGATGCGTGGAACCAACGGCTCGCAAAGCACGTCTACGTCGATGAAAGCATCCGCCACGTCATCAACGGCTTCCGCCACGATGCGCATCCCATGGCCGTCCTGCAGGCGGCCATCGGCGGGCTCTCGACGATCTATCCCGATGCCAAGGAACTCGGCGACCCCGACGACCGTATGAGGCAGATCGTGCGCCTCATCGCGAAGACCCCCACGATCGGCGCGTGGGCATTCAGGCGCAACCTGGGGCGGCGCCTGCTCGACCCGGATCCCGGACGCAGCTACGCGTCGAACCTGCTGCACATGTTCTTCGACGAGAGGGGCACCGAGTACAGCTTCGATCCTCGCATCGAGAAGGCCCTCGACATCCTGCTCATCCTTCACGCCGATCATGAGCAGAACTGCTCGACCAGCGCGGTACGCAGCGTCGGCTCTTCGGAGACCGACGTCTACCAGGCCGCGTCCGCCGGGATCGCGGCCCTCTACGGTCCGCTTCACGGTGGCGCCAACGAGTCGGTGCTCAAGATGCTGCGACGCATCGGGAGCAAGGACAACGTGCCGGACTTCGTCAAGGGCGTCAAGGAGCGGCGCGAGCTGCTGATGGGCTTCGGGCACCGCGTCTACAAGAACTACGACCCGCGGGCGACGATCGTCCACAAGACCGCGCATGACGTGTTCGCGGTCACCGGCGTCAACCCGTTGCTTGAGATCGCGGTCGAGCTCGAGAAGATCGCGCTCGAGGACGAGTTCTTCGTCTCGCGCAAGCTCTATCCCAACGTCGACTTCTATTCGGGGCTCATCTACGAGGCGCTCCAACTGCCGGCCGAGATGTTCACCGTCATGTTTGCCATCGGTCGCATGCCCGGTTGGCTCGCCCAGTGGAACGAGATGGTCGCCGACACAGACCAGAAGATCTCGCGCCCGCGGCAGATCTACACCGGGTACGACGAGCGTGCCTACGTGCCGATGAGCCGACGCAAGTAACAGGCGTCTGCGTGCGCCGGCGACCTGCGATGGTCGTCGGCGCTGCGCATCGGTGGCGCGCGGGTTCGCGCACGAACGGGCATCGGGTGTGGCCGCGGCGATGACCGGGTAAACTGTACGTATGGCTGAGACGAATGATGACCCTCGCAAAGCGCTCAGAGACATCGGACAGGAGGTCGTGAAGCTGCTCGAGCGGGCCAGTGGCATGGCGCGCGAGCATGCGGGCGATGTGACGCGCTGGGCCGGGCAGGCGGTCGGCCACGACTCCGGCGGCGGCGCCGCGCTTGACCAGATCGAGCGGCTCGGTGTGCTTCGCGACAAGGGCTTTGTGACCGACGAAGAGTTTCAGGCAAAAAAGGCCGAGTTGCTCAAGAAGATCGCGTGACCGAAGCGGATGCCTGGGAGGCGTTTGTCACCGAGGTCGAGCCGCACGTGTCGCCCGAGTGGGCGCGCCACGCCCGCTCACACGGCGCGCAGGCGTGGATCCGCCTGATTGCAATGGTCGACGTCCACCACCAGATGACCTCGCCGCAGATCGTCGAGAAGATCTCGATGACCTTGGCCGATCTGGCGGGGGACCGGCAGGCCGAGGTCGCCGGCTGGACCGC
>JANMDV010000247.1:0-4943 GCA_031376485.1 Actinomycetota bacterium
TTGCAGCCGGTGGTTTCAAGGGGTGAGCGCAACGGCCTGCGCGTATTTCTCGGATGGTGTCATGTAGCCGAGGGTCTTGCGGGGTCGGTTGTTGAGGCTGTGTTGGATGTGGTGCAGCTGCTCGGTGGTGACACTGGAGAGGTCGGTTCTTTTCGGGAGGTATTGGCGCAGTAGACCGTTGGTGTTCTCGTTCGAGCCTCGCTGCCACGGGGAGTGCGGGTCGCAGAAGTAGATCGGGATCCCCGTCTGGATCGTGAACGCGGCGTGGCAGGCCATCTCTACTCCCTGGTCCCAGGTGATGCTCCTGCGCAGCTCGTCGGGCAACGTCATGATGGTGCGGCGCATCACCCGTTCGACGTTGACCGCGGACCTGTCGCCTCCCAGGTGCAGCAGCAGTACGAGCCTGGTGGCCCGCTCGACGAGGGTCCCGACCGCGCTGCGGCTGGCGGCGCCGAGGATGAGGTCGCCCTCCCAGTGACCGGGTACCGCTCGGTCGTTGGCCTCGGCCGGACGTTGGGAGACCATCACCATCTCGGGCAGGTGCCCGCGCAGCTCCACACGGCCGTGTGCGCGGCGGGTTGTGCGACCAGAACGCAGGCAGCGGACAAGCTCACGGCGAAGTTCGCCGCGGCCCTGGACAAACAGGGACTGGTAGATCGTCTCGTGGCTCACACGCATCCCTTGGTCATCGGGGAAATCCGACCGTAGTCGCCCGGAGATCTCTTGTGGAGACCACAGTTGCGACAACCGCTCAGACACCTCCTCCAAAAGGCGGCCGGCGGCCAGCTTGAACGGTTTCGCCCGACGCGCCTGCCCGCGGGCACGCTGATGGGCAGACCACGCCCGGTACCCGTCCCGGCCGCCGTTCGCAGCGACCTCACGAGTGACCGTCGAGGCAGCCCGACCCATCGTGCGAGCGATCGCGCTCATCGAATCCCCCCGAGCCAAACCAAGCAGGATCTGTTCGCGCTCCATGACCGTCAGCCGACCCGCCCGCGGCGCCCACCCATCAGGCATCCCGCTCAGGAACCTCCCATCGCGCACCATCAACCCGACCATCGGCGCGCTACAGCCCACCTGCCGGGCAATCGCGACCAACGACAGCCCCTGAGCCCGCAGCCGCAACGCCAACTGCTTCTGCTCCCGAGTGAGAACACTCGCCACACCACACCCCCTGAGATCAACCGACAATCACAGGATCGTTGCGCTCACCGATTGAAACCACCGCCGCCAAACGGTGCAGTAGTTTTTTGCGCGGACCCTTAGCGCGGTTTGCACTCCGAAAAAACGGTGCGGAGCCACCTGTACAGGCCCTATGGCTCCAGCGTCGGCTCCAGTTGTCGCACCCGGTGCTCGAGCTCGGCGATGCGCATCCGCAGATCCTCGAGGTCGCTCGTGCGTGCTACGCCGATCTCTTGGAACGCAACCTGCGCGCCGCTCTCCAGACGGCCCATCAGTCCGGACTGCGCCGGAGGTCCCTCACCTCGGACCCTCGCCATGAGTCGCGTGACCACGGCCAACCCGTCGTCGGCCCCCAGATGTCCGCGGGAGACCAGGTCCGAGACGACGGCCTCAGCCTTCTCCACGGTGAGCGCCGCGGCTCCGACCGAGACGAAGATCGCCTGTTCGATGGCTTCCCGAACGCCGATCATCGCTTGCGCTTGCGACGTGCGGTCTGGTGGCGCCTGGGCCGCTGCGGTGGTGGCGCGGATGCATCCTCCTCGGCAGTGGGACGCGCAGGCGTCTTGGGCTCGTCATCGTCGACGGCGTCGCTTGCGCCAGACTCCAACATCGGCGGCTCGCGGGGCGTGCCGTTGGGCGACACCTCGATGACTTCGTCCACCAAACCGGGGTCATCCGACGGCACCGACGTCGCGGTCGCAACCGCGAGCGCCTGGTCTGCCCGGTTGAACGCGCTGACGTCCATGATGTCCGCGTCGACCGTCGACGCCCTGGCCTCTTTGCGGGCCCGGCGCGCCGCCGCCTTGACCTGGTCAGGTTCGCGCTCCTTCCAAAGGGCCGCGAGCGGCGCCGAGATGAAGATCGACGAGACGCCACCGGACAGGATTCCGATGAGCAGGGCAAACGAGAAGTCACGCAGCGTCTCGCCGCCGAAGGCCAGCAGCACCATGATCGGCAAAAGGGTCAGGAACAACGTGATGACCGACCGGGTCAACGTCTCGTGAACCGAGCGGTTGACGATGTCGCGATACGGCCGCCCGCGCATCAGCGGCACGTTCTCTCGGATTCGGTCGAAGACGATCACCACGTCATAGAGCGAATAGCCCAAGATGGTCAAAAGCGCCGCCACCGTCGCGCCCGTCACCTCCAACCCGAAGATGGAGTAGATGGAGAGCGCCAGCCAGACATCGTGGACCACCGACAAAAGGGCCGGCAGCGCGAGCTTGTACTCGAACCGCAGCGTCAGATAGGCGATCATCGCCAGGAACGAGAAGATGGTCGCGTAGATCGCGTTGCGCACGATGTCTTGGCCGAACGTGCGGCCGACGCTGCTGATCTCGCGCTGGTCTTCGGGCGCCGGGCCGAACTTCGCGGTCAGGGCGTTGAGCAGCTCGGTGTCCTTGCCTGCGGTCAACGTCTCGGTGCGGATCTTGAACCCGGTGACGTCCTGTCCGGCGGCGTTCTGCGCGGTGTACTTCTGGATGATCGCGTCCGAATAACCCAGTCCGCCGACGACGTCGCGGATACCGTTCTCGTCTGCGCCCGGTTGGGTAAAGGCGATCTTGACCTCGGTCCCGCTCTTGAAGTCGAGCCCCGGCTCGAGCCCCCGGAAGCCGATGACCAGGATGCCCAAGAACACCGGGACGAACGAGATCGACAGCCAGAACTTCCATTTGCCGACGATGTCGAGCTTCCACTTGATCTCGCGCGTGTTGAGGCCCATCAGGCGGTTGTTGCTGAATATCTTCGTCTCGACCAGCAGGCCAAGCGCCCCCTGCGTGGCGATGATGGCCGTAAACAGCGAGAGCAACACACCGATGATGAGGGTGAAGGCGAAGCCCCGCGGACCGGCCGTGGCGAACAGAAATATGACCGCGGCGGTCACAAGGGTCACGATGTTGGCGTCGACGATCGCACTCAATCCGCGTTTGTAGCCGTTGAGGATGGCGGTTCGCGGCGGTCTCCCGGCGCGGGCTTCCTCGCGGACGCGCTCAAAGATGACGACGCTCGCGTCGGCGGCGACACCGATGGTCAGGATGAGGCCGGCGATCCCCGGGAGCGTCAGCGCGATCGGCACAAGCTTGGCGATCGCCCAGAAGTAGAGGGCGTAGATGATGAGCGCGCCGGAGGCGATCAGGCCGAGCAGCCGGTAGTAGGCGACCAGAAAGACCATCACGGCGATCAGACCGATCAGGCCTGCGATGAGGCCCTGCCGCAACGACTGCTCACCGAGCGTCGCACCGACGATGGACGTGCTGACCCGCTCGAGAGCGAGCGGAATGGCGCCGGAACTCAACTGGTCTGCGAGGGTGCGCGCTGTGGCCTCGGTAAACCCGCCGCCCGAGATCTGCGCGCTGTCGCTGTCGATGCCGGCGGGGTTCTCCTCATATGAGACGTACGGGTTCGAGATGATGACCCCGTCAAGCGCGATCGCAAACGTCCAGAAGCGGTCCGTGCCGGTGCCGGTGCCCCCTTCGCTCAAGGCGCCCTGCACGATCTGGCGGGTGACGGAGGCGAACTTGTCGCGCCCGGCGCCGGTGAACTGCATCTCGACGAGCGGCGCGTTGTTGACGGGTTCGAACCCGATGTTGGCGCTCCTGATGTCGCCGCCCTGCAGGCCGGGCACGTCATTCAGCAGGATGCAGCCCCCGCCGTTGCCGCACGGGGTCACGGCCCCGCCGCCGCTTCCGCGGCCGTCGGTCAGGATGACGAAACCGGCCTTGAGCGTGGCGATCTCGAATTTGCTTGCATCCTGCGCGTACTCCAGGCTGGCTGCCTTGGTCCGCTCGGTGGCGTTGAGCAGCGCGATCAGGTCGTCCTTGGTTGGCGCGGGGCCCACGACCCACGTGGGATCTGCGCCCTTTCGAAACAGGTACGAGCTCTTCGTCTTGCCGGCGTCGGGCTTTGGCGTGGATTCGTTGCCAAACCTGATGAGTTCGTACAGGTTCGGTGTCCCGGTGGGCGGGTTCTTGGCGCTGGGACCAACGATAGGCTGGTAGCCGACGAGGTTCGGCTCGAACGCATAGAACGCGAGCTGCGCCGGCTTGACCAACGCTTCGACGACGGCCGGATCTTCGACGTCGGGCAACGACACTTGGATTCCGTCGGCACCGATCTGCTGGATTTCGGGCTCCGACACACCGAATGAGTCGACGCGGTTTCGGATCACCTGGATCGCGCGCCGCATCGAGTCGTCGTTGACCGGAGTCGCCGCAGTGGCGCTCGCCTTGTAGATCGCCTGGGCACCGCCCTTGAGGTCCAGGCCGAGGACCGTCGGTTTGACTGCGACTACGACGATGGAACCGGCCAGAAGGCCGAGTACCAAAAGGACAAACCAGAGGGACCGCTTGTGAATGCTCATAACGCGCCTACTCGGATGTCGCGGCCGGCTCGTCCGGCTCGGCCGACTCCTCGAGCTTCGGCGTCACGATCGCCCCGATCGACGACGCGGCGATGCGGATTTCGGTGTCTTCGGAGACCTCGATCAACACGGTCCCCTCGTCCTCGACCTCGGTGACCGTGCCGTACATGCCAGAGAGGGTCACGATCTCGTTGCCCGGCTTCAGGTTTCGCTGGAGTTCTTGCATCTGCATCTGCCGCCGCTTCTGGGGGCGGATCGCCAGGAAGTAGAAGAAGGCGACGAAGACCGCGATGAGCAGAAGCGGTTGAAGCGCTTGCATTCTGGGTGGGTATCCTCAGGTGGGGAACGGGGATTCGACGTTAGCAGACCCCCTCGGACCCCCCGCGCGCGCATGTCGGCC
>JANMDV010000274.1:0-40496 GCA_031376485.1 Actinomycetota bacterium
AGCTTGACGGTGTCACTCGCCGCGTTGCCTCCCGACGTGGTGTCGTCGCCGCCGCACGCTGCCAGGCCAACGCTGACAGCCGCCGCACCCAGCAGGGCGAACAACGAACGCGAAAACCCCTTCATGAAACCCCCCTTTATCCATTGATAAAACCCCCTCAAGCCCCGGCAGCATGCCGCTCGGGCACCTCGGGCGCGACCTTACGTCGCCGCAACAGAGGTTGTCAACATCCGCACGATGTCGTTGCACATGCCGCAACCCCTTTTGCAGACTACGTTCTGGCCGTACGGGTGGAGGTCGTTCCACCCCGTTGACGGCGGTGGGTACGTGACATATGCTGCGATCGCTGTTCGCACCCTCCGAGAGTCTCCGGCGAATGTCGGCGGCCCCCGGCGGGCGTTCGTGCGGTCCGTGTTGCACCACCCTTCCATCCTGAAAGGGGAATGCCAAGATATGGCAGAGCAGTTCGCCGTGACGCAGATCCCAGGCGCCGAGACGGGGGAAATCCCACCGTCACCGGTTGACCGCGACGAGAAGACCGCGTTTATCTACTCGCTCGTGGACCCCATCTGGGACATTGACACCCTTCCGCTGACCTACACCAACTCACGTTGGTCAGCATTCTTCTACCGGGCTGACGAGAAGGTTCTTCGTCGCGTAGTGCCCGACTGCCTCGAAGTCGAGGACGACATCGTCGAGTTCTGGTACGTGGACCACAACCACACCATGCTCGGCCCGTACGGTGAGTGGGGCGCAACCGTCGCCACAAGCCACAAAGCTGGTGACGGCAAGACCTACTACGCCGGTTACTACCCGTACATGTACCTGACCCAGGACGCCGCGATCGACGCCGGGCGTGTGCTTGGTTTCCCGAAGAAGGAAGCCTTCATCCGCATCGTCGAGCATGGTGGCGCGCCTGACGACGGGTACGGGGTCATGGACTCCAAGATCTACCAGTTCAACTACTTTTCGTTCCTCATGATCCGGAACGGGTACGTACTCCACTCAGCAACGGGTAAGTACGACGACGCGGACCTGCCGGCCAAGCCGGCGTTCTACGGCAACACCGATTACGGCCGTATGAACATGAAGGTCGTTACATCGCCGGACATCGCCGAGTCGCGTTGGGAGCTGGTCTACCTTCCGTCCTTGATGACGAAGGACCTGGCGACCCTCATCGGGCGTCCGGACACCGAAGGCTCGCACCGTTTCCAGGTGAAGCCCGAGTCCATTCGTACCGCCAGCGCAGGCCAGATCAACTGGTTCATGCAGGCGACCCCGTACGACAACCTCGGTCACGAGCTTCCGCCGAAGGAGCTGCTCGGTCTCATGACCTTCAGCTTCGACCTCATCATCCCGGCGGGTCAGGTTCTGTGGACGGAGACGTACACCCGTGACGCAACGTGGTCTGGTGCGGCAAAACCGTACCGCTATGGCCTGCGTCACCGTTTCCCGAAGCCAATCGGCCTCGGCGCCTAACCCTCGACCCCCGAAAGGAGCTTACAAATGGGTCAACAGCTCAATGTGACCAGTGTTCCGTGGGTCGACTCGGGCGATGCTCCGCCGCTTGCACTAGACCGTGACAAGCGCGACATCATCTCCCAGGGTATCGCCGACCCGCTCGTCGATTACGACATCGTTCCGCTGACGTACACCAACTCCCGTTGGTCCGCGTTCTTCTACCGTGCCGAAGAGAAGGACCTGAAGCACATCCTTCCGAAGTGCCTGGACCTCGAAGACGACGTCGTCGAGTTCTGGTACGTCGACCACCTCCACACGGGCCTCGGTCCGTACGGTGAAATGGGCGTCACGGTCTCGGCCTCTCACAAGGCCGGCGACGGTAACACCTACTACGCCGGGTACTACCCGTACATGTACCTCACGCAGGACGCTGCTGTGTTTGCTGGCCGCGAGCCCTTCGGTTTCCCGAAGAAGATCGCGTACATCATCTGCCAGGAGCACGGTGGCAAGGAGGACGACGGGTACGGTGGATTCGGCAACGACTACTTCAACTTCACGTTGGAGCGTCGCGGCTACCTCATCCACACCGCAACGGGCCGCTACGACGACGCTGAGCTTCCCGCGAAGCCGTCGTTCTACGGCGACCCGCGCTACGGTCGGATGAACCTCCGTCTCATCACCCAACCGGACCTCATGAGCACGAAGTGGGACCTCACCTACCTCCCGTCGGAGGTCACCGAGGCGACCGCTCGCGCCATGGGCCGTCCCGAGACAGTCGGGCAGCACCGGTTCCAGCTCAAGCCCGAGTCGATCCGTACCGCTTCGGCGAATGCGATCCGCACGTGGGCGCTTTGTGCGACCCCGTTCGACAACCTCGGCGCGATGATGCCGGTCAAGGAGCTCATCGGTCTCATGACCTTCAGCTTCGACCTCATCATTCCCGGCGCCCAGACCATCTGGACGCAGACCATCGAGCGTACCCCGGAGGACATCGGCGACCTGCTGTTCGCCACTCCGTACCAGTACACGATGCGTCACCGGTTCCCGAAGCCCCCGGGCGTCTAGCCCCAAGCTTCACACAGGCACCATCAGCGGGGTCGGGACCTTCGGGTTTCGGCCCCGTTTCTCGTTGGGTGCGCCCCGAAACCCCCTGCGACTATGCCCCTCACAAGGGCTCATCAAGCCAGGAGACAACGCCACATACCCCCACTCACGGGGGAGGGCCTCATCCTCCAGGACAGAGCAGCGGCCAGGGTCATTCCCTGAGCCTTTATGCCCTGTGATCGCATCCACGTGAGCGAGGCGCCCCGCATCCAGAAAGCCAGAGGGAACCTCCACTACCCGGCCGGCGTCCGTCCAAAACGCTCCGAACATGTTCCCCCGAGGTCGACGCCCGACCTGCCGAAACGCGCCCATCACGCCCTCCCCGCTCAGTATGTGTCCCTCCCATCCCTGTGCGCGAGCCGCATCGACACTCGTCCCGGCGACGACCCGGCCGTGCTCCCGGTCGGCCGCCAACGCAGCCGGGGCGCCTCCGCCGCGAAGTTCAGCGTCGGCGGTGCATTCCCACTCGTAAGAGCCCCGCCGGTTCTCAGTGAGTTCATCCACACCCAACTTCGTGGCGGGCCCACGGAACGCGCGACGCGCGTCGATCTCCGGCAACTGCCCCTGGTGACCACAAGGACGAGCTCCCCCTGAGCCCGCTCGACGACTTGGGCGCAGTAGGTTTCGCGCAGGAGGACCAGGGCTGACCACGGGCAGTGGGAACTCGGTCAGGGTCGCGTCCACTTCCGCGCCCGGCCGGGGTTGTCGTCATCCCCACTCGCCCAGCTTCCTCGCAGACACGCGCTCCTCCCTGACTCACAGCCGGAACAAGAACCCGCGGTTATCGCCACCGGATACAACACAAGCCAACCCGCCGAAACCGGGGCCGGTTACGAGTGTCAAGAACCCCGGAGGAGACTGCTTCTCCTTCCGCAGACCTCCTAACCTGGCCGTATGGCAGGCCACCAAAGGTCGGGCTCACGACTCGCTCGACCAGAGCTTTTCGCCTGGCGTGAAGCTGACAGCCGACCGGTCCTTCGATTCCCTGCAGGGGTCCACGGTGTTAACAAGTCAACTTGCAAAATTGCAAGCACACATGTCGACCGTGTTGCCGGTAGGAAGAGCATTCGTGCCTCGGGTAGGGAGGTCTGCGGTCATGTCGCGGGAGGCGCCTTCGGTCGGATCGGCGGGCCGAAGTGCCGCTGATGGCGTCGGTCCTTCGGACTTGGACCATGTGGGCAGGATGTGCGGCGGCCATGTCGAATCTCTGTCGGCATGAGCATTGAGCCGCGGGTCATCACGATTGCCTCACCGAAGGGTGGGGTGGGCAAGAGCACGATCGCCCTTCATTTGGCGGGTGCGTTGGCAGCAACCCTGGTCGACCTGGATTGGGAGGTCGCCGGGGTCAGCAACCTGTGGGGCTTTGACCCTCGTCGCACGCGTCGGGGCGGCTTGCTCGAAGCGCTCGATGGGTTCCCAGATGCGCGCGCGCCACACCGACGGGTCGCGCCGAATCGGCCACCGCTTGTCGCCGGCCACAAGAACATGGCACACCTCGACCCCGAGCGGGGGGTTGTGGCGGATGCGCTCCTTCTCTGGTCAGGGAAGTGGGGAGGCCGATACGTGGTTGTCGACACCCACCCAGGCGTGGGTGCCCTTCGCGATGGGGCGATCGAGGCCGCCGACCTTGTTGTGGTGCCGGTTCATCTGGCCCACAACGAGCTTGACGGCCTTGATGACTTCCTGGCGGAGGCACTTCATGGATACCGGGTGCTTGTGGTGCCGAACCGTGCGCGGATGTTGGTTCCGGAACGGGCGTTGGTCCGGCGTTTGATTGAGATCACCTCGGGACGGGCATATCTGGCTGAACCCATCGGCGATCACGGATGGTTGCCCAGGCGTCGGCTTCGGATGACGCTGACGCAGACGCCAGGTCCAGGCATCGCGCAGGCACGTGCCGCCGAGCAGTTTCGCAGTCTCGCCAACCGTGTGGAGGTGATCTTGAATGAGCAGCACGCTCTCGCCGCCTGAGACAACGCCGTCAGCTCTTGCGGAGTTCGCGGCGGGCGCTCCGGCGCGCCGCGGTCCGGGTGACCCACGCAAACCCAGCGCGGCGCCTCCCGAACACAAGCCGGCAGAGCCGCCCGCGTACGGGTCGGTCGCACGACCCGCAGTCGACGGAACGCCAGGGGTGTCACCAGCGGCGGCGGTCCGGACCGGTGGGCGGTCCGATCGGACGTTGCCACCGGATGCACGGAGTGTGATGTTGGGGGTCAGGGTCCGCGATCAGGTCGATCAACACATTCACCGGGTGCTGACCGACCTTCGGTTGGATCAAGGAGTAGAGACCACCAGGACCGAGATCGTGGAGATGCTTTTGTGGGAGGACATGCAGGCAACCCCAGCGTTTGCAAAGCGGCTCCAGCGGTTTCGCCAGGCTCACCCGGCGATGCGCCGCCGGGTGTAGCCGAACCCGCTTGGACGGCAGCCTTCGATGAGCTGACGTCTGCGAAGCGAGTCGTTCGGCGGTGCGTGCCGGGCGGCAGGCGGCTCGGGTGGTGAGACCGATCCAGCGGTTTGCCACACCGCCGTCGTGACGCCGACCCTCAGTCGCTGGAGACGGAACGTACTCCGGGAGTCACAAGGATTCTTCGGGTGTTCGTCGCCCGTGGACCAACCCGTCGTCGCGGTTTGCGACTGATGATGACCTGATTGACCCAACCAGCCCGGGAATCCAATGTTCGTTCCCGGGTGAATTGGTACCGCGGATCAAGCGCGCAGATCGCCTCGCATGCTCGAAGAACCGCGGCGACGTTGTCGCGCTCACGACTGCAACTTGATCCGAGTGTGGCAAACAGGGGTGCTCCGAGCGTGTAGGCCTGCCATTCCTGCGTTGCGTCGCGTGAGACGAAACGGTCGTTCTCGAGCAAACCGTAGAACTTCCGTGCTATCGGCGGGAGATCGCGGACGATCGCCCAATCGAGCCATTCCCCTGCCTCGTTTCGCAGCTGTTCAAGAAACCAGCTTCCGAGAAAGATGTATCCGGGGCGCTCGACGCGACCGTTCGGGGCAACGGGCCAGAGCACCCGGTCGATGATTCCGAAGTGATCCTCGTGGGTCTTTCGTCCTGTCGCCGCATCGTTCACTTCACCCTCCCACCTGGCTTCCTGCAACCCGAGCAGGGTACGGCGAAGCGCTTGTCTGGCAGGTTTTCCTGCGTTTCCCCACCCGAAATCGCGGAGTAGCCGGTATTGACTGAACGGCACCGCCGTGGCGCCTGGTTGCTCCAACTGCAACCAGCGCGATCCCAGCCACACAATCAACATATAACCGTGTCGGCCAATCGCGGGTCCCTGAGTTTGGCGGATGGAACCAAGCCTGTCTGCAATCGCAAACCCCGCTGCGATCTCGAGGCCTTTGCGGGCTGTCGAGCGATCGGCAAACCCCCATCGGAGCGGCTGCTCGAGTCGGCGGAGGTTGTCCGGCTCAACGAGCGCCAATTGCTCTTGAATTCCTGTGAGACCGGATTCGTCGAGGGATGAGTGAGGGGGACGGGCGACCATTCGCAGAACAATGCCTGAGCAGGGAAACGGCCGTTGTGTCTGCGAGTTACTTACCCCGGGTAGCTCACTCGCACGATGTTCGGTGACGACCGGCCCGTAGGGCTCGGGCGGGGAGGAACCGACTGACGATACTGCTCTTTTTCTTAAACCTGTACTGAAAGGGCCAGTGAGATCGCACTCAGAGAAACAGATCTCGGCGCTTGGGCGCGAGCGGAATACCCCGGTTCGCGCGAGTGGGATACCCCGGTGATGTGCGAGTCATATACCCCGGTCTGGGTGGTGCTCGACAACGCCTGCGCGAGTGGGATACCCTGGTTTTGTCGGTTGCGCGAGTGGAATACCCCGGTTTTGAGGCACGGGCGGCGAGTCGTTTACCCCGGTGCGCGAGTGAATAACCCGGGTTGGTTTCGCCGCGTCTGACACTTTGTGGGCTCGGCGCGAGTCATCTACCACCATTGGGCGTTTCGCGCGCGAGCGGACTACCCCGGCTGTGGATTAGGTCGTGAGGCGGCGGTAGAGTTGCGGGAGTTTCTGCGGGAGTGTGCGGACATCGTCCACGACGACGAAGTTCGCGTCGCTGTACATGTGTGGCAGATAGTCGGCGCCTTCTTGGTCGACCGTCACACAGAACAGATGAATCTTCTCGCGCCGAGCTTCACGTAAGGCCATTTTCGTGTCCTCTTGCGCGTAGGTGTTGTCTTGGTAGGTGTCGGAGTCATAAGGTTTGCCGTCGGTCAGCAAGATCAGGAGCTTGACGTGGGCGTCCACGGCCATGAGGCGTTTGGTGGCATGGCGAAGCGCCGGCCCCATCCGCGTCTTTTGGCGACCGTAGATTCCGCCAACTCGACCCTTGACCCGGTCGTCATAGCGTTCACCGAATTCTTTGACGGTGTAGAACTGGCAATCCTCTCGGCCTGATCCAGAGAACCCATAGATCGCGTACTCGTCGCGGATGGCCTCGAGGGCTTCGCACATGAGCAGGAGCGACTCCTTCTCGATGTCGATGATGCGTTTACGGCCGTCGATCTTGCGGTCTGTGGAACTCGACATGTCGACGAGGAAGGCTGTGGCGACGTCTCGATCTTTCTTGTCGCGTTTGATGTAGACGCGTTCGGTCGGACTGACCCGGGTTTTGCGGTCGACGACGTACTCCACGATCCCTTCGATGTCCAGGTCATCGCCATCGGGTTGGTAGCGCATCTTGCGCAGCCGCTCCGGGCGCATGAGCTGGAAGTTCCGTCGGATCTGACTGACAACCCCGCCGTGCTCGTAGAACGTCGCCGCGACAAATGCCTCATGCACACGGGTGGCACGTGATTCGCGCAGCGTGCACCACGCCGGACGGTAATCCTCGATCTTGTGGTCCCACTCGTCGTAGTAGAACGTTTGCTCGCCGAGGTCCTCTTCGAGGTCCCCCTCGTCAGACTCGACGAGGGGGACCTCTCCGGCGGGACCGAGCTCCATGTCCGCGCCGGTTCCTTCCTGGTCATCCGCGAGCCCGTCCGGTGCCTCACCGGGGGTCGCCGCCGCCTGTTCGGTGTTGCTGTCGCTCCGCTGCGCAATCTCGTCGTCGTTTCGCTCCCCCCCGGCCTCGGCTTGCTGGGTCTGCATCGCCTTGTCGGCCTCGGGCGATTGATCGGAGGAAGCGTCGGAGTCTTGGGTCTCTCCTTGCTCTTTCGCGCGTTGCTTGACGAGCTCTTCGAGGACGGGAGTCATGAACGGGGGCATGTCGGCGGATGAGTAGTCCTCGGCTCCGCCGCTCGAAGCGGGCTCGGTTGGCGCGCCGCTCTCAGCGTCGTCCTCGGCGGCGTCTGCGTCGGAGGTCGTGTCGAGCCCGGTTGTGTCTGCGAAAGGATTACTCTGAGGTGCTTGGCGGGAACCGTCGTCGATGAGTTCGTACAGCGCTGCGGTAATTCGAGCGCTCTCTGTCACCGTGGTGTCAGGTTCGAGTAGGCGATCCATAAGCACGATCGCTTCGGACACCATTGCCGCCACCGCGGACGGCAGGGGAGTGAGGTCGACTTCGCCCACCAATGTGTGCGCAAGCAGCCCTTCGATCACGGCCTGCGCCTCGCTTGCGTCGGGATTCAGGCCACCGCGACGTTCGATCGTCACTGTGGCAATGGCGTGCATGTCGCGACGAATACCCGGATAGGCCGATCGGAGGCGCGCATCGATGCGGTGGCCCTCGACGATGTTGAACAGGTCACGAACCAAGTCGGGTTGTGGGAAAAGCCCGTAGAAGCGGCTGAGTTCGCTCAGCGTCTCATGAGCCTGCGTGCTCACACCGAACCCCCGTATCTCGTCGTCAAGTGACTCACGAGTTCCTGAAGCTCGGTGAGGTTAAAATCGTAGGTGCCGAACTCGATGCGGCCGGCCCCGTGTGCGGTCGCGACCTTGTACGCGGTGAAGTTGGCGGCGTCGTCTTCGAAGAAGCGCATGTCCGGAGGCAGCACGACGTGGTCTGCGCCGAAGGCCTCGATGGCGTACATCTCCTGGGTCGAGCGGATGGCCACGTCCCGTCCGCAGAGGGCAGTCGCATACAGTTTGAGCACCCGGGCGACCTGCTTCAGGGCGAGGCCCTCACGAAGCTCGTCCAAGACCTCCAAGGAGTGTTTTGATCCCAGGCGGAAGTATCCGCGCCCGACCTCCTTGTTTCGGTCGAGTACATCCAGGCCCCGCGTGACCCACTCGATTGCGCCGTCTGCGCTGACGCGCTCACCGTTGAGTAGGTCGAGCAGGGTGTCGGCTGCTTCGAGCGCCGACTCGGGGTCAGCCGACGCGACCCGGTTGACCTGCTCCAGGAATGTCGGGCGATGACGTGGGCGAAGTCGGGCCAGGATCGGTGGCAGGATCGAGGCAAGCTCAACGGCGTGCTTTCGACGTTTCTCGTCACGCCCGTCGCGCGCCGACAGCAATGACTTCAACTCCTGTGCGCGCTGGACTTTGGGCTCCATCTCGCGAAGCTCCTGCTCAAGCCGATCGAGTTCTGCAGCCAGGTCAACGGTCTCGGTGTCTTCTTCCGGGCCGGCGGTTGCGCCGGTGACGATGCCGACGTATGCGCTGGCGAGGGCAGGATCGGGGGCGTCATAGAGGTCGGGAAGCTGCTTTGCGACTTCGACGCCGCTCTTCCAGCCGACCGCCGCGACGGCTTTGACCTGATCGAGATACGCAGCGACCCGTGCGGTGTCATGCGCAGCCAGTAGCCGAGGAAGTTGGCGCGCGACCTCGACCCCAAGCTGATACTTGAGTTCGGAGATCTGCTCGACGAGCGACAAGTAGGTCGCGCGTTGATCCTCGGGAACCGTCGCGAGCATCTCGCGCGCGACGTACATCCCGACGTTGCCGACCGCCGGCCCGAACGTCACCTGAGGGGCCCTTTCGTCACGATCGACTCCCGGCTAAAACTGGGTCGCGATGATCTCGACGATGGACCGCTGCATGTCGAGGTCATCGGTGATGGGCTTACAAATCGTCGCCTCGCACGCGGCGATTGGTTCGATACCCTTGCCCATGAGCTGTCCTGCGTAGACCAACAGGCGTGTCGAGACGCCTTCCTCGAGACCATGGGTGCGCAGGTTACGGACCTTCTCAGCGATCTTGACGAGCTTGCTCGCCGTGTCCGTGTCGACGTCGGCTTCGTTTCGCAGGATCTCTTCCTCGAGATCCGGTGGTGGGTAGTCGAAATCGAGTGCCACGAACCGCTGCTTCGTCGAGTGCTTGAGGTCTTTGAGGACAGATTGGTAGCCGGGGTTGTAACTGATGACCAGGTGAAATTCCGGAGGGGCGGCGACGATCTCACCCTTCTTTTCGAGCGGGAGGATGCGGCGGTCGTCGGTGAGCGGGTGGATGACCACTGTTGTGTCTTTGCGTGCTTCGACGATCTCGTCGAGGTAGGCGATCCCACCGGTTTTGACTGCGATGGTCAACGGTCCGTCCTGCCAGATCGTCTCATCGCCACGGAGCGTGTACTTGCCGACGAGATCTGACGCGGTGAGGTCTTCATGACAGGCGACGGTGATGAGGGTTCGGTCGAGCCGCCAGCTCATAAACTCGACGAAACGCGTTTTTCCGCATCCGGTCGGGCCTTTGAGCATGACCGGAAGGCCAGCGCTGTAGGCGGCCTCGAACATCTCGACCTCGTTGCCGAGCGGAAGGTAGTACGGCTCTTTCGCGAGTTTGAAATCCTCGACACGCTGGGTCTCGACCCCCATGCAAGCTCCCTTGTCGGTTCGGTCATACGGGTGGGTGAGTCTACTCGTCGTCGGGATCGCCCGACTCGTCGCCACCGGGCTGGAGTGGCCACACTGGGGGCAGATCCACTTCGAACCCGCCGTCCTCGTCGGCGTGGCGGGTATGCCAGCCCTTGAAGTCCGGGATGGTGAATCCAAGCACTTGGCTGGATTGCGGATCGACGCGAACCAGGAGCTCACGCTCTGCGTCGCGAACCGTCAACGCGGGCGAGGGAGGTCCGTACGAGCAGTGGTAGGTGTCGCTCTGTTGGTCGTAGTAGTTGATCGACTCGCTTGCCACCCGCATGGCGTTCTCTTCGGCGAACGAAGGGCGATCGGGTGGGGGGGGTGGTGTGGCCACGGTGGCTCCTCCAACAGGTCTTGTTACTCTCTCGGGGAAACGCAGAGACTTCGAGAGTATCGCGACGAACGAGAGGAATGCCGGATGCGCGCCGTTGACGCCACGTTGGAGGGACTCAAACGCGCAGGGATCGATGCCGTGTTCGGCATCCCGGGAGGCCCGGTAATCCCACTCTTCGACGCGCTGCACGACGACACGTCGATCCGCACCTACCTGACGCGCCATGAGCAGGGCGCCGGGCACGCAGCGCAGGGCTACGCGAAGGTCACCGGCAGGGCCGCGGTGTGTACTGCGACGTCCGGGCCTGGTGCGACGAACCTTGTTACGCCGATCACTGATGCCTACATGGATTCGGTTCCGATGGTGGCGTTGACCGGGCAGGTCGGCTCGAACCGGGTCGGAACGGATGCGTTTCAGGAGGCAGACATCGTCGGCATCACCCTGCCGGTGGTCAAGCACAGCTACCTGGTCAAGGAGGCCGACGACCTCCCGCAGATCATCGCCGAGGCCGTCCACATCGCAGAGACCGGACGCCCCGGCCCGGTGCTGGTCGACGTCTGTGTCGATGTGTGGTTGCAGGATGTTGAGGACTACGCCGGACCGCACCCGCCGGTGATTCCTGGGTACAACCCACCGAGATCAGCAGGCCATCCCAAGCAGATCGCTGCGGCCGCGCGTGCGCTCGCGCAGGCGAAACGCCCGATGATCTATGCGGGCGGGGGAGTGATCATCAGCGGCGCTGATGCTGAGCTGACCCGGTTGGCGCAGATGGCGGAGGCGCCGGTCACCACCACGCTCATGGGACTCGGCGGGTTCCCGTCGTCAAACCCGCTGTGGGTCGGGATGCCGGGCATGCATGGAATCGCCGCAGCGACGTGGGGGTTCCAGGAATCGGATCTGATTCTCGCCGTTGGTGTGCGCTTCGATGAGCGCGTGCTGTCGACGGTCATGAACGAGTGGGCGCCGGGCGCGAAAATCATCCACATCGACGTGGACCCGGCGGAGATCTCCAAGAATCGCTCGGCGCACATCGGTATCGCCGGGGAAGCCAAGGCCGCGCTCGGCGCGATCGCCGATGTCTATGAAGCGCTTCCCGAGCGTCACGCCGGACCTGAGCGGGCTGCGTGGCGTGAGCGGGTCGAGACGTGGAAACGCGACTTTCCGTACGAGATCGACACCGATACCGACGGTGCGATCCCCCCGCAGCGGGTGGTGCAGTCGCTCTACAAGATCACGCGCGGTCAGGCGATCGTCGCAACAGACGTCGGTCAGCACCAGATGTTCACCGCCCAGCACTATCTCTTTGAGCAACCGCGCCGGTGGGTTACCTCGGGTGGCCTCGGGACGATGGGCTTCGGCCTGCCGGCAGCCCTCGGCGCGCAGGTTGCACTCCCGAACGAACTTGTCATCGACATCGCCGGGGACGGGTCGTTTGAGATGACCCTGCAGGAGTTGTCGACGGCGATGATGTATGAGCTTCCGGTCAAGGTGATCATCTTGAACAACGGCTACCTCGGCATGGTCCGCCAGTGGCAGGAACTCTTCTGGGAGGGCCGCTACGCAGGCACGAGCTACGAGGCGTTCCAGCCGGATTTCGCGGCGATTGCAAGGGCGTACGGCATGCCCGGTACGACGGTCACCGACGAGGGCGACCTCGAGGACGCATTGGCGGAGGCCTTGGCGCATGACGGGCCGGCACTCGTCGACGTCCACACCGATCAGACCGCGAAGGTCTTCCCGATGGTCCCGCAAGGCAAAGGGCCGGACTCCATCATTGTCGGCCACAAGGGGTAGGACGAAACAGGAGGGAGGACATCGCGAGCTTGGCGGCCGGTCGGAGTGATCGTGTCGCTCGGTACGAGCCGGCCGGCGGCAGTCGGAGCGAAGTCCAGTCTGTGAGGAGGTTGTTCCAGGTGCCCCGTTGGTGACCGAGCCGACGCCCGCCCGGCCTTGAGGATTCGATTTCAACGATCCAAATCCGTCGGTCGCCATCCACCATCTCCTGGCACCGGGCCCGGCGTGTGTTTCGATCAACGGCGGTGCGGTCTCGACCAACTCGCAGAACGGCACGCTCCCGGCTCCTTGCCCGGAAAACCGTCGGCCCGCTGCTCATCTCCAACGTGGTGGGGCTTGCGTGTTCACGAAGTTCCGGTGGCGAGCGCAGCTCTGGTCACCCCCCGGCGGGTGCGGCGCTCCCTCCACCCCGAGATCGGGAGGCCCGTCGCTACGCGGCCGCCGCAAGGCGAACGATGGTGTTTCAGGCGCGAAGTTGGTTCAGGTTGTGCGTGATCGAGCAAAGCCCGGAAATTGGTTCGCTCCCGAGCACAGTTCAACGTGACTCGGCATCGGCACCCAGAATCGGTCGGGTTGGAGAGCCCTCGTGCGGGCCTAGTAGAACTCGGCGATGCGGACGCCGGAGCGAAGCTGCTCTTCGTCGAAGTCCATCTCTTCCTCGAGGTTCACCGGGACCCGGGTCGGAAGATCGAGTCCGTAGCTGCCGTCTGGCAGCTTGTTCGCTTCGTAGTACGCCGTGAAATTCGGGATTTGGTAGCCCAGAACCTCGTTGGTGTCGGGGTCGAAGAAGACCGTGACGCCTTTGGAGTTGGTCACGGCAGACGCCGACGGGTGCCCTTTGCGGATCGCTTTGAGGGTGTCAGTTGCCTGGTCATAGATGGGCTCGACGTCCTTCACGCTGCTCCTTCGGTGTGTGACTCGCGAATTCGGCTTGAGATCGTAGCAGGAGCGGTGATTTGCGAGTTGCCCGTCCATGGCCGGCGCTGGTAGCTTCCCCGGGCCGCCGGGCTCTTCGGTGCCCGGCACTCACCTCGGGTCCGCGCACGAGATGCGCGCCGCCCGGGTCCGAGAATCGGTCCACGAGAGGAGACGGATGGGCGAGAGCACACCCGATGTGCGCGAGGCACGGCGCATGCTGTCCAAGGGAATCGTCATCGCCGGTGTCGGCGAGACCGAGCAGGGCGTCCTGCCGGGTCGAGGGTCGTTCGACCTGCTTGCAGAAGCCACGAAGCTGACCCTCGACGACGCCGGCGTCACGCTGGCAGACGTCGATGGAATGGTGACCGCCTTCTCGTTCGTCGAGCACACCTTGATGCACGCGACGACATTCGCCGACTACCTCGGCATGGCGCCGGGGTACTTCGCGTCGGTCGCCGTCGGTGGCGCGACCGCGCCGCTTATGGCGGTCCAGGCCGCAATGGCCATCGACGCGGGCCTTGCCGAGGTGGTGCTCTGTGTCCGGGGTGACAACACGCGCTCAGGTATCTCGAGTTCCGGGATGATCGCGATGGCGCGTGAGATGAGCCACGGCGCGTACGAGGCGCCCTACGGGTTGACCACGATCGGTGGTTACGGCCTGCTCGCCCAGCGGTACATGTACGAGCACAACGTCCCACAGGAAGCGCTTGCCGCGGTCGTCGCGACGCAGTCCGAGCACGCGGCGCTCAAGTGGAACGCGATGCTTCGCAACGTCGTCACCATCGAGGACGTCATGGCCGACCGGTGGATCGCAACGCCGTTCCACGCGATGGACTGCTCGCTCGTCTCGGATGGGGCATGTGCGTTCCTCGTCACCACCGCAGCGCGTGCGAAGAGCATGAAGTCGACACCTGTCTACATCGCCGGCATCGGTGAGGGCTACTCCCACCAGTACATCTCGTCGGCGAAATCGGTCGACGGGGTCCGTCAAGGTCTGGGACGAGCGGGACGACGGGCGATGGAGGTCGCAGGGATCGGCCCGCAGGACCTCGACGTCGTCGAGATCTACGACTCGTTCAGCTTTACGCCGCTCATCGCACTCGAGGGCTTTGGCATCTGCGGTCCCGGTGAGGCCGGTGATTGGGTGATGGAGGGCAACGCCAAACTCGGTGGAAAACTCCCGATGAACACCCACGGAGGACTCATCCGGCAAGCTCATCTGGGTGCTATGCACCACATCGTCGAGGCGACGCTGCAGCTTCGTGGCGAAGCAGACGACACCGCTCGCGGTGGCGGCAACCACCAGGTGCCCGGTGCCAAGCTTGCGCTCACCAACGGCTCCGGCGGAATCCTCGCCGCGACCAGCGCGCTTGTCCTGTCCAGCGACGCGCCGTCGGCGTAGGGGAGAAGAACAGATGTCAGAGACAACCGAAAAGCCGGTGTGGACGAAGCCACTGCCGGACATGCGTCCGGAGGGCGACCCGTTTTGGGCCGGTACCAAGGAGCACAAGCTGTTGCTCCCCGCAGGCCCCGACGGAACGCCGTTCTGGTACCCCCGGGCGAACGTCCCGGGGACGCTCGAGCCGACGCAGTGGATCGAGTCGAAGGGTGTTGGCACCGTTTACACCTACTCGACGCACTTCATCGGGCCGAGCAAGGCCTACAAAGGCGACCCACCGCACATCGTTGCGCTCGTCGATCTGGACGAGGGTGTGCGGATGATGACCAACATCGTCCGCGACGAGGACGGCTTCCCGTCAGTCGACCCCGAGACCGTGTCGATCGGAATGCGCGTCCGCGTCGTGTTCCACGACGCAACCGACGAGATCACCCTGCCGAAGTTCGCCCCGGTCGACTGACCGGGTCCTGACTGCTGACCGACCGATGACGAGGAGAACAACACGCTGATGGGCGATTGGAGCGATTGGTACATGAAGGAGGACACCACGACGTGGGTCCTTCCCGAGATTTTGAGGCGCCGTGCCACCGAGCACCCCGACCGGGAATTTTTGAAGTTCGGCAAGGGTGATTGGATCAGCTACGGTCAGGTCAACGCGGATTCAAACCGCGTCGCAAACGCGCTGGTCGCCCGTGGCGTGCAACCGGGCGAGTCGGTGTCGGTGATGCTCGCCAACTGCGCGGAGTTTCTGCCGGTGTGGTTCGGGATCCTCAAAGCGGGTGCCGTGATGAGTTCGATCAACACGGCCTACAAGGGCGATTTCCTGGCCCACACGATCAACCTCGTGGACTCCAAGAAGCTCATTATCGCCGATACGTGGCTCGACCGGCTCGACACGATCGCGCCGCGCCTCGGCACACTCGAGCACGTCATCGTGATGGCCACAGACACCCCGACCGAGCCGACCCCGAAACTTCCGAGCGAGCCGATGTCGGCGCTGATGGACGCCTCGGACGCCGAGCCTGAGGGCATCGAGTACAGGTGGACCGACGACGCGCGCATCATGTTCACGTCCGGTACCACGGGCCTGTCGAAGGGCGTCATCAAGCAGCACGCCGCTGACTACTTTTCGGGGCGTGGCCTGCTCGAAGGTGTCCGAATGTTGCAGGGCAAGTCTCTTGAGGACATGAAAGACGAGACGTTCTTCTCGTGCCTTCCGCTCTTTCACTCCAACGCCCAGGTGTTGACCGGCTACCCCGCGCTCATCGCTGGCGCCCGCGTCGCGTACGTCGAGCGGTTCTCTTCGAGCCAGTTCTGGCAGCAGGTCGTCGACGCCGAGGCAACGATCTTCAACTCGATCGGTGCGGTCAGCTACTTCATCTACAACACCGCGAAGACCGAGCTCGACACGACCAACAAGGTCCACACCGTGTTCGCCGCCCCGGCCCCCAAGGACATCTACACGGAGTTCGAGGAACGGTTTGGCGTCAAGTTCATCGAGGGCTACGGACTGACCGAGACGGGTATGGCCACCTACATGGACCCGACCCGGCCAGGGATCCCCGGTTCGATGGGCAAGGCCAACCCCGGGTATGAGGTGACGATCGTGGAGCCCGGCACCGACCGGCCGCTTCCGCCGAACACTCCCGGCGAGATCGTCGTCGATATGAAGATCCCGAACATCGTCATGCGCGCCTACTACGGCATGCCTGAGAAGACCGCGGAGGACTTCCGCAACCTCAAGCTCCACACCGGTGACCTCGGCCGCATGGATGAGGACGGGTACTTCTACTTCATGGACCGCGTCAAGGACTACATCCGCCGCCGTGGTGAGAACGTCTCGTCGATGGAGGTGGAGCGCCAGGTGGGAAACCACCCCAACATCCGGGAGGCGGCCGCGATCGGCGTCAAGGCTGACGAGGGGGCAAGCTCCGAGGACGAGATCATGATCGTGTGCATCCCGGAAGGTGACGCGCCGGATCCGATCGAGCTGACCCACTGGCTCGCGAAGGAGATGCCGTACTTCATGGTTCCGCGCTACATCCGTTTCGTGTCAGAGCTTCCGAAGACTCCGACCGAGCGCGTGCAGAAGAACAAGCTGCGCGACGAGGGCATCACGTCCGATACGTTCGACCGTGATGCCGCCGGCATCAAGATCAGCCGGTAGTCGTGGCTGAGCTCATTCGCTACGGGGCGTACCTGCCCAAGTACCGAGCTCCGCTCGGTGAGATCCAGTCGTTCGAGGGTCGGCCCGGCCGACCCCGCGCCAAGTCCCTGGCCACACCGAGCTTGGACGAGGATGCGCTGACGATGGCGTGGGAGGCGGCGGGTCGGGCATTGGGTGGTGCGACTCCGGCTGCGATCGTGTCGTTGACCCACTCGGCGCCGTTCGGGTTTCGCAAGATGTCGCAGACGTTGGCGCGGTCGCTTGAGCTTGATGCAGACGTGGGCTGCTATGACATCTCCGGCCACCCGGGCAGCTTGCTCGACGGGCTTGAGCTTGCGGCGGCACTCGCAGACGGCGGGCGCGGCGAGGTCCTCGTCATCGCGTCGGATCATGTCGTGAGCTACGACGACAAGGTCTGCGACATGTTGTCGGCGGGTGGGGCATCGGCGTTTCTCGTTGGCGCGTCGGGTGGCTTTGCGACGCTCGGGCAGGTCGCGCGTGATGGGCGCGAGGTCTATGACGTCTGGCGTCTCGGTCAAGAGCCTGAGGCGCGCTACCGCCTGGAGGTGCTCTTCGACGCATATGCCCAGGCTGCGCGTGGCGCGTTCGCCAAGCTTGAGCGGCTGACCGAGCGCCCGACGGCCAAGTACGCATCGGTGTGCGCAAGCCAACCGCACCCGCAGACGCTTCGTGCGCTCGGCCGGGCCGGCGTCAAAGAGGCGCAACTTGCCTCAACGAGCTTTGTGGGTCAGATCGGCAACCTCGGGTGCGCCTCGGTCGGCGTCGCACTGGCACTCGGCCTCGATGCCGCGCGCAAGGGGCAGGCGGTCGCGGCGTTCGGCTACGGTGCGGGTGAAGGGATCGCCCAGGCGATCCAGGTCACGTCCGCACCGCCCAAGAGTGGCACGGCTGCTCACGTCGCCGGTGAGCCGATTGACTTGGGGACCTATTACCGCTGGACTCGTAGGCGCCAGCAAGAACCGCACTAGGAAGGCACGGCAATGCGCGTAGGTGTCCTTGGAATCGGTAAAACCCCCCACAAGATCCAGCACGACAAGTCGCTTCGCGATCTGATCGTGGACTCCGGGCGTCTTGCGATGGACGACGCAGGGGTCGCGCCGACCGACATCCAGGCCTACTACCTGGGCAACGCCGGTTGCACCGGGTTTGCGTTCGAGAACTCCGTCGCACTGATGGGCGCCGACCACCTGGGGCTGACGCCCGCGCCCGCGATGCGGGTCGAGGCGGCCTGTGGCACCGGCGCCTGGGCACTCCATCTGGGCGTCGTGGCGATCCTGTCGGGGCTCTATGACACCGTCTTGGTGATGGGCGCCGAGAAGATGAACGACCTTGCCACCGTCGAGGGCACGTCGATCATCGCGCAGGCCGCCGACTCCAAGGAGGAGTACTTCTCCGGCCTGACATTCCCGTCGGGTGTGGCCTTGACGATGCGCAAGTACATGCAGGTCTACGGATGCAGTGAAGAGGACCTGGCGAACGTCTCAGTCAAAAATCACCATTACGGCGCGCGCAACCCGTACGCCCACCTGCGTTTCGAGTGCACCGTCGAAGACGTCATGCGCTCGGCCAAGGTCGCCGACCCGTTGAAGCTCTACGAGGTCTGCCCGATGACAGACGCCGGTTCGGCGCTGGTGCTGTGTCGCGAGGAGATCCTGCGCGATCAGCCCGACAAAGAACAGGTCTACATCACCGCGACATCGATGGGAACCGGCACGTGGTATGCGGCGTCAGACACCCTCGATGATGCGTATGAGCTTCTGCACAAGCCCGCGCAGAAGGCGTACGCGATGGCGGGTCTGACGTCGAAGGACATGGACGTCGCCGAGATCTACAACAGCTTCGCGATCCAGGAGCCACTCGGGATCGAGTCACTGGGCTTTGCCAAACAGGGCGACGGGTGGAAGGGCGCCAAAGATGGATCGACATGGATCGACGGCACGGTCGGGATCAACCTCTCCGGTGGGCTTCTGTGTAAGGGCCACCCGTTGGGTGCGACGGGGACGAGCCAGGCGGTCGATGTGGTCGAGCAGCTCCGTGGAACTGCTCCGAAGGGCATTCAGCGTGCGGACGTTTCGAACGGGATTAGCGCATGCCGCGGTGGCCCGGGCGCGGTGGCCGCCATTCACATCTACCAGCGCTTGGAAGGCTAATCCGTGACGGTCTCTGCGATCGAGTTCAGCCGCCTCGGCCCCCCGAAGCTCAGGTTGTATGCAATGCGGTGCCAAAGCTGCAAGACCCTCCACCCCTGGTGGGAGCAGTACACCTGCGGGGTGTGCCGCGGCCGTGAGCTTGTGGAGGAGCGTCTGGAGGGCACGGGTGAGCTCTCCAACTACACGGTGGTCTACTACCCGCCGCGTGACTTCCTTGGTCAGGAACCGTACGTCGTTGGCCACATCACAATGGACGAGGGCGTTCTGATGCCGGCTCCCGTGGTCGGAGTCGCCCCCGAGGACGTCGCGGTCGGCACCCGCGTCAAAGCGGTCCTTCGCCGTATGAAGCTGGGTCACGAGGGGGACATCTACTACTCACAGAAGTTCGTCGTCGATCCGAACCCGCCGAAGCGCAAGGTCGCACCGAAGAAGGCCGTGACGAAGAAACCAGCTTAAGGCCGCAGCCGCGCCGGCGGACGCTGACCCTCGTCGCTCTTCGGGCGGCGCGTATCGGGCCGGTCACCACACGCTCATACCACCGTCAACCCCCAGGATCTGTCCGGTGACGTAGCGAGCGGCGTCGGAGGCCAGGAACGCGGCGACCCCGGCGAGGTCTTCGGGCTCACCCGCCCGTCCCAGCGGGATGCGTGAGATGAGTCCGTCCAGCCGTCCTGGCGCTGCGACCATCGGTGCGTTCATCTCGGTAGGGAAGTAGCCGGGCGAGAGGGCGTTGACACGAATGCCGTGGGGTGCCCATTGCCGCGCAAGTTCACGGGTCAGCTGTTCAACCGCGCCCTTGGAGGCGGTGTAGGCGGCGACCCCTGGTCCGGTCCCTGCGCGGTGGCCGAGGATCGAGGACTGCAGGATCATCCAGCCACCATTGGAGCCGATCATGTGGCGTGCGCAGGCACCTGCCAGATTCGCGACCGCGCCGACGTTGACGGCGAGGACATCTGCGAAACGCGCGGGGTCCTCGTGTTCGGCTGCTCCGCCACCGGCGGTACCTGCATTTGCGACGACGCCGTCGAGTCGACCGAACGCCGCAAGGCACCGTTCCACGAGGTCGCGTGCGTGACCCGGATGGCGGACATCACAGATGGCGACCGCCGCCCGTCCACCACCACCGATGATCTCAGTGGCGAGTTCGTTGAGCAGCTTCTCGCGCCGGGCCGCGAGGAGCACTGCGCATCCTTGCGTCGCGAGCGCTCGGGCGATGATGACGCCCAGGCCCGACGAGGCGCCGGTGACGATCGCCGCCTGTCCGTCCAAGCGAAGATCGACTGGCGTCACTTCGATGCGATGAGATCGGCGAGGGCGACGAGCACCGGTTCGCTCGACTCACGGATCAGGACTGTGGCGTAACGGTCGTACTGGGTTGGGGTCTCACCAATCATGACGAGCGGGACTCCTCGCGTCAGTGGGACGGAGGGCAGCAGGCTCATCGGCACGGTGCGAAGATCGCAGTCGATCACCAAGAAACAATCCGCGTTGGTGGCATGTTCCCATGCTGTGCGTACGGCGTCTTCGATGAGCGGTTCGCCCCAAAGCGTCCCTGCGGGACGAAGCGGGAATGCGCAATCGGGGGTGGTGCAGCGAGGGACACCGTCTGCGGAGGCGTCGATCAACGCGCCCAGCTCCCCTAACCCGTACCGCTCGCCGCAGCGGCTGCAGCGGGCGGTGAGGATGTTGCCGTGGACCTCGACGACGGCGGTGCTGCCTGCGATCGTGTGGATGTGATCGACAGCTTGTGTGATCAGTGCCGAGACAAACCCCGCCGCTTGCAGGTGCGCCAACGCCAGGTGCCCGGGCTCAGGTACGCGGGTTGCGATTTCGAGTGCCGCTGGGTGTGCGAACTTCCAGAACGCTGCCGGGTCCGTCAGGAGCACCTCGAGGCTGGCGCGCCGGGCCCATTCACCGCGTGCGTGTGTGAGGTCGGCCTCTTCGGGACCACCGAGGTGAAGCCCGGTCAGGACAACGATGTGTTGCGCACCCAAGAGCGCGGTGGCGACGCGTTGATGGGCCGGGGCCGGATCCGTCGTCGCCACGTGGGTGAGTTTAGTGAGCCAGGTCCTGTTGCGGACGAAGGAATGCGATCGATCGGATGCCCACAAGCGCAGTCCACGCCGCCGCGAGTGCGGCCGCCGCGGTGAGCACACCAAGCGCGATGGTCAGCCCGATGAGATCTGCGAGCACGCCGACCACGAGGAGTGGCACTGAGAAACCGCCCAGATAACACGCGACGTAGTAGCTCGAAATGAGCTTGCCCCGCTCGGCGGGTGGTGCGATTCGGGTGCAGAGGTCCACGCCGCCTTTGAACACCAGCCCGCAGGCGGCACCGGTCACAGAAACCGAGACCAGTACAAGCGTCGCCGAATGGAGGGGCGCGCCGACGACGACACCGACAAACGCACACGGTGCGATCGCAAGGCCCCAGACGATCGCCGGCGTGGGAGGAAGGCCGCGAAATACGAGTTGGCTCAGGGCACCGGACACCAACACGAGAAACCCTGACGCGCCGATTACCACGTAGTTGGTGACCCCGAGCTCCCGGACTTCGAAGACCGGTATGAGGGACAGGCAGACCCCATCGAAGAGGCTGAAGAGGACCCCGGAGGGGACGAGGACCTTCCAGAACACTGCTCGGTCCTCAGCCGGAACTCCGAGCTTGAGCGTCAAGGGGCGGCGGGTGCGGTCGGTCACGGTCTCGGGCACCGTCGCGATGATCGTGATCGCGACACCGATCGCGACCAGGTGGACCAAAAATGGTGTGCGCAGCGGGTACGGAAAGTACTCGGCGAACACCCCTCCCAAGCCCGGCCCCAGACCGAGTCCTCCCCGAACGGAGATCGATGAGAGCACCGAGACCCACGCGCGGTCGCTCGCCGGGGCGCCGTCAACAAGGAACGCCGTGCAGGTCCCGAAGAACGCACCTGTCGCCAAGCCTTGTAGGGCACGTGCGACCAGTAGCCCGTTCAGAGACGGCTCGGTGGCGAGGAATGCCTGCGCGATCGCGAGAACCGTGAGCGCACCAATGAGGACTCCTTTGCGCCCGATTCGGTCCGACAACTGGCCCAATGTCAGCATGGACGGCACGAGTGCTACGACGTAACACACTAAGAAAAGTGTCACGACGGTGTCGCCGAACCCAAGCGTGGTCTTGTACAGCGGGATGAGCGGGGTGATCAGGCTTGTGCCGACGGCAAACAGGATGAGCGCAAGCCACGTGCGCCAGATGCGGTTCATGTCCGGCCGACCAGGACGTGGCAGTCGAAGCCGCCGTGGCGCATGGCCCGAATGTGTCGTAGACCCATCCGCCGATAGGCCGAAACCACATGTGTGGCGTCGGTGGGACGAAGTCCGGATACGACGATCGCCGCCGGTGGGTCGTCGAACCGGACGAGAAGCTTGGCCTGCGCTGAGTAGAGGAGGTTCGCGAATACAACGCGCCCGGCGAGTTCGTCGGCGGTGATCATCTGGACCGTCTGGCGGCGTACCTCGACGAGGTTGGCGCAACCGGCCGCAGCGACCGAGGCGCGTGTCTGTGCCACCGCACCGGGGTCGAGGTCAACCGCAAGGACGTGGACCGACCATCGCCGCGCCCAGGCTTGCGCCAGAAGCCCCGACCCGCAACCGGCGTCGACGGCCGGTCCGGATGGCAGATGATTGAAGGCGGCCAGGCACATCGCGGTGGTGGCATGGTCGCCCGGCCCAAAACCATCGCCTGCCACCTGTACCAACTCGGGCACCCCGAAGGGTGCGGGGGCGTGGCGGTCGCTGCGGCGATACCACCCGGCGACAAGCGCAGCTGGGCTGTCCGGCCACACGGTGACGTGCCTCATGGATTCGGTCGGAAGCGGACAGGAGGTGATGGCGTCGGTGATGTCATCCAGCGCCACCCGTGGAGCGCAGATCAGCCCGTCGTCGCTCCACGCGACCGGCTGCAGCGGGATGAGTGCCCCGAAGACACGCGCGATGGCTGCGTGGCTTGCGCGCACCAACAGTCCCAAGGGGGGGTTGTTAGTAGACTCGCGCGCCGTGAGTGCTCCCGGCAGCGAGGACGTCGTCGAGAAAGCCGCTGCCGCACAACCGGCGGTCGAGGCCATGACGCTCGACGAGCGTCTCGAGCGGATCGTGCGCTCGCGCGAGACTGTCGCGACGGAGGGCCCGGTCATCATTGAGGCGGCGCTTCGCGAAAGCGGTCAGACGATTCGCTTTGCGCGGCGGGAATTGGCATCGGCACTTGCGTTGCTCGATGCACTCCCGCAGTTCGCAGAGGCGATCCGTCCGCGGGTCGTCCCGTCGGTCACCGGTGAGACCACGTTGGCGTGGCACCCCTACGGGGTCGTGTTCGGCTGGCATGCGGCGAACTCGCCGGTGTGGGTGCCGACAGTCGTTGCCGCATCGGCGCTCGTCGCAGGGAATGCCGTCGTGTGCCGTCCCTCGCGTCGGGTCCACGAGACGACCAGCCGTGTGCTCCGGGCGATCGCAGGCGCATGGCCGGAGGGTGCGGTGCAGATCGTCGACCCGTTGCCTGCGGACGAGGCGGAGGGCCTGATCGCACATCCCATGGTCGGGGCCGTCGTCGCCCACGGATCGACGGCGACCTGCAAACGACACCTCGCGCGCCTCAGTGCGGCGTATGCCGCGGGCGCACCTCTTCGACCGTACATCCCGGAGGCGTCCGGCAATGATCCCGCGATCGTTCTGGCGGGCGCGGACCTCGCGAGCGCCGCCGATGCAATCGCGGTGGGCGCCTTCACCAATGCCGGGCAGCTGTGCATGGCGGCCAAACGCATCATCGTCGAGTCGCGCGTGTGGCCGGAGTTTCGTCCGCTTCTGATCGCAGCGGTCGAACGCCTTCGGGTCGGTGACCCGGCGCGGGAGGAAACCGATGTCGCGCCGATCGGTGAGGGCCCCGGTATCGGCCGAGCACGTACGGCCTTGGCCGAAGCGCTGGCACTGGGCGGCGAGATTCTGGTGGGGCGGGGAGAAGAAGGACCGTTTTTCACCCCGACGGTTGTGCTTTTGCCGCGCACAGCGGTTGCCACGATTCTGTGGAGCGAGGAGAACTTCGCGCCGGTACGTGGCCTGATGTTGGCCGCCGACCCCGATGACGCGGTGATGCTCGCCAACGCCGATGCACATGGTCTGGGTGCCAGCATCTTCGGACCGGGTGATGCCATCGCACACCGCGTGCGCGCGGCACGTGTGGTCATCAACGCCGATCCGCTCTACCAGGACCCGCACTTCGTGGTCGGTGGTGTCGGGGAGAGCGGTCTGTTCGGCGCGCGACCCAAGCTGGAGCAACTCGTGTACGCCCGGCGTGTCCATCGCGAGACGGATACTTAGCGCAACACGCGCAGGTGTTGCCAACGACAAAATGCCTCGAGTCCGGCGCGGCCGAGTTCGGTCCCGAGACCTGAACCCTTCCAACCCCCGTATGGGGCGTGTGGGACCACGACGCGCCACCCGTTGATCGCAACCGTCCCGCATGTGAGCGCCGCCGCGGTCTCGAGGCATGCGCGCAGGTCCTCGCCGCAGACGTAGTTGACCAGCCCGTAGTCGGGGCGGTTGGCCTCGGTGATCGCCGCCGCGATGTCGGGGACGTCCATTACCGCCACAATGGGTGTGAATGGTTCTTCGTCGATGACCCGGACTCCGGGACCTGCATCGGTGACGAGTGCCGGCGCTACCCAACGCCCGTCGACGTCGCCTCCTTCCACGTGGGCACCCGCAGCGCGGGCGTCGTCGAGCAGGGCGAGGTGGCGTGTGCGGCCGCGATCGGTCACCATGACACCGGACGGCACGTCCGCCAGACGAGCGCGGAACCGATCGAGGAACGCCTCGCTCAAAGTCGGTGGGACGAGCACGCGGTTGACCGAGTAACACGCTTGGCCGGTGTTGGCATACCCCTGGACGATCGCGACGTCCACGGCGGTGTCCAGATCGGCGTCTGGCAGAACAATCAGTGCGCCGTGGCCGCCGAGCTCCAGGCTGAGGAGTTTGAGGCGGGGTGAGGCCCATGCGGCGATTTGCTCGGCCACTCGCCGCGATCCGGTGAACGCGACCTTCGCCACGAGTGGATGCGTGGCGAGCGCCTCACCAATCAGGGGCCCGTCACCGGTGACGATGTTGACGACCCCGGGCGGCAGGCCCGCCTGCTGGGCCAGGTCGACCAGGGTCCACGCGGCGAGCGGCGCCTCTTGTGCGGGTTTCATCACGAGGGTGCAGCCGGCAGCGAGTGCCGGCGCCAGCTTCCACAGCGCCAATGCGACCGGGAAGTTCCAGGGGGTGATCGCCGCGATGACCCCGACGGGTTGTGGGCGCACGGTGCTTCCGGTCACCAGCGAATCGGCGGGCAGGTGGGTGGAGCCCAGACGTGCAGCCTCGGCGGCGAAGTGATGGACGACTTCGAACGCGCGGACCACCTCTGCCTGTGCTTCTGCAAGTGGCTTTCCGACTTCGTCGGCGACGAGTTGCGCGATCCGGTCAGCGTTGACGTCGAGCAACTGCGCGTAGCTTCTTAATGCGGCGGCGCGGGCGAGGGGTGGCGTCGCGCGCCACTCGTGCAACGCCTCGTGTGCGGCGCGGGCCGCCCGGTCGACTGCGGTGGCGTCTGCGGCCGCGACGTCACCCAGATGCCGCCCGTCGCGTGGGGCGTTCACCGCCATGTGTGTCGCGGTGTCCTCGTATTCCCCCGCGATGATCAGGGGGCAGACGAGCGGACTCGTCAGGTGCGCTTCCGCTTGCGCTTGGCCCCGCGCACGACTTGACGGATGCGCCACGCCGGGTTGTACTCGGCGGTGGCCTGGATGTCCTGCTGGGCGATGCGGCGGGCGGCGCCTGCATCTTCGGCCCAGACTTCGACCGTGTGGACGTCCTTTCGGAGGAACCGGTCGTCGGTGGCCTCCCATATGGCGAACGTCACGTCGAAGAGGCTCGTCCCAGGCGCCTGTGGTGTCAGGGGTTTGAGGACTCCGAGCGACCAACGCGATTCGCCTTCGCGGCGACTGGCGAGTTCTGCGAGTGCCGCGCAGCGTGCGTCAGCCGCGCTTGCGGCCTGGATGACAAATCGTCCGGCGACACGGGCTTTGCCCGCGCCCGGCAATCTGCGAAGGAGTGTGAACTCCCACGAATATGCAATGGACGACACCGTTCGAAGACTACCGGCTTGTCAGTGGACGAGTGCCTGCAGCACACGTCGTTTCACCATTGTGAAATCAGTCTCCGTGATCTGGAGGAGATTTCTCGGGCGGGCGGCATCCAATGTGATCTGATCGACGATTCGCCCGGGACGGGGCGAGAGCACTACGATCTGATCGGCCAGTCGAAGCGCCTCGTCGACATCGTGTGTGACTAAGAGGGTCGTCCGTTGCTCGGACTGCAGCAGATGCGACAGCCACCCTTGGAGGTCCGCGCGGGTGATCGCATCGAGCGCAGCAAACGGTTCGTCGAGGAGCAGCACGGGGTGGTTGGTGAGGACGGTGCGAAGCAGTGCGACTCGTTGGCGCATTCCACCGGAGAGTTCATTCGGCCACGCTCTTTCGAAGCCCGTCAGCCCGAACCGGTGAAAGAGCGCCGTCGTTCGAACACGGGCCGCGGTCAGATCGTGTCCAGCGATCTCTGCTCCGAGCGTCGCGTTGTCGCAGGCGCGACGCCACGGAAGCAGGGTGTCGCCTTGGGGCATATAGGCGCACAGACCAGGACGACCGAGCGTCGAGCGTCCGTCCACGCTCGCCGATCCTTTTTGGGGAGTGACAAGGCCGGCCAGTACTCGCAGTATCGTCGTCTTTCCACACCCGGTCGGACCGATCAACGCGGTCAGACCACCTGGGGCGGTGTCGAAGTGGACGTCGTCGAGGACCGATCGCGGACCGTAGGCGTGAGAGAGCCCTGCGACCGCGATCCGGCCACTCATTTGTCGGAGGGCAGGTAATCGTTCGTGAATGCCTCACCGACCGGTGCCTGGTTTGTGATGATCTTCGCGCGACGCAGGAAGGCATCGAAGCGCTCCCACACCGCTGGGTCCTGGCGACCCCAAGCCTCAGGTGAGGCCGCATAGAACGGCGCGAGGAATCGTGCTGAGGCGTCGACGAGTGTCCGGTCAGATTCCGGGACGGCGCTCATCAGCGCATCGGCCGCAAGCTGGGGTGATGTGATCGCTGTGCGATATCCCTTGGCGGTGGCTGTTAGGAAGGCGCGCACGAGATCAGGCTTCTCCCGCAGGATCTTTTCGGTGGTGATGATGACCGGGGTGTACCAATCGGGGATGCAGTCGAGGTGATCGCGAAACGCGATCGTCGTGATCGGGGTCTTGGCGATATCTCGCAATCGGATGACGTCCCACCCGTCGAACACCCACACGGCGTCATACGCCTTTTTGCGAAACCCGACGCTGTAGTCGGCATTGCCGACGTCGACGAATGTGACGTCGTCGGGGTTCCCGCCGTCGCATGCGACGAGCGCCTTGATGAGCGGTTCCTCGATCGAGCCGCCGAATGTGCCGTAGGTCTTCCCCGCAAGATCCCGGGGGCGCGTGAGCCGACGATCGGTGGGGGAGACAAGCGACGAGGTGTTGGTGCGAAGCACGGTGGCGATTGACACGATCGGCGTGCCCTGTGCGCGCACGGGGAGCACCTGCTCGGCGTACGAGAACGCAAATTGTGCGTTGCCCGCCGCCACCTGTGCGACGCCGCCGGCCTGATCTGGCTCGACGATGGCAACGTCGAGGCCCGCTTTGGTGTACTCGCCTTGCTGCTTGGCAAGGTAGAGGCCGGTGTGGTTGGTGTTGGGCGTCCAATCGAGCACCACAGTGATCTTCTGGGCGGAGTCGTTCGATCCGCCGCACCCTGCGATCACGGTCATGGCGAGCGCTCCGGCGAGCAGGATTCTGGCGGCGCGGCGGGCGGTCATGCGGGCTCCTTGGTGGTGTGGGTGAGCCACGGCGTGGCTCGCCGGGCGACGACGGTGACGAGGGCGTAGATCAGAAGCGACAGACCCGCGATGACGACGATCCCGGCCATGACCTGGTCGGCGCGAAAGCTTCGTTGGGAGCGCACGATGAACAGACCAAGACCCGACTTGGCGCCGCCGATCTGCTCGGCGATGGCGGCACCTGCCACGGAGTACGCAGCGCTGATGCGAACACCGTCGAAAATGGCAGGCAATGCCCCGGGGAGCGTGACGTGGCGAAGCACATCCGTTCGTGAGCCGCCGAGTGAGCGCACCAAATCGACCCGGTCGGCGTCGACGGCCAGGAAGCCTCCAGCTGCGGCGATCGCGACGGGGAAGAAGACGATCAGAACGACGACGACGATTCTCGGTGCCCATCCGAATCCGAGGGCGAGGACGAGGATGGGCGCCAACACGACCGGTGGGACCGTCTGCAATATGACGAGCAGCGGCTCGATAGCGCGTCGCGCGTGCATTGAAGTACTGATCACGGCGGCGATGCCCACGCCGACGCACGTGCCGATAACCAGTCCGATCGCCGTTTCGCCGAGCGTCGTCGTAGCGTGACCGAGGAGAATGTCGGAGACGTCGACGATCGCGCGCGCGACTCGGCTGGGTGGTGCGAGAACCGCCGGATCGACGTCTGCGAGGCGTACCCAGACCTCCCAGATGCCGATAAGAAGTGCCAGGAGCGCGACAGGAGGCCAGGCGCGGTGGACAACGACTTGGGGAGCTCTCATGTCGATCAGCCCCGCCGCGCGCGGTGTGATTCTGTGAGCGTATGCATCGTCGAGGTGCCGTCCGTCTCCTCACGCACCGTGATGACGGTGAGAACACCCGAAGCGGTGTGGGCGAGGGCGGCCTGGTGGGCCCGGCATACGGTGTCCCAGACTGCGTCCGCCATGCCTTCGACGGTGGTGCCCAGTGGACCGACCTCGTCGTTGAGGCCGCTGCGGGTGATGACGTCGATCGCGGAGTCGACGCGCGCCCATCGATGCGTGGCCGTTCCTGCAGGGGTCGGCAGCACTTGAATCTCTGCGATCAATTGTCCGCTTCCCTCCGCTCGCATTACCGAGATCAGGTTCTGGGGTCGCCCCTGTGACGGGCGGGGCTCTCAGCCGCAACGCGGCACCCCCAGCGGGTGGTGAGTTCTTTGAGCGCATACGCGCCGCCGTTCAGGCTACTACACCTGGTTCCTCCACAAGTCGAGACCGGGCGGCAGCTCGAACATCTCGGCATCCCAACCACGCGCAGCGACCACGGCAGCATCGGCGATGGAATCTGTGTGAACTCCCACCACGGACGGTACCTGAACGCACGCAAACAGTTCTTATGTCCGTTTCGAGGGAGCCCCCTCTACTCCGATTCGATCTCGATGCCCAGGACTGCGGCGAGTGATGCGGCTGACGCGATCACGTCCGCCAATGGCATGCGCACGCCGCTCAGAGAGCGAGGCGCGCTGGACCTCACGCCACCCGCGGTGTTCGGAGCGCACGCCACCTCGACGCCAATCGTTCGGCGAGGGCGATTACGCAGAGATGGGTGTTGGCAGACGGCAGCCGCGGGATGATGGATGCGTCGATCACCGAAAGGCCTTGAAGACCCAGCACGCGCCCGGCCGCATCGACGACGGCGGTGGGGTCGCCCGGCCTGCCCATACGACACGTTCCGACGGGGTGGTGAAACGTCTCGACGGTTCGCAGTGGTTGATCGGGGTCATCCTGGTTGGGCCAGGAATGCAGGATGTCGGCAAGCGGCGCGGTGCGGGCCAGTGCCATGAGTTCCCTCCCTGCGACGGTGGCGACGTCGCGGTCGCCGTCGGCCTCGAGCCACCCCATGCGCAGTACTGGCTGCAGTCGCGGGTCGCTCCCTTGAATCGTGACGGTGCCGCGTCGACCGCGGGCATCTGCCACTTGGACGTTGAGGTCGGTGAAGCGGTGCCCGCCGTCGATCACCCCGGCATAGGGCATGACCTGAAATGCTCGTGACTCACCAGCCACATCCGCATTCGCCGTCAGCAGCGCTTGGATCCACGGGTTGGGCCACTGCGGTGCATCGGTGTCGATCCAGAAGCGATAGCTGACCTTCGGGTGGTCCTGCATCCCCTTCCCCACTGCGGGGAGTTCGTGTCGGGGTGTCACGGCGTGGCGTATGATCTCGGCACCGGGGCCGATGCCTGATCGAAGCAGGCATGCGGGGCTGACATAGGTGCCGAGTGAGACGATGACCTCATCCGCGTCATGGCGTTGACGCTCGCCACGGGCATCGAGCACCTCAACGCCGCTCGCCCGGGTCCCGTCAAGGATCACCCGGTCGACCGTGACTCCTGCGATGAGGGTAAGGTTCGACCGCTCGAGCACCGGATCGAGATAGTGATCGGCGGGGGTCTGACGAACCCCATCGATCATGTTGAACGGCGTCGGGCCGATGCCGAGCGCAGTCGGGTCGTTGTGGTCGTCAACCCAGTGGTGGCCACGGACCAGTGCTGCGTCTGCGAAGCGATCCATGAGCTCGAACCAGGATCCGCGGGGGTAGCGGTTGATGGGAATCGGGCCGCTTCGGCCGTGCCACGCCGATTCGGGGAACTGCATGTCGCGCTCGATCGCGCAAAACCAGGGAAGCCATGTGTCCCAGCCAAACCCATCGACGAACGCATCCCAATCGTCGTAGTGCTCGGGACGGCCGCGAAGCGCAATCGCACCGTTTGTGATCGACGATCCTCCGACCACGCGTCCGCGTGGCACATGCACCAACCGCGGAGAGGCGCCTGCTTGGGCCTGGAAGCCCCAATCATGGGTCTCGCGTATGACCCGATGCGAATGTGACAGCGCAGCGGGCCAGGACCCCGCGCGGTAGTGCGGACCGGCCTCGAGCAGCGTGACCTCGACCGACGGGTCTTCGGTCAGACGGGCGGCCAGCACGCAGCCGGCCGTGCCTGCGCCGGCGATGACGACACGCATGGAAGGGCTATCCGGCGGCCAGGCGTCCGCCGTCGACGACGATCGTCTGGCCGGTCAGAAACGCGGCGGCGTCGCTCAGGAGGAACACTATGGGCCACGCGGCCTCGTCGGTGATTCCGACTCTCCCGAGAGGGGTCTTGGCGATGAACCGTTCCTTGAGCGCAGGGTTTGCTGTCAACAGCTCATCGACCATTTCTGTCGCAATCGTTCCGGGTGCGATGCTGTTGCAGCACACGCCGAATGGCCCCATCTCGACCGCCATCGTACGCGTCAACGCATCCATCGCGGCTTTCGTCGCGTTGTAGGGAGCGATGTTGGGAAGGCCTGTCAGGCCGGCGATCGAGCTGACGTTGACAATCCGCCCACCACTGCCCCCGCGGAGAAGGGCTGCGCCAACCGCCCGGGCAAAGGATGCGGCGCCCATCAGGTTGACACGCATCACCTCGTCCCATTCCGAGAGCGATGTGTCGGTGACCGGATGGTATCCAGGTGCACTGATGCCGGCGTTGTTGACAAGCGCCCACAGACGCCCGAGCTCACCTGCCACGTGGACGGCCTCTGAGGCGACGGCGGGATCCGCCACGTCGCCAACGACTGCACGGGACTCGGTCGGCAGATCTGCAAGGACCCGCCGCACCGCATCATCGGAGCGGGCGACGCCGACGACGTGGGCGCCCAACCCGGCGGAGATTCGCGAGACGGCCGCGCCGATGCCCCGTGAAGCTCCGGTGACGATGACAACGCGCCCGTCGAGACGAAGGGGATCGACCATGGCCTGGAGCTTATCCACTTCGGGCACGCCGTTAGACTCTCGGAAATTGTCCGGTCGACCGCCCAGGGGGTGCCGCGTTGCTCAGTTATGCCTTCACGGAGGAACAGAACGATCTTCGCCAGATGGTGCGCGAGTTCGCGCAGGCCGAAGTCCTGCCACTGGTCGAAGAGGCCGAGCGTCACGAGAAGTTTCCCGTCGAGTTGATGCCGATGCTCGGTGAACTGGGGCTTCTCGGCATCGTGTTTCCCGAGGAGTACGGCGGCATCGGTGCCGACAAGATCACCGAATGCATATTTGTCGAGGAGATGGCAAAAGTGTGCGCCGGGATCACTGCCTCTGTCAACGCCCACGCGGACCTGTCGGCGTTCCCGATCTACAAGTTCGGGACCGATCAGCAGAAGGACGCGTACCTGCCGCGATCCATCGCAGGGGAGATCATCGGCGCGTACGCGATCACCGAGCCGGGTACGGGTTCAGACGCGGCCGGTCTTTTGAGCCGCGCGGAGAAGACCCCCAACGGCTACAAGATCAACGGTCGCAAGAACTTCATCACCAACGGCACGATCTGCGATTACTGCCTGGTCGCCGCCTACACCGACAAGACCAAGCGCGGCGAGGGCATCAGCGTGTTCATCGTCGATCGCGACACACCCGGGTTCGAGGTGACGCGCAAGCTTGAGAAAATGGGCCATCGGTCATCCGACACCGCAGAACTCGTCTTTGAGGACTGCGAGGTCCCCGACGAGGCGCTTCTGGGCGGCAAAGAAGGCTCGTTCGGGGCGCTCATGTCGGCGCTGATCACCGGCCGGGTCAGCCACGGCGTCAAGTCCGCCGCGATCGCCGAGGCCGCATACGAGGCGGCGCTCAAGTACGCGACAGAGCGTGAGACGTTCGGCAAGCCGCTCTCCAAGCACCAAGTCATCCGGTTCAAGCTGGCCGATATGGCGACCCGGATCGAGGCGGCCAAGAGCCTCGCCTACAAGGCCGCGTGGCTCTACTCGACCGGTCAGCCGTGCGTCAAGGAGGCATCGATGGCCAAGTTCTTCTCGGCCGAGGTCGCCGACTACGTCACCCGCGAGGCCGTGCAGATCCACGGCGGCTACGGATACATCGTCGAATACCCCGTCGAGCGTTATTACCGCGATGCGAAGCTCGCCTCCATCACCGAGGGCACTAGCGAGATCCAGCAGATGATCATCTCAAAGGAGATCGGATTGTGAACCCACCCCCCTCACATGCCGCGCTAGCCAGCCTCGTGGACAATCCCGAGGGGGTCATCGACGGGCTCAACTACCCGTTCTTCCAGGCGGTATGGGACCGAAAGAGCCGGCGAGTCGCACTCGGTATGGAGATCGCCACCGGGCCGCTCTCCTACACCAGCCCGTACGAGCCGGTACCCCTGTCGGAGATCGAAGAGGCACTCCTTCTGATGGCCGCCACCGGCCTGAACGGGCTGAACCTCGGCGACATCGATCCCACACAAGGTGCCGATGCCATGGTTCAGTGGACGGCCCGGACGTGGCCGTCGTCGTGTTCCAACCACGGCACGGAACTCTTTTTCACCAATGACGACGGGCTGTTTTTCCTCGACATGTGGAAGCTCATGCCGGAACCGGGTGAGATCTCCACCTTGTCGGGCAAACCGATCGAAGCGCAGGTGGAGAAGGTCTTGGAGTTGACCAACCGCGCGAAGGTGCGTCTGTCAGACAGCAGGGCCGAGCTTCCGACCGGGCTTCCAGGTCTGTTCGTGTTCAACCACTGGAACGCGAACAAGCCGGGCTCCACGCTGTTTCTTCCGGTCTCGAACATGACGCTCGAGTACATCAACCTGCTGTTCATCTACCTGTCTCCCGAGTATGGCTTCTCGATTGTCGATGAACAGGCCGGCTACGCCTCAGCGGGACTCCAGGCATGGATCGACAACGGCGCAATCGACCCCAGCCGCCAGATGGGGATGATCGATCTCGAACAGCGGGTACTCTCGATGCAAGTCGTCGAGCAGGCGTTCATCTGCCACAACCTCAACCTGGCGCTGCAATGTCTCGGCCTGGGCGGCTGGACGTTCACCGGCTACATCGCGCGCTTCGTGTTGGGCGGCATGGATGTCCCCGGACTCGGGTTCCGCTTCGCCGATGCCAAACGTGGGCCGAGCGCCCCGGTGGGCCGCGACGGGGTGTTCGAGGCGTTCACTCCGCCGTACTACGCCGATATGCGCGAGGCCGTCGACGCGTTCCTCGAGGTCAAGTGGTCCCAGTACGAACCCGATATGCCAAAGGCCTACACCGCCCCGGACCAGATCATCCAACACATCAAGCGGCCCGATGCGGTGACGGTCGAACGAGTCAAGGACTACTGCCAATACGTGCATGACACCTACGGGCGGTTCCCAGCGTTCATCGACCCGATGTACCAGCGACTGACCTGCCAGGCCCAACACGTCGACCCGGACTTCTATGAGAGGCACTACCCGCCCGGAGCGTTGACCCACCAGCACCATGAGCATTTCCGTCTGTGGCACCCAGAACTTGCCGACTCAGATGGCCGCCCACCCCGGCGAGACGGGTCGAAATGACGAGGAGCGCCCTCTCGGGGCGCCCCTCGCACATCCGATCATGTGCCCTGGAGCGCTATGACTCCTTGCGACGGATCAGCATGTTCCACTGACCCTTCTGTGCGACCTTGTCGTCCTGGTTGAGGACTTCGATCTCGTAGATGCACCAGCCCTGAGCTGGGTTCTTGTGCTCGGACTTTTCACCGATCGTGCGCTTGACGCGGATCGTGTCGCCGATGAACACCGGTGCCCGAAACGCCCACTCCTTGAGACCCACGAACGCCGCGGTCGCGATCTTCGGCTCCATCTTCTCGACCTGCAGGCCCGTCGCGATCGAGGTGACGAGCATCCCATGCGCGACGCGCTGACCGAAGACTGACTCCTTGGCCTTGACATCGTCAATGTGGAACCAGTTGAAGTCGCCGGACACCCCGCAGAAGTTGACGATGTCCGCCTCGGTCACCGTCCGGTTCAGGGAGACGGCCTCGTCACCCGGGTTCAAGTCCTCCCACAACAGACGCTCTTCAGCCACATTCTCTCCTTCGATCAGGTCGTTGACCACACAATCCTACGTTTCCCGCAGCTCACCTCGCACATGAAACGAGGTGCGTCCTGACGGGACGCCCCTCGCCTCATGCACCGCGACGACGCTAGAGGTTGGCGAGCCCCTTCGCCATACGGTCCATACCCTCGTCGATGACCTCGTCGGGGGCGGCGTAGGTAATACGGACGTGACCCTCGCCTCGGTCGCCGAATGCTGAGCCCGCGACGACGCCGACGAGGCAATCCTCGATCATGTAGTCGGCGAATTGCTGCGCCGTCATCCCAGTGCCGCGGATGTCGGGGAAGACGTAGAACGACCCGTCCGGGGTCGGGCAATCGACACCCGGCATGGCGTTCAACGCCGCCACAATTCGGTCGCGCTTGGCCTGCAGACGCGCCGTCGTCTCGATGACGTGCTCCTGCGGGCCGGTAATTCCGGCAAGGGCCGCCAGTTGCACGAATGCCGGCACGTTGGTGACGGAGTTCTGCTGGAAGATGTCCATTGCGGTGATCATCTCCTTGCTCGCGACACACCACCCGATGCGAAAGCCGGTCATGATGTACGTCTTCGAGAAGGTGTCGACCAGGATCGACCTGTCGGCCATGCCGTCTTCAGCCGCAATCGTCGTGTGCTCGGACGGCGCGTAGACCATGTGGCTGAATATCTCGTCGGTCAGGACCATGACGTTGTGCTTCTTGCAAAGATCCGCAATCTCGGCGAGATGCCCGACGCACATGCCGTTGGGCCGTTGCGGCGAGTTAATGATGAGCATCTTGGTCTTCTCATTCATAAGACCTTCGAGCGCGTCGAGGTCGAAATGGAAGTCCGGTTCGATCAGGGGTGCATAGATGACTTTGCCGCCGGCGTAGGTGATCCAGAACTCGTCCGGCGGGTAGCCGGGGTTCGGAAAGATGACCTCGTCTCCCTGGTCGACGATCGTCAGGAGCGACTGAGTCAAGGCGTGTTTGGCGCCCATGGTGACCAGTACCTCCTCGCGGGTCGTCGGGCGACCGCGTTTGGTTGCCTCCTCGGCGATGGCGTCGCGAAGTTCCGGCAAACCGGGTCCCGGGACGTAGCGCACGTGACCCTCATGCACAGCGCGTGCAGCTGCTTCGTAGATGTGCGGTGCGGGGTAGAACTCGTCCCCCTGAAAATCACCTTTTTCGAAGTGGATCACGCGCTTGCCGGTCTCGCGCTCAAGCGCCTCGGCCTTACGCATGGAAGCCCACTGCTTCGGCAGAACGAAGTGCGATGTTCTGCTTGAGAGTGGGATCTGGAAGTCAGACGAGGCGGTGGTCGCCATGCGGTGTCACAGCTCCTTGTGTGTTGGTGCGTTGTCTAAAGACGGTCCGCCGTTGGGGATATGAACCCCACGGCGTTTGCCCTCTTGGGTGCGGACCCTGAGGGCGGTTGGTGCATAGGCGCCCGATTGCTCGGAGCCCATTCGTCGGGAAAGGCTCGCGGCGGCGCTCATCACGAGTTCGGCGAGCTCGCCCACCCGCCGCGGGGTGACCCGGGTCACGGGTCCGCCGATCCCGATGGCTGCGACGACATGCCCGGTGTGTCCCACGATGGGCGCCCCGATGCAGCGAAGCCCCTCCTCGTATTCCTCGTCGTCGACCGCGAATCCCTGTGAGCGGATCAGATCCAATTCGGTGTTCAACCGGTCTCGGTCGGTGATGGTATTCGGCGTGCAACGCGCAAGGCCTCGCTCGGCCAGGACGAGGTCGCGCGCGTCCGCGGTCAGATGTGCAAGCAGAAGTTTGCCGAGGCTTGTCGCATGCGCCGGATATCCGCGACCGATCGCCGACGGAATGCGCAGTGCCTTACGCGCCTCCACCTTCTCGATGTAGACGGCCTCACCCCCGTCGAGCACGGCCAGGTGCCCCGTCTCCCCGCTGTCGCGTACGAGTCCTTCGAGAAATGGCAGCGCCTCGTCCCAAAGACTCATCTGTTGCAGGACCAGTCCACCCAACTCGAAAATCCGAAGTCCCAGCCGGTACCGGGCCGTGAGACGATTGCGTTCGACGAGACCGGCGGCTTCCAGGTTGACGAGAAATCTGTGGACCGTCGACTTGTGCAGGTCCAGACGATCGGCCAGCTCGGTCACGCCGAGTTCGGGTTCCTCGGCGCTGAACGCGTTCAGGATCGCGACCGCACGCTCGACGGATTGGATCCGGTAGCGACCGGTGTCCGCGCGTTTCGGTGCCGTGGTGGTCATCTCAGGTCGTCTCGTATCATGGTGTGGTGTCTTGTTCTCATTGGAACGAACTTATTGTTACCAACCGGAGACGAGGCTTCCAAGTCCATGGCCCACCATGTGGATACGGGTCTCATATTATGAGACAGCGATGGGATCAGGTGTATGCGAGGATTCCTCTCGCAAGACACACGAACACACGCGAACATGGGGGCAGACGGGTGACGTTCGAAGACATCCTCTACGAGGCTGGTGGCGGGCGGGCAACGATCACGCTGAACCGACCTGATCGCCTCAACGCGTTCCGCGTCCAGACGATCCGCGAGTTGTGCGAGGCATTCGAGTCGGCGGCAGACGACGACGCAGTTGGCGTCATCGTGTTCACCGGAGCCGGAGAGAAGGCCTTCTGCGTCGGTGGAGATGTCCGTGACCCCACCCGCACCGCCGCCCAGAAACGTGGGCTTCACCACCTCCATGATCGCCTGGCGGTCGCGATCCGCAACAACGGCAAACCCATCATCGTGAAAGTCCGTGGCTACTGCATCGGCGGCGGGAATGAACTCAACGTGTTGTGCGATCTGACGATTTCCGGCGAGTCCGGACGGTTCGGCCAAGCGGGACCGAAGATCGGCTCGGCGCCACTGTGGTGGGGATGCCAGCTCATGCCGGCGGTCGTCGGAGAAAAGAAAGCCCGTGAGATGCTGTATCTGACGCGCCAGTACACGGCAGACGAGGCCCTCGCCATGGGCCTTGTCAACAAGGTCGTGCCCGACGCCGACCTCGATGCCGAGGTCGATGCATGGTGCGATGAGATCCTTCGGAAGTCCCCGCAGGGACTTCGCCTGGCGAAGATCGCGATGAATGCCATGACCGACCAGCTCCACGGAGCCGTCCAACACGGCCTTGAGTTGGTCGCACTCAACCACGTGTTCGGCGAGGAGCCCAAGGAGGGCATCGCCTCGTTCCAAGAAAAGCGCAAACCGGACTGGCGGAAGTTCCGTGACGGACAGGGGCCAGACCCAGCCGGATGAGCATTCATGCGCCAGATCTGACGGGTCTTCGCCCGCACATACGCTCCGCCATCGAGACGGCACTCGATGGCGAACGGCTCGACATCGACCACGCCCTCGCCCTGGCCGACGTCCGCGGCAGTGAACATCCAGCCCTCTGGGCAGCTGCCGCGCTGGTCCGCGACCGCGGCCATGGCCCATGGGTGACCTATTCACCAAAAGTCTTCATCCCGCTCACAAACCTTTGCCGCGACGTGTGCAGCTACTGCACGTTCGCCCAAGACGAGGACTCCCCCCGCGCTCACACGATGAGCCCTGACGAGGTTCTCGCGATCTGCCGGGAAGGCGCGCGGCTCGGTTGCAAGGAGGCGTTGTTTTGCCTCGGTGACCGGCCCGAGGTCCGCTGGCCGGGATACAAGGAACGCCTCCGCCGCTGGGGACACGAAACGACGCACTCCTACCTTGTGGCGATGTGTCGGATGGTCCTCGAAGAGACCGGTCTGTTTCCGCACCCCAATGCCGGTGTGCTCTCGCACCGTGAACTCGAGGAGCTTCGCGAGGTCGCGCCGAGCCAGGGAATCATGCTGGAGTCGGTTGCCGACCGACTGTGCGGGCCCGGTGGCCCGCACGAGCATGCCCCCGACAAACGTCCGACCACACGCCTCGCGATGATCCGAAAGGCCGGGCAACTCGCGATCCCGTTTACCAGCGGCATCTTGATCGGTATCGGCGAGACCACTCGCGAGCGCGTCGACGCGTTGCTGGCACTTCGTGATCTGCATGACGAGTTCGGTCACATCCAAGAGGTCATCGTCCAGAACTTCCGTGCCAAACCCGACACGCCGATGGGCGATGCCGGTGAGCCGGGCTTGATCGACTTGATGAGTGCATGTGCGATCACGCGACTGGTGTTCGGACCCGCCATGAACATCCAGGCGCCGCCAAACCTCTCTGCCGACTATGGGCCGCTTTTGGTCAGCGGCATCAACGACTGGGGTGGTATCTCCCCCCTCACACCGGACTACATCAACCCCGAGGCCCCGTGGCCCGAGCTGGGACGACTCGCGCAGCTGTGCTCGGAGGCCGGATATGAGCTTCGCGAACGGTTGACGATCTACCCCGAGTACGTCCACGATGATGCGTGGGTTGCCCACGGGCTTCGTGACGGCCTGCGTCGCGTGACCGACACCGACGGCTACCCGGTGGCCGCATGAGCGCCCGGCGCGTGACGTTCCTTCGCCGCGGCGAGGGAACTCCGGCACTTGTGCGCGAGGCTCCGGGTTTCACCGACGCCGCGGTCGCCGCGGCCCTGGCAGCAGGGCTTCTGCCCGTGGCGACCCGCGATCTGGATGCCCCGGCGGTCGCATGGGTCACCGATCCTGATGCGGCGCACGCACTCACGAAACGCGGGGTGAGTTCTTGGCGCATCACGGTGCGCCACGCTGGTCGGCGCGAGGACGTACTCGATGCAATCGCCCGCACCCACGCACCGTTTCTTCGTGCAGACGCCGAGCGCCTCGACGAGGCGGTTGAATTGTGCGCGCTTCCTTCGCTTGGCACGGCCGCTCAACGTGTGGTCGCGACGCTCGATGAGGCACTCCTCGCGATCGCCGCGGGGGCAGCGGATCTGGTGATCCCGCCGTGGAGTGACGACGCCGTCGCAATGCTGCGTGACGCTGCGCCCACGGTCGCGTTTGTCGAGCGGGGTCCCTTCCCCGTCGGCACCGACGTCGATGCGATGCGAGACGTCTTGGCGCGACCGTTGCTCAAAGCCGTACTCGACCAACTTGACGGGTCCGGTGCCGCGCGTCCTCGGTATGAGTGGGCACCCGGCAAGGACATGCACCCGCCGGTCCCACAACGACGGCTGTCGGCGGAGTGGACCGATGCGCAGTGGAGTGACGGCGAACGCCGCGAGGGGATCGATCACCTCTCCCCCGACCTTGCCGGAATCCTCGACCGGTCGCTCGCAGGAACCGCCCCGACGCGCGACGAAGTGGAGCGCCTCTTCCGGGCCCGCGGCGATGACGTCGAGGCCGTCGCGTGGGTTGCCGACCAGATCCGACGACGGGTCTGTGGCGACACGGTCACATATGTGGTCAACCGCAACATCAACTACACCAACCTGTGTTACTTCCGGTGCGGCTTCTGCGGGTTCTCCAAGGGCCCCAAGAGCTTGAACCTGCGTGGCGACCCGTACCTGCTCTCGATCGAGGAGGTCGTGCAGCGGTCAGTCGAGGCGTGGGACCGCGGCGCGACGGAGGTCTGCCTGCAAGGCGGCATCCACCCGGATTTCACCGGGGACTTCTACGTCGGGATCGTGGAGGGCGTCAAGGCTGCGATCCCGGACATGCACATCCACGGATTCACCGCACTTGAGGTGTGGCAGGGCGCCCA
>JANMDV010000280.1:0-1516 GCA_031376485.1 Actinomycetota bacterium
TCCTGTGCCTCAATCGCCCGCCGCCAACCGTCGGCTGTCGCCCGTTCGCGGTCCTGGGCTGCACGCAGCGCCGTTTGCTCCTGCTCGCTGTAGCGCTGCGCGTTGCCGATCGCGACCGCCGCCTGAGCGGCGAGCGTCAAGGCGACGAGCTCGTCCTCGTCGGTGAACGGACCGTCGAGCCTGTCGGTCACGTACAGGTTCCCGAACACCTTCGCGCCGACGCGGATTGGGACCCCCAGGAATGTCGTCATATGAGGATGTCCCGGTGGGAAGCCGGCTGAGCGGGGATCATCCGCGATCGCCGCGATGCGGACCGGGCGGGCGTCGGAGATGAGCAAGCCCAGCAGTCCACGTCCCCGCGGGAGCTCGCCGATCGCGCGTCGCTGTTCGTCGCTGAGCCCCGATGTGACGAAGTTCGCAAGCCCGGTGCGCTGGGCGTCCAGCACCCCAAGCGCAGCGTGTTTGGCCCCCAGGACATCGCAGGCCGTATCGACGACCCGCTGCAACACATCGTCGAGGTTGAGCTCTGACGAGAAGACCATCCCCGCCGAGGCGAGCTTGATGGCTTTGGAGCGCTCGACGTCAGCCTGTGCTCGAGCGGCGTTACGCTCGAGCGCCATCGCGCTCATTGCCGCGACTGCACGTGCCGTATCAATGCGCGACTCCGCAGGCTCATCAGTCACTCCCAGCGCGACAAGGAGATGTGCATGCCCTCCGGCAGGCGCGATGCGAACGCCGAGGCCGGCGCCAACAAGCGCGCCGCCCGGTACCGTGATTGTGGGGGACAGAGCGCGGTCATCAATCGGCCTGACGACCCCGTCAACGAGAATCCCCGCAAGCATCTCGCCCGCCTTGCAGGTTCCCCGTACTCCCGCGGGGCTCACCGCCGCGACTGTCCAACCCGCGGCGTCATCACCCACGAAGACGAGTCCGATGCCGGCATTCGTCGCACTTCGCCACGCATTAACAATGCTCGCAACCAAGGCTTGGGAAGTGGCGGCCGACGCCATGCGCGCGACGGCCTCCGCGACGTCCGTCGGTTTGCTCAGTTGGGATGTGCTCACATGTGCCGACCTGTCCGTGTCTCAGACCTGAGAGCTACCGTGATGTCCCAGAATGCGTAGGCGTCCCGACATCGATAACAATGTGGGTCACCGGAAGGTGAAACTGGGCATGGGCCGTATCCACTACACCCCCCGCGAGCCAGTTCGACCGCTCGGCTGGGTGCGTCGCGATGATCACCTCGTCGGCGGCGAAACTGACGAGTGCGTCCTGGAGCGCGCGGACCGGGTCTGCGTCGCCGACTTCACCACGAGGATGGAGACCGAGTTCGGCGAGGGCCGCGACAGAACGGGCGAGCCGTTGCTCGGCCCTGCGCCGGACGTCGTCGTCGCAGACTTCGTCACGGACGGGTGCGTTCGGCACGGGGGCCACCACCAGCACCTCACCACCGTGGCCTGCATGTTCGCGAACACGTGTGCAGAGGCTGGGATTGGCACACGTCTCATTTGCGATC
>JANMDV010000023.1:0-50881 GCA_031376485.1 Actinomycetota bacterium
GTGTGGCCGCCCGACGACGGGCGGCCGCCGAGCGTCATCGCCACCCGTCAGCGTGAGCGTCAGGCGCGGTTGGTCTTCGGGTCGTGCCGGGCGGGGGGGCCGCAGCGCCGTCCGTTCACGCTGCCGCCCCAGGAGCACGAATCAGGGTTCGGTGTCGATGCCCTGTGGGCGTACTCGCGCCGCCTTCAGGGCGAGCAGGAGGAGTGGCCCGACTGCCTGATCTTGATGGGCGATCAGGTGTACGCCGACGAAGTACCGCCCGAGACGCGGGAGTTTATGAGTGCGCGGTTGCACGAGTCGGCGTCACTCGGCTCCGGGATCGCAGCACCCCCGGAGGAGGTCGCGAACTTCGAGGAGTACACCCGCCTGCACCGCGAGTCGTGGTCGGACCCGGACATCCGCTGGCTGCTCTCCACCATCCCCAGCACGATGATCTTCGACGACCACGACGTCCACGATGATTGGAACATCTCCGAGGCGTGGGTCTCCGACATGCGCAAACTGCCGTGGTGGGAGGAGCGCATCGTCGGCGCGTTCATGGCGTACTGGGTCTATCAGCACATCGGCAACCTCGCGCCATCCGAGTTCGCCGACGAGCCGATGCTGGGCGAGATCTTCGACGACGAGGATGCCGGCCCGCGGCTTCGCCGATTCGCCCGCGCCGCCGATCGTGACACGACGGCGGCGCGATTCGCGTTCCATCGCGACTTCGGGCGCACGCGCTTGATCGTCGTCGACGCCCGTGCTGCGCGGGTGCTTGCGGATGGACAGCGCGACATCGTCGACGCGGACGAATGGCAGTGGATCACCGAGCACACACGTGGGGACTTCGACCACCTGATCCTGGCGAGCACTGTGCCGGTGTTCATGGCGCAGGGCATCCACCACTTGGAGGCGTGGAACGAGGCGGTGTGCTCGGGCGCGTGGGGTCGCGTCGCCGCGCGCCTCGGGGAGCGCATGCGCAGGTCGCTCGACCTGGACCACTGGCCTGCTTTTCAACGCTCGTTCCGGTCGATGGTCGATCTGCTGACTGAGCGTGCATCGTCCACCGAGCCCGGCACGTCGGCGCCCGCCACGATCATGGTTCTGGGCGGGGACGTCCATACGGCATACGTCGCCGAGGTCTCACTGGGAGACACACAGACGAGCCGTGTCTACCAGCTCGTCTGCTCGCCGTTTCGCAAGCCCATGTCCCACCGCGAACGACGGATCGTGCGGCTGCTCTTCACCCGGAGCGTCGGCCTCGTCACGCGCGGGCTCGCTCTGCTGGCCGGCGTCAAAGCCCCCGCGGCGAGGTGGCGCCTCGTCGCAGGCCCCACATTCGACAACTCGATTGGAATGATCGATGTCGACGAGCGCACCGCGCGCGTGACGATCCGTCGGAGCGGCACGGAGGGCGACGAGAGTCCGCACCTCGAGCCGCTCCACACCCGCGATCTCACAGCCGCGTCCCCGCAGGGACGCAGACCTCGACGGCGCCGGGCTCGACGTCGACGCGCAGGGACGTGACCTTCTTCCGGTCACCCCCGTCGATCTCGTACGGGACCTTCTCGCCCATCTTGATCCGTACAGAGCGGCCTTTGGTCGTTTTGGCGTAAGGGGCTTTGTCGGTGGACCCGACCGCCACGTGGGCCATGGTCCGCACGAACTGCATGGCCCCTTCGGACGTCAGGACGCCGACCTCGAGCATGCCGTCGTCTGCCCGTGAGCCTTCGAACAGCTCCACGCCACCGAAGAGCTTTCCGACGTTGCCGACCAGAATGCACGTCGCCTTGCCCTTGAACCAGCGGGCGCCGTCAATCTTGATCGTCGCGTCGAAGGGCGTCGCGCGCATGTTCTTAACACCAGTCCAGATGTAGGCCAGTCGTCCGATCCGGTCCTTCAGGCCGCCGTCGGCGTCGGCGATCATCTGGGCATCGAAGCCTGCTCCGGCCATCACCGCGAACGCCTCGCCGTTGACGCGGCCGATGTCCAAGCGCCGCCGCTCGCCGTTCAGGCCGATCTCGACCGCGGCCTCGATGTCCTGCGGGATGGCCAGGTTCGACGCGAGCAGGTTCGCGGTGCCCGCAGGCAGGAGCGCGATGGCCGCGTCGCCTCCCGCGGCGGCGTCGATCGACCTCTGGGCCATGCCGTCGCCACCCCACACGAAGATCAGCTCGGCGCCCCAGTCAATCGCGCGCTTGACCTGTTTCGGGGCGTTCTTGCTTTTGGGCACCTCGCACCAGAACGGCTCGTCGATGCCGCGCCGGCGAAGGACGGCTCTGAGCTCCTCCAACCCCCCGCCAAAGCTCTTGCCCGAGTGGGCGATGATTGCGACCTTCATGTGACGGCCTTCCTGTCAGGAATGTCGGGCGTTACCGCCCGCCCGCGGGGCGGGTGAAATTATGACTCGCTCGCAGGGACGCGGTCCCTTCGGCGAGTCCCATTTTTCCCTACGGAGTTATTGTCCACGTGTTCGGTACGGATTCGCTTGGCCTCGCCGTACGCACGGATGGCGATGAGCGCGATGAGGAGCGATCCGGCGCCCAGGAGCGATCCCGACAGCACGTCGAGGGGATGGTGCATCCCGCGGTAGATTCGCGATACGGCAACCGCGACCACCATGCCGACACCGATCGTCCACACCAGTGCCGCCATCCAGCGGCGAGGAATGCGAGAGGTGATCAGCAACGTAAGTCCGATGTACACGACGAACGACGCCGCGACGTGACCGGAAGGGAAACTGTGGTCGATGGGCAGGACGTCGAGTCGCTCCACGTCGGGACGCGTACGCGGGACGGCCAGCGTCCCGACCCGGTAGAGCGTGACCTCGGCCAGGATTGCGGCGAGCAAGAACATCCCAATCCGGAACTTCTTGGCGACCAGCCCCACGATGATCGCCACGATGACAAGGCCCGGCAGGACCGGGATGTCGCCGGCGATCGAGGTGACGGCCGAAACGTCGGTCAGCCCTGGGCTGCGGTTGTCCGCGAGCCAGTTCGGAACAGACTGATCCGCGTCGAGTACTGCATCGATCGGCAAGAGCACCTCGGTGAGCAAAAGTCCGAGCGCGACGATCGCCGCGGCAAGGATGACGTACCCCACGAGGTAGACGACGGCGAAGATCGCGGTGGGTCGCCACGCCTGCATGCGGCGTGCAATGGCCAATGGGAGTCCGTGTCCACGGGGGTCGAGGAGAAATGGCTGCGGGCGCGACGAATGGTCGTCGGAGGCGGCGACAGGTCCTCCCGGTCGCTCAGCGAGCGTTCTCACCGCGGGCATATTGTGAGGTTTCCCGGATTGGGCGTGGGGAAAACATGCTGTGTGAGTCGACCATCACACATTCTGCGCAAAGTCGCAGCGTGACCTTCTTTGTTCTCGTCGCGATCGCCGCCGCCGCGGGGCTGATCGGCGCAGCGGCTGCGTTTCGCTACCCATACGGCGCCCCCGGTGCGACCGCGGCACCCGTGGTCGACGCTGTCGCCGACGCGTCGGGGCGTTACGAACGCATTCGCCGCTGGGCTCGGGCTCGTCGCGACCCGGCTGTTTCGACTGGTCTTGCGATGACCGTCGCGCTGGCTGTCGTCGTCGGGGGCGGTGCGGTGCTCGGTCTGCTCGCGTACCTGGTGCGAACCAACGACACGCTTCGTGAAGTGGACGCCTCCGCTGCGCAGTGGGGCAACGACCATGCGACGCGGTTCTCGGATGGTGCGATCGAAATGGTCACCCAGCTCGGCGAGACGTGGTTCGTGGTGGTCGCGGGGCTCGCCCTCGTGGTCATCGGGTGGATACGTCGGCCTGACCGGTTCGTACCGTTCTTCCTTCTGACGGTCATATTGGGCGACAAGGTGGTGACGACGACGGTCAAGGCGCTCGCCGACCGAGCGCGGCCGACGTTGAATCCGATCGCGGAGACGCTCGGCCCCTCGTTTCCAAGCGGTCACACCTCTACGGCGGCGGCGTTCTTCGCCGCCACGGCACTCATCGTCGGCCGAGGTCGGTCACCCGGAGGTCGTGCGGCGCTCGCCGGTGGCGCCGTCGCGGTCGCCGTCGCGGTCGCCTGCAGCCGGGTGTTCCTCGGCGTGCATTGGCTCTCGGACGTCATCGCGGGACTCGCACTCGGATGGGCGTGGTTTGCCCTCTGCGCGATCGCGTTCGGCGGGCGTCTGCTGCGGTTCGGAGCCACGGCCGAGCGTATTGGCAGCGAGACGCGAGAGCGGACCGGTGGCGGAGAGCATGCACCCCATGTGTGAGATCACGTCCTTCGGGTAAGAGGGATACATGACGAGCACTGCATCCGAAACGGCCCAGGCCGCGACCGAGACCACCACATTCGAGGGCCTCGCCAGGGCGGGTTATGTGGCGCGCGGCGTGATCTACGTCCTCATTGGAATCCTCGCCGTTCAATTGGCGCGTGGCGTCGGCGGTGAGAACCCGGATCAGGAAGGCGCGATGCGACTCATCGCCGACCAGGCATTCGGGCGTGTTCTGCTCGTGGTCGTCGCGATCGGGCTGGCCGGGTATTCGTTGTGGCGGGGATCGATGGCGTTCGTGGGAAGGACGCCGGAGGCGGGCCGGCACAGTGCGCTCGACCGATTGGGCGCTGCCGGGAGCGCGATTGCCTATGGCACCTTCTGCGTCCTGGCGATCGGAATCCTCGCCGGTTCCTCAAGCGGGGGGAAGGAGCCCAGCTCAGGAACGGCCGACGTGCTCGGATGGCCGGCAGGGCGGCTCCTGGTGGTGGTCGGGGGACTCGTCTTCCTCGGTATCGGCCTGTATCAGGCGTACCTGGGAATCAGCAAGACGTTCTTGAAGGACTCGAAGACGATGTACATGAGCCCGCGGACGCTCAAGGGCTTTACCGTCCTGGGGACGATCGGCCTGCTGGCGCGCGGGGTGACGTTCAGCCTGATCGGCATCTTCTTCCTCAAGGCCGCCATCGAGTTCGATCCGAAGGAGGCCAAAGGCCTGGACGGCGCCCTCCACAGTCTGACCACCCAGGCCTACGGGACCGTCGCCCTCGCCGTGGTCGCCGCCGGGCTCATCGCGTTCGGCATCTACTCGATGGTCGACGCGCGGTATCGCAAAATCTGATCCAGGCTGAGACCAGGACACTTGCGGTGATCTCGACCACGAAGCGCAGTACTGCGCATCGTCAGCGCTCGCCGCGCACCATGGCGATGAGGCGGTCGAGGATGGTGGCGCCGTCGGTTCGGAGACCGTTGTGCTGGTACTCGTTTGTCACCCAAACGCGCATATCCCCGATCGCGCGCGCGGTCGCCTCTGAGAACGTGCGCTCGACGTACATGTCGTCGTAGTACATGGCGGCGGCCGACGGCACGGTGTTGGCCGCGAGAACCTCGGGTTCGTAGAGTTCGGGCCACGTGACGTCGGCCAGCAGGTCGGCCGCTTCCGCGAACGGGCGCAGGGCGGCGTAGTCCTCGAACATCCATGGGTAGATCGCCTCTGCCGTCAAGTTGGCGGGGTCGTCGAACTGGGGGAACTCGCGGCGCAAGCGGTCAGCCGACCAGCGCGACGCGGTCCCGTCACAGACACACGCTTCGTGGATCAGGGCATACAAGGGATTGGTTTCGAACGGCTGCTCGGCGTACACCTGGCGTAGGAACGGTGACGACAGATCGTCGCCGTCCACCACGAACGCCTCCTGCATACCAAAGTGCAGGCGCTCGAATCCGTCACCCATGCCCAGCAACATCCCAAGCTGCTGGAACCGCCGGATCGTCAACGGCGACCCGTCCGGCAGCGACACGTCACCCCCGGCCAGTCGCTCGGCGATGCGCCGAACGACACTCCGATCACCGGGATAGCGCTCGTAATAGCGCGCGTTGCGATCGAGCATGCGTTGATACGTCGCCCGGTAGAAGTCATCCGGATGGCCGCCGAGCGGTGGGAGGCCGCCGGTGATCATCGCCTCACGCAGCCCCTCTGGTGCGCTCGACAGGTACCGCGTCACGCAGAAGCCCCCGAAGCTCTGGCCCAGCACGCTCCATGTGTCGTCGCCGATCAGCTCGCGCCGAATGGCCTCGGCGTCACGCACGATGTTGTCCGCACGGAAATGTCGCAAGTACTCGGCCTGTGCGTGCGGCGATCCAAGCCGCACGAGCGTCTCGGGCAAGACCGGGGTCGACAGACCCGTCCCGCGTTGATCGAGCAGCAGGACCCGGTAGTCCGAGATCGCCCGCCCGATCCACCCACTGGGCTCGGTGGGGCGCGGCGAGGCGAACCCCGGACCGCCCTGGAAGAACACAAGCCACGGCCGGTCCGGCGGCGTGGTCGGCGACGTGATGGCCCGTGCGAACACGTCGATCGTGGCTGAATCGGGCTCCGCGTAGTCCAGAGGCACCGCAAAACGGTGGTCGGTCATGACGAGGCCTGGGATGCGGTGGGTCGAGATCTCCATGATCGCTCCGGATGTTGACGTGGCACCGGTCGCTAACATTGCCCGCTCGTGAGCGCCCATGCACTGACCACGCCCATCGTCGATGCCGTACTGGGTGTGGCGGCGGCTATTGATCCCACTGTACGTGTCGAGTTCTCGCAGCCGGCCAGCCAGGCGCACGGTGACTTGGCGACGCCCGTGGCGATGAGCCTGGCCAAGGCTGCCCGGCGCGCACCGCGCGATATCGCCGCCCAGGTGGCGGCTGCGCTCCAGGAGTTGGACATCGTGGACCGCGTCGAGGTGGCGGGTCCCGGTTTCGTCAACATCACGCTCGCGCCCGCGTGGTTTGCGGCTGCGGCGCAGGCGATCGTCGCTGCAGATGCCCGGTACGGCTCAGGTCTCGCTGCGCCCGCCCAGCGGATCCACCTGGAGTTCGTGTCGGCCAACCCCACGGGGCCGTTGCACGTGGGCCACGCCCGCCACGCGGCCTACGGCGACTCGCTTGGCCGGATCCTGGAGTTCGCCGGTCACGACGTCCACCGGGAGTTCTACGTCAACGATTACGGCCGGCAGATCGCGCTGTTCGGCGAGTCGGTGGCAGCGCGCATCGACCAGCTGCGCGGGCTCGACACACAGGTGCCCGAGGACGGCTACCAGGGTGACTACGTCACCGAGATCGCTCGCGAACTCCAGGCCGAAGCGCTCAAAGGCCCTGCGCTTGCCGACCGGGCCCAGCGGCTGATGTTGGAGCAGATGGCGACCGACCTCGAGCGCTTCCGCGTGCGGTTCGACGCGTTCTTCTCGGAGGCATCGCTGCACGACAGCGGGCAGGTCGCTGCCGGTATCGACCGCCTGATGGCGGCGGGCGACGCCTACGAGCAGGACGGCGCGGTCTGGTTTCGCACCACCGCCTACGGCGACGAGAAGGACCGGGTACTGCGCCGGGCCGACGGCACGACCACGTACATCGCCCCGGACATCGGGTACCACCTGGACAAGGCCGCGCGTGGCTATGACGTGCTGATCAACATCCTGGGCGCTGACCACCACGGGTACCTGCAGCGGCTGCGCGCGGTGCTGGCCGCGGGCGGACATGACCCGCAAATGCTGGAGACCCCGCTCATCCAACTCGTCAGCCTGGTCGAAGGCGGCGAAGAGAAGAAGATGAGCAAGCGCGCCGGAACCCTCGTGTCATTGTCGGACCTGATCGACGACATCGGCGTGGACGCCGCCCGGTTCTTTTTGGTGCAGCGTGCCAACGAGACGCCGTTCGAACTGGACCTGGCTGTCGCGCGTGAGCAGAGCCGCGAGAACCCGGTGTACTACGCCCAGTACGTCCACGCCCGCGCCTGCAACGTCCTTGAACGCGTCGGTGACGTCCCGCCCGACGCGCCGCCGCCGTCGGTCGAGCCGGCCGAACGCGCCCTGACGCTGAGGCTGGTCGAGTGGCCCGACGTGGTCGGCGAAGCGGAGCGCCGCAGGGCGCCACACCGTGTCGTCGCCTACCTGATCGACTTGTCACGAGACTTTCATGTGTTCTACGAGCAGTGCCGCGTCTACGACGCTCCGGCCGACGTCAAGCCGTTCCGCGTCGAGCTGACTCGCGCGGTGCGCTCGGTGATGTCGCTCGCTCTCGACCTTCTGGGAGTGACCGCGCCCGAGCGGATGTGACCGTCCCGCGGGGAGAAGGGACCATGCAGAAACGACTGCAGCCGCCAAACGTCGTAGTAGTTCATTGACGCTGACTTACTTCTGCGTGATCCCTGTAAGCCCCTTGTAACCACTGCGAGAGGTGAGCGTAACAGAGCCTCCTTACCGTCCCCTTCGGCGCGTGGAAAGCCCGCGCGACCATCACACTCCGAAGGGGACGGGCGCATGACTCGAAAGACCTTGGCCAAACCGATCGCCGTGATCGCAGTGGTCGCCGCAGCCGCAGCGGTGGTCGCGGGATGCGGCTCCGACAGCGCGACTGCACCGGCGGGCGTCACCACCGACAGCACCACCTCTGGCGACACAACCGCCGGCGAGACCTTGCTTCTCAAGAGTGCCGTCACATTCGACGATGCGGGTGGAACCGTGACGCTCCCGCTGTTCCAGGGCAAGACGGCGAAGGGCGCCGCCACCTGGTACGTCGTGACCGAGTCCTCCGACCAGGCCGACGCCGAGAAGCGCGGTGTCAACTGGGCGCCCAAGCTCAAGAACGCCCTCGGCACCAAAGCGGTGCAGAAGGCCACCGCCGACGGAGGTGTCCTGACGTTCCCCGGCACGGTGGACTTCAAGCCGGAGCGCTCGGTGACGCCGGGTCCGGATGGCTTCCCGCCCGCGAAGGTGGCGCCCGGCGCGATCGGCGACAAGGCGTACAGCCCGCTCGTCACGACCGACGGGGCGATCGTGCTGAACGCCACGCAGGTGGCAAACGACAGCGGCCGGCTCGACGCCGTAACCGGGCTCGACACGGGTGCGAAGCAGGTGACCCTCAAGCTCCTTCACGGCTTCACCGGAGGTAAGAAGGTCGCCTACCTGCGTCTCGACGCGTCCGTGGACGTGGTCTCGGCCCTCGAGGAGAGCGTGTTCGCAGCGAACCTCGCCGCCGCGCCGGGTGAGGGCGACAACGACCCCGCCGCGTCGTCGCGCTCACCGATCATCCCGATCGTCAACGGCACCCGCGGGAAGAACGATCCCAACCGCCAGGGTTTGCAATCGGCGGTGCTGGGCGAGGGCGAGCCCCTCAACATCCAGGCGACGCTCCCCGGTGATCCCTCCTACAGCCCGCTGTGGGACATCGTCCCTGCGGTGTGGAGCGACGCGGCGATCGCCGCCGGCAAGCGGACGCTCGTGACGTCGAACGAGCAGATCGTGACGCTCGCGACCGCCGGCGATCTCACAAGCGGCGGTGAGGGGGAGGTCAACGAGGACTTCGGCGGTCTCAAGTCGCTCGGTGCGATCTCGAACTGTCCGACGGTCGCGATCGTCGGGTAGCTGGACCAAACGGCTGGGCCGGCGGCGGTGTCCCCACGCCGTCGGCCAGTCGAGACCCCAGGTGGGAACGAACAGGGCGTCTGGTAGCTTTGGCGCCGACGCGGACGTAGCTCAGCTGGTAGAGCGCGAGCTTCCCAAGCTTGAGGTCGCGGGTTCGAGCCCCGTCGTCCGCTCTCCTGTTGCCCCTGGTATTCGTGGGATTTCGCTCGTACTGAACACGGGCCGCAACTGCCGCTCCGCCAGCTCTGTGCACAAAGGAGGTTGTTTCGGGCGGACAGGTCGGCGAGCTGGTCTTTCCAGCGTCGCACCGCTTCTTCGATCAGACTCCTTCGCCCCTTGGCCACGGTTTCGCCCGCTGCTTGAGGTCCATCAGGGATCTCAGCCACACGTCCCCTCCGGAGAGCGTCGTCTGTCTCCATCGAACCGGGCTGAGCTTCGCTGACCAATCAAGCTCCCGCACCCACGGGAGTAGTGCGCTCGACCCGAGCGCATTCCAAACGGAGAGGGCGGGAACTCGAACATTGATCTAGTGACCCTCGGCTGCGGCGGGCCACCCAGCTTCTTGCGCTCGGGATCCGCGCCAGAGGAGGCTATCGAAGGTGTCCGATGACTCCGCATGAATACGAAGGTGGCAATCGTCAAGGCCCATTGCCACAGGGGCTTTGTCGGCGTTGTTGCTGCGAGACAGGAGATCTACGCGACGCCGGCAGGTGAGCGTCCGGATTTTTTGCCACGGGTTGCCGGGTCGCTGGACTTCCTGGGCGTCGTGGGCGCAAGACTCCAGGTGATGCGGGCTTCAAGCGCTGCGGCCATTCGCTCCACTGTCGACAGCCGCGCGTCCGCCTCCCCTCGTTCAAGCCGAGCAACCGCCGATTGCGAGGTACCCATCCGGGCGGCAACCTCGGTCTGGGAAAGGCCTAGGGCCTCACGGTGCGCAGCAAGTGCGCGAAGCAATTGACGCCGCTCGTAAGCGGCGTCGACCAACTCGCCAAAGGCGGGGTTTTCCTTCGCGCGCTCATTGATGATCTCGTCGAGAAAATCCCTCGTGGGGGCCATGTCACTCGCTCCGGTCGCTGCCATAAGGCCAACGGTACTATCTCATCGGAGAGATAGCAAGAACGATATGGCGGTTCCTCGACGCAAGCGGCCGGGTGTCAACGCCGCTTTGATGAACCCTTCGCATCCTGCCTGGCACGGCGACGCCAGTCCGCAAGGCGCCGCTCGGCAATCGCAATGGTGGCCGGCGGCGTCTGTTGGGTCTTCTTCTTGAGCCCTTCCAACGCGAGCAGGATTTGCGACGAGCGGCCCTCCGTTGCGAAGAGAATCCGGTAGATGACGCGATCCGCGTCGGCGCGGACCTCGTAGATGTCGCCACGCAGGTGCCGAGCAGCCTGCGTCCCGTTCTCCTGCACGTCCCTCATCGCCGCGACGACCGCCGCCGCATCGGCGTCAGGCAGACCGGAGATGAACTCCTTCACAGGACGGCGGCCTGCCGCCGTGCGGTAGTCGCGCCATCGGCGCTTGCGCGTCGGCTTGCCCGTTTCTGTCATCGCGCTCGAGGGTAGTGATGGCGCCTGACGGCCATGCCGCTGTGCAGCATCTGTGCAATTCCGCCCGGGAAAACGAGGAACGATGGGGGAAGAGCGGTGCGGGGAAACCGCTTGGTCAAGCCATTTTCATTCCCGCTCGGTCCCTTCGGGGTCGCTTCCCAAGCTTGAGGTCGCGGGTTCGAGCCCTGTCGTCCGCTCTCCTGTTGCCCCTGGTATTCGTGGGATTTCGCTCGTACTGAACACGGGCCGCAACTGCCGCTCCGCCAGCTCGGTGCATGATCGGTGCGAAAGCCTCCTTACTTTCGCATCCTCACGTTCAACACGCGGGACAGAGGCGTTGGCGAATCTCAGTCCTCCTCGGTGGCACGTCCGACAAGATGATGGTTGGGGACAAGACATCATGTTGATTACTGCTTCGACGAACTGGTGATCATCGGCTCGGCTTCCGGCATGGTGCCTGATCTGATCCCGAGGCACGTTCTCGGCGAGATGGTCGATTCACTGACGTGTTTCGCGCGGTGGTAATCCAGGGCGCCCGCCACGGCCGAGTCGTCGCGGTCGAGGTCAAGGCATCTACCTTCCCTCGCGCAGCTGACGCCGCGCCCATGGCACGCCTACGTGACACGCTCGACCGGCTCGGCAGCGACTTCACGGCCGACTTCTTCCACACCGGCGACTGGCGAGTCGCCATCGGCGACCGCCTCGTCGGTCTTCCTCTCGCCGCTCCTTGGACATGAAGCGAACAACCCGAGGGCGCTATGGTTGAGCTGACCGTCCGGAGCCGGTACGAATCACCCGGGCGCGCTGACTCTCCGGTGCAGGTCCGCGGTTGAGCCAGGTGTCCCAACCCGTAACAATGCCCAGGACGGCAACGCGGCGAGGATGAGCGGGGGACGATTGTGGGGGAAGGTGAGACCCGGGTGAGGGGACCGCACTCCCGTCTGCTCGCACAGTCGATGGTCGGTCGTCAGGCAGCGTGGGCGCAGGCGGATCGCGTGCTCGCGCGTGACGCGACATCGCCACCCGTGATCCAGGTCACCGGCGAGGCCGGGATCGGGAAGACGCGGATGGTCCGAGCGGTCGCCGAGCAGGCGCGCGCCGACGGCCGGCTCGTCGTGCAAGGCCGCGCCCGAAGCGGCGACGCCGCCCTCCCCTTCGGCGTCGTGCAGGATGCGCTGAGGGCGTTCCGCAGGAGCAGGGCCCACCCGCCCCCCACCGACGATCCCGTTGCCGCAGCGTTCCCCGCACTCCTGCTGCCGGAGCTCGGAGGCGGCGCAGAGGGGCCGGCGGTCAGCCGGGCGGCACTCCTTGAGGCCGCCGCCCGCCACTTCGCGGAGCTGGCTCGACCGCAGGGCCTCGTCCTCATCCTGGAAGACCTCCATTGGGCGGATCCATCGAGCAACTCGCTCGTGCTCTACTTCGCCCAGACCCTGGGGCAGGAACCACTGTCCCTGGTCGTGACGTACCGCCCGGAGGACGCAACGCCCGGCTCCAGCCTGCACGACCTCCGGCGCGACCTCAGGCGTGAGCGGCTCGGCGAAGAGATCCAGCTCATGCCGCTCAGGGACGTCGACGTCGAGGCGATGCTCGCCGACATCCTCGGCGTCGTTCCCGACGAGCGAGCTCGGGCGGCGATCATCGGGATGAGCGGTGGAGTCCCTTTCGTGGTCGAGGAGGTCGTGCGCGACGCCGTGGAGCGGGGGCGACTCGATCTGGACGGAACCTGGCGGGGGGAGCTGGCGCTGCACCCGCCGGCGAGCGTGCGCGGGCTCCTGCTGGCACGCGCGGCCGAGCTCGACGAGGCAGACCGCGAGCTTGTGCGTTGGGCGGCGGTGATCGGTGACCACCTCGATGTCCAGCTGCTCGCGGCCGTCGCGGAGGTTGAGGAGGACGCGGCCCTGGCGGCGCTGGCTCGGCTTCGCGATGCGGGCCTGCTCGCCGAGGACCCGGTCGACGCGAGTGGCCTGGGCCTTTCCTTCCGTCATGCCCTGACCCGAGAGGCCGTGCTCGACGAGCTGCTCACCGCAGAGCGGCGGCGACGTCACGCTCGGGTGCTGGACGTGGCGGAGGCGCGGTATGGCGACGCCCCGGACGCGCCGCTGGCGGAGCTCGCCGGTCATGCGCTCGCCGCCGGCGACCGCGACCGGGGCGTCGTCTACTCGGTGAGGGCGGCCCGGCGGGCACTTGAGCTGTGCGGCTACGACGAAGCGGAGGCGCACTTCGAGCATGCGCTTGCTCTGTGGACGCCGGGTCGTGATCCGTCGGCGCACGCAGGCCTGCTACTCGACTACGGACGACTCCTTGCCCGGGCCCGCCGTGACCCGCGTGGGGAGCGACTGCTGCGCGAGGCCCGGGCGGCCTATCTCAAGCTGGGCGACCGCATCCATGCCGCGGAGGCGCTCGCGGTGGCGGCAGCGGCACGGCTCCACAACGGAGAGCGTGCAGGCGTCTTGGAGGATCTGGCGGCGGCGCGAGCCGAGCTGCGCCCGGATGATCCGTCGGAGGCGCACCTGCACCTGTTGCCGCTCCTTGCCGACACGCTGGTGCGGATGGGCGACCTGCGTGCCGCCATCCGTGTCGCGGACGATGGCCTTGCCATGACGAGTCCGCCCCAGAGCCGCGCCCAGACCCTCGATCGGGTGCATCTGTTGACGACATACGGCACTGCACGCTGGCTCGGCGGGGAGGCCGACACCGGCCGCCAGGCGCTTCTCGACGCGTTGGCGTTGGCGCGTCAGGGGCGCGACGACCTCGGCGCCACGCGCGCGTGCTTCGAGCTCGCCTGCGCCCACTTGAGCGGCCCGGCCAAGGAGGCGGTGCGCTGGGCCGACGAGGGGCTCGAGACCGCCCGGACCAGGGGCACCCCGCTGTCGCGCGCATGGATGTGCAGCGTGCGCGCGCTGATCCACGTCCGCATGGGTGAGTGGGACGACGCCGCAAACGTGCTGGGAGAGGCAGATCGCTTGATGGCCGAGGTTGGCCCGGATCCCGTGGTGCGACTCGGGCTCGAATGGATCCGGGGCGAGCGGCTCATCGGCATGGGATCGATTCCGGACGCCCTCGCGACATTGGCTCGGGCAAGCAACGAAGCGGACGCCCTCGAGGACCTCCAGGCAACCTCGCGCGCACGGCTGGGGTTGGCGCGCGCCCGCCTCGCGGCAAGAGATCCCGTCGGCGCGGCGGAGGCGATCGGGCCGGCGATCGCCCGGTGGGAGGCCGCGCCCGGCCGGCCATTGCCTGCGCCGCCAACGCTGCTGCTGACCGCGATCGAGATCGCGGTCGCCCAAAGGGACGCCGCCGTGGCCGAGATGCGCGGCCGACAGATTGCCACGCGTCTGCGCGGCCACCGTGCCCTCTACGCGGCGGGGCTCGTGGAGATGGCCGCCGGCCGCACCCCACCAGCCGGCACGCTCGCGGCCGCCGTCGCCGCCACCGACGCGGCCGGATGGCGCTGGGAAGCGGGACGCATGGGGGTGCTCGCCGCCGAGGCGCTCATTCGCGTCGGAGGCGCCCGCCAGGAAGCGAGAGGGCTCGCGACGGACGCGCGGGAACGGCTTCGCGCGCTCGGCGCACAGATGTGGGCCCGTCGCGCCGAAGCGCTGGCGGACCGGCTCGGCTCGGGGCCCGCCGGCGGGCCGACCCGCGCGCCGGGGGCACTCACGCCGCGCGAGCGCGAGGTGCTCGGCTTGCTCACCGAGGGGCGCTCGAACCGCGCGATCGCGGGCGCGCTTGTCATCAGCGAGGCGACCGTCGTGCGGCACGTGGCCAACATCTACGCCAAGCTTCAGGTTCACTCGCGCGCTCAGGCGACGCGAGTCGCGTTCGAGCAGGGGCTCCTCGGCGTGTCCCCACCTACATAGCGAGCGCGCCTCCCCTACAGGTCGATCGCCGCAAAGATGGCAGGAACGGTCGATGGCGCCTCGGGACGTCGCGCCTAGATTCGTCCCAATCGACATGCGGCCACCGTTGCCGGGGAGAGGAAGGACCGAGATGGGCGGAGCCGTCGTCAACGCACCGCTTGCACGTACATGTCACGGCGAACCCGTCGCCTTCCCCCACCCGACCGTCGATGCAACCTGACGAAAGAAGGAGACAACCATGAGCACCACCACGGCCCCGCCCACCATCGATCACGACAAGCTGATGGCGTTCGTGTTTCGCGCCGTCGACGAGGTGGGGGCGACCCTGAATGCCGCGCTCGTCGTGATGGGCGACAAGCTCGGCCTGTACCGAGCGCTCGCAGGGGCGGGCGCGCTCACCTCCGGCGAGCTCGCCGGGCGCGCCGGCGTCGCCGAACGCTATGTGCGCGAGTGGCTGAACGCCCAGGCGGCGGGAGGCTACGTCGAGTACGACCCGGCCGAAGGCCGCTACACCCTCCCGGCCGAGCAGGCGATGGCGCTCACCGACGAGGACAGTCCCGCCTACCTGCCCGGTTTCTTCCAGGTCGCGCTCGGGTCGGTCCTCGATTCGCCGCGCATCACCGAGGTCGCCCGCAGCGGCGCCGGCTTCGGCTGGCATGAGCACAGCCACGACGTCTTCGAGGGCTGCGAGCGTTTCTTCCGGCCTGGCTACAACGCCAACCTCGTCCCCTCCTGGCTCCCTGCGCTCGACGGCGTCGTGGAGAAGCTGGAGGCCGGCGCCACGGTGGCCGACGTCGGCTGCGGCCACGGCGCATCGACGATCCTGATGGCGAAGACGTTCCCGAGGTCGACCTTGGTCGGCTCCGACTACCACGCCGGTTCGATCGAGACCGCGCGCGAGCGCGCGAGGGAGGCGGGCCTCACCGAGCGCATCCGATTCGAGACCGCCCCCGCGTCGGGGTTCCCCGGCGCGGGCTACGACCTGGTGACGATGTTCGACTGTCTGCACGACATGGGCGACCCCGTGGGCGCGGCTCGCCATGTGTGCAGCTCGCTGGCGCCAGACGGGACATGGATGATCGTGGAGCCGGCTGCGGGAGACCGCGTCGAGGACAACCTCAACCCGGTCGGGCGCGCCTACTACGGGTTCTCGACCCTGCTGTGCACGCCGGCGTCGCTGTCGCAGGAGGTCGGGCTGGCGCTTGGCGCGCAGGCGGGGGAGGCGAAGATCCGCGAGGTCGTGACGGCCGGCGGCTTCACCCGCTTCCGCCGCGCCGCCGAGACCCCCTTCAACATCGTCTACGAAGCGCGTCCCTGACGGCGCCGGTTGTCAGAGTGATCGATCGGGGCGTACCCACAGGAGGCTCATCGTGATCGCCACCCCAAGACCCATTCCCGCCCAGACCGCGCTCTGGCGGCCGTGCCCGACCTGCTGGGGCCAGCGGCGCATCCTCGAAGATCGAAACGGCGAAGGGTTGGTGCCACAGCGCTGCCCGACCTGCCTGGGCCTGGGCGAGCAGCTGGTGGCGCGGGCGTAACCCCCTAACAGTTTCTGGGCCGGGCGGTCCGGCCCGCCATCCGACACCTGAAAGGAGGACTCGATGAAAACCGCACAGATCCGAAGCTGGATCGACGTGCTGCACACGGCGTGCCCCCCGGGGCGCACCCCGACGCCGACCATCCCCAAGCCATGACATCACAAGGAGGCATCTGATGCACGTGAAGATCATCAACTTCAACCTCGTGGACATGACCGAAGACGGCTATCACGAGGCCTGCGGCCAGCTGGCGCCGGCGTTCGCGCAGATTCCCGGCCTTCACGTCAAGGTCTGGCTCCGCGACCCGGCAACCAATACCTACGGTGGCGTCTACCTCTTCGCCGACCGCGACGCGGCCGACGAGTACGCCGCGTCCGAGCTGTTTCAGACCGTGGGCACGTTCCCGAACTTCACCAACATCACGGTTCGCGACTTCACCGTCGACGAGGAGAACACGCGCCGCACCCAGCCGGGCATCGAGGTCGTCGCGCCGGCCGTCGCGGCCGCCTGACCCGAGACGTCACAGGCCGCCCCCGCTCCGTTCACGGGAGGGGGCGGCCAGTCACGTCAGCCACACCGGCAGGTCGGCCAGCAGCGGCAGCAGCACGATGGTGCGAACCGGTCCTCGAGCGACCGGCGGCTGCCGCTGTGCAACCTCTGTGCAAGTCAGCCCGGGAAAACGGGGGACGATATGGGAAGAGCGGGGCGCAGAAACGGTTTGTTCAAGCCGTTTTCATTCCCGCTCCGTCTCTTCGGGGTCGCTTCCCAAGCGTGAGGTCGCGGGTTCGAGCCTTCATCCGTTTCTTCGAAACCGTGGTTTGGTTCAGAACGGCGGCGATCCGCCCGAGGACGCTTAGGCCTCGGGCGGGATCGAAGGTGGTCGCTACTCGGCCTCAAGGTACTCGGCGTGGAACTCGGGTCGGTCATGTGCCGGCTGTTGCCGTGAGCGGGCGACGATGCGCTCGAAGGCCAGGGAAATCTCCTCGAGTTCGTCATCGTCGATCCACAGCTCGATGCCGGTTTGCGCGTTGGTGGTCATCGGTCGTTCCTCTCTCGCGATGGGGCGATACCAGAAACGAGCGCGGTGACGGCGCGGTGATACGTCAGCGCGCGAGATCGCGTCGCGTGAACGCGGCGAACGCCACGCCGAGCGCGACGGTTGTGAAGCCGGCGAGCACGGCGCAGTTGCCCCAGGGGATCTCGCCGTTCTGGATCGTGGGTCCGGGGGCGAAGTACCAGAAGAGCGTCACCCGCGTCAAAAACCGCAGCGGCTCCCACAGGGCGAACAGGAAGTTGCCGACGTACATGCCGAGCGTGATGCCGACTGCGATCCCGAGTGCCCTGCCGCGTTCGCTGAGAAGCGCCGAGACCAGCAGCGCGAGCGCGCCGACTGCCACGAACAAGAGCCACGCCTGCAACGCTGCGAGGACCATCCGGCCGGGCTCCAGCGGAATACCCGGCGGGTCGAAGATGCGATCTGCAACGACCGCTCCCGTGGCATAGGCAAGGGCGAGCACAGCGGCGCCAGGCACGAGCACTGCGCAATGCGAGCCCAGGTAGCTCTGTCGGCTGAGCGACCGGGCCAGGGTCAGGTCGAGCGACCCGGACTCGTGTTCGCCTGCGACGGAGCGCACGCCCAGACCGATGATGAACAGAAACGATGCGACCAACAGAATCGGGTGGGTCTGTCCAAGGACCGTCCATGCGGCAAGCGGGTCGAGTCCCGCCAGACGGAATGCGAGCGAGATATTTCCGTCCAACCCGGCCGTGCGGGTTTGGTCGTCCGCGGTCGAGAACAGCGCCACCAGGGCGAACCCCCACAGGGCGACGAGCAGCGCTATCAACGGGAAGCGCACACGAAGCTCCCAGACGATGCGCCGGACGACTGTGGCGTTCATTCGGCGGGTGCGGATCGGTAGTAGGCGAGGAAGATTTCGTCGAGACCGGGCTCCTCGATCCGCACGTCCGTGAGCGGCAGCATTGTCAGGCCCGCCACCAGCGTCCCGGCGTCACCGAGATAGTCCATCACGACACGGCCTCCGTGACGCTCGACGACGGTGACGCCGTCGATCGCGATCGCCACCCTCGGATCTGCAAGCTGCAGGGTCACCCGCTTGGGCCGACGCCCACGAAGGTCCTGGACGAGCCCCTCGTCGACGATCCGTCCATCGCGGATGATCGCGACCCGATCGCACAACGCCTCGACTTCGCTCAACACGTGTGACGACAGAAGGACGGTCGTGCCCGCGTCGCGGCGATCGCGTAGGAATGTGAAGAACCCCTCTTGCACGAGGGGATCGAGTCCCTCTGTCGGCTCGTCCAGGATCAGGAGCCGTGGGTTGTGCTGAACCGCCTGAACGATGGCGAGCTTCTGGCGCATGCCGCGCGAGTACGCGCGGATCGGCCGATCCAGGTCGGCCGCAGTCAGTCGCAGGGCGTCGCACGCCGTCGTTCTCAACACCGGCGGGTGCCGATCCAGGCGGGCGAAATACTCGAGGGCATGGCAACCGCGCATGCGGCCGGGAAGGCCCGGATCGGTCGGGAGAAAACCGATGTCCCCCCGGATGCGGCGTCCCTCGTGCCATGGGTCGGCATCGAGCACCCGCATCTCGCCGCCGTCTGCGTGCAGTAGGCCCATGGCGACCCGCAGGGTGGTGGTCTTGCCCGCGCCGTTCGGCCCCAGGAACCCGTAGAGCGACCCCTGCGGCACCGACATATTCACCCCGTCGAGTGCGGGATGTGACCCGTACCGTTTCTGCAAATCGCGAGCGACGAGAACGGGCACAGATCAACCGTACCCGTCGGGGCGCCCCCCGGGACCGGTCACCGCTCAACGTACGACGTCAACGGCAACCCTTCTGGCTGGCGCCCAACGTCAACGTTTGTGACACGAGACCCCCTGTACGGAAGGGTCGTTTCGCACCAGGAAAGCCCTCCTGGGCAAAGGGTTCTCGGTACATTCGTGTCTGACACCATTGTCCAAACCTTAACCGTTTCGCACAAGCCCGCAGCGTCGATTGTCAGCCGGTCGTGTTCCCGCTCATGGCGCCGGTGCGGTCGTCGGTCTTCCACGAGAGGGCGTACGCCGGGTCGTCGTGGTCGCGAGCGAGGGGCGTCAGGTGGAGCGGATGGAACGTGTCGCACATCACCGCCAGCTCCTCGGTGCGCCGTGCGCCCAGCGACCGCTCCACCAGACCCGGTTGCGGACCGTGCGGCAACCCGGACGGGTGCAGGGTGATCGACCCGAGTCCGACGCCCTTGCGCGAGCCGAACTCGCCGGCGACGTAGTAGATCATCTCCTCGGATTGCAAGTTTGAGTGGTGGTAGGGCAGTGGGATCGCGAGCGGGTCCCAGTCCAGGTCGCGCGGGCAGAAGGAGCAGATGACGAAGTTCTGCCCCTGGAACGTCTGGTGCACCGGCGGCGGCTGGTGGATACGGCCGGTGATCGGCTCGAAGTCGGCGATGTTGAACGTGTACGGGTACACGTAGCCGTCCCAGCCCACGACGTCGAACGGGTGGTAGTCCAAGCCGAACCGCTGGTAGCCGCCGCGCACACGCACGACCATCTCGTGGTCGCCCGGCTCCTCATGTGTCTCCAGCCCGGCGGGGGGGTGGAAGTCGCGGTGCGAGAACGGCGCCCCCTCGTTCAACTGGCCATACCGGTTGCGGTAGCGATTGGGCGTCTCGATCTCACCCGGGGTGGTGAAGCACAGCCACGTCTGCGGGCCGTCGTCCATCGTGATGCGGTACGTCGTGCCACGCGGGATCACCACGTAGTCGTGGCGGCGGAACGGCAGCGTCCCGAACACCGACTCAAGCGTCCCGGACCCCTCGTGAACGAACAGCACCTCGTCGCCCTCGCCGTTTCGGAAGAACACCCGGGATTGCTCGGTGGGCTTGCAGATGGCGATCTCGACGTCGCTGTTCCACATCACGAGGCGCCGACCGAAGATCGGGTCGCCGTGCGGCGTGACCTGCGCCGTGTTCGTCAGACGGTGGACGTGGGCGTCGGGCATCCACTCGTCGCGGGTGATGGGTGTGAAATCCAGAACCTCGCTGATGCGGCAGGGGGATTCCATGTGGTACAGGATCGACTCGTTGCCGCTGAATCCTTCGTAGCCCATCACTTCTTCGACGAGCAACCTCCCGTCGCGCCGAAACTGGGTGTGGCGCTTTGGCGGAAGCTCACCAAGGCTGTGGTAGCGCATCGCGTCTGTCCTCCTACAAGTTGCCGCGCAGATCTTGCTCCCGCTCGATCGCCTCGAACAGGGCCTTGAAGTTACCCGCTCCGAAGCCGCGGGCGCCATGGCGCTCGATGATCTCGAAGAACACCGTGGGCCGGTCGCCGGTCGGCTTGGTGAAGATCTGCAGCAGGTATCCCTCGTCGTCGCGGTCGGCCAGGATGCCGAGCGTCCGAAGCTCGTCGACCTGGTCGGTGACGGCTGCGACGCGCTCAGGCAGGTCGTCGTAGTAGGTGTCGGGCGTGCGCAGGAACGTCACGCCCCGGCGGCGCAGTTTGCGCACGGTGCCGACGATGTCGGCGGTCTCAAGTGCGACGTGCTGCACGCCCGGGCCGTCGTGGTAGTCCAGGTATTCGTCGATCTGCGATTTGCGCAGGCCCTCGGCCGGCTCGTTGATGGGGAACTTGACGCGCCCGTCGCCGCCCGAGACGACCTTGCTCATCAGCGCCGAGTACTCGGTCGAGATGTCGTCGTCCGTGAAGTGCAGCATCTCGGTAAAGCCCATCACCCGCTCGTAGAATCCGACCCACTCGTCCATGGCGCCCAGCTCGACGTTGCCGACCATGTGGTCGATGGCGACGAACATCCCCGCGTCGGTGCCGCCGTCGGTACGGCGGAACCCCGGGAGATGCGGCCCGGCGTAGTCCGCGCGCTCGACAAAGGTGTGGATGGTCTCGCCGTAGGCTGCGATGCTCGCAAGGCGGACGATCCCGTGCTCGTCACGCGCCTCGCGCGGCTCATGAACCCCCTTTGCGCCCTTGCCGACAGCCGTGAGAAACGCCTTTTCGGCATCCGGAACCGTCAGCGCGATCACCTTGGCCGCATCACCGTGGCGGGCGACGTGCCGCGCGACCTCGCCGTCTGGGCGCAGGCCACCGGTCAGCACCAACCGCACACCACCTTGCTGCATGACATGCGAGACGCGGTCGCGCGATCCCGTCTCGAGTCCGGCGTATGCGACCTCGCGAAACCCGAATGCGTGCGCGTAGTAGTAGGCGGCCTGATGGGCGTTGCCGACGTAGAGCTCCAGGTAGTCGATCCCAAGGAGCGGCATCTCGTCGACCGGCTGTTCGAGGGTTACAAGCGGGGTGTGTCGCGTAGCCATGACGGTTCCTCCAGGGATTCCGGTTCGATACCTACTATCATCGTCGGTATTGACAGCGATTCAATAACGATTCGTTGCGTGTGATGGTGAGAGGAGTCGAAAATAGACGTCACGGACCAAAGAATCGTTGCGCTACTCAGGGAGGACGCCCGCCGAAGCTTCAAGGACATCGGTGAGCGGGTGGGGTTGACGGCCCCCGCAGTCAAGCGACGGGTCGATCGCCTGGAGGAGAGCGGCGTCATCCGGGGCTATGTGGCGGTCGTGGACGCCGCGGCGATGGGGTGGCCGACGCGGGGCATCGTCTCACTGATGTGCGACGGCCGGACATCGGCAGCAGAGATTCGCGCGGCGACGGCGCCGATCCCCGAGGTCGCCGCCGCCTACACCGTCGCCGGCCAGGCGAGCGCCATCCTGCACGTGCAGGCCGCCGACACCGCGCACATGGAGGACGCCCTGGAGCGCATCCGTCAGGCGCCCGGGGTGCGAGCGACCGAGACACAGATCATCCTCTCCACCCTGTTCGAACGCCCCCTGTCAGACGGCGGCTGAGGAAGACACGCCCTTCGTCGTCCGACCAGGTTCACCCCCTGACCGGCCGAGCTGTCACGGCAGGCAACGGAAGCGCTTTCCATAAAGCACGAACTGGGAACTCATTGGTAGCGTGCTCGCAATGAAAGCGGTGATTGATGCGGTCGGACGGATTGTCGTCCCGAAACCACTCCGCGATGCGCTTGGGCTCGTGCCCGGTTCGTCGGTGGATGTCTCTCGCTACGGGGCGGGTTTGCAGATCATCCCCAACGGTCGCACGGCACGGCTCGTGGAAGAGGATGGCGCTCTCGTCGCCACCGGGGACACGACCATCGACGACGAGAGCGTCTTCGGACTGATCGATTCCGGCCGGCGGTGAGCACAGCGCTGGCACTCGACACGAGTGTCGTGGTGCCGCCCCGCCCCCTTTTCTGCTGTCGACGAAGACCGCGCGTCGCCTTCCGGACCTCCTCGCCCGACTCGGGATCGCAGGCCGTGCGGCCTACGATGCACTCGTCGCGCTGCCGCGCTGGACAACGGCGCCGAGCTTGCAACGCGAGACGCCCGGGCCCGGGACACATATGAACGCGTCGGTGTGCACGTCGTCGTCGCGGCGGCCCCGTCCGCGTAGTCGCTCGGCGCGCACCGTCGGCGGAACTCTCACCGGTAGATGGTGTCGAAGTGATCGCCCGTCCGGCTTCGGGCGGGCTGTCCGTCCGATCAGCCTCGAATGGTTCGGCCAAGGTTTCGCGGCACGAGCATCGGGAAACAGTGGACACAGACCCGCCGGAGAGCCGAGACGGGCCACGATCTCACAAAGGAGAAACGATGTCGACTGACGAGAGGGTCACCAAGGATCTCATCGAGACGCTCGAAGACGGGAAAGACGGATTTACCCGCGCCGCGGAGCGGCTGGACGATTCGGATCGTTCGGATCTGGCCACGAAATTCCGGGAGTTCTCGGGCCAGCGCGCGCAGTTCTCCGACGAATTGCGGGGAATGGCGGCCAGCTACGGGGACCGGATCGACGAGGACGGGTCTGTCGCCGCGAAGATTCACCGAGGGTGGATGGCGGTCAAGGACGCGCTCTCGAGTTCGGACGCGAAGGGCGTCCTGGACGCGGCGGAGCAGGGTGAGGACCACGCGGTGGCCGAGTACAAGCGAGCCTTGGATCACGACGACCTGTCCGGCGAGCTTCGGACCGTCGTCCAGCGGCAATCCGTGGCTGTCAAACAGGCCCACGACACCGTGCGGTCGTTGCGGGACCAGGTCGCCGCGTAGGTCAATCACGAACGGGACCTTCGCGCCTCGTCGCAGGGCGTCAGGCGGGCCGTGGCGGCGAACCTGTGGGTTCACCCACTTCCAGCCTGGCGCTGCGGCGAACCGGAGGGTTCACCTTCGGTGCCTGGCACCCGAGGTGAACCTCGGTTTGCCTGACCTCATAGGCCGCCCAAGTGCCGTGTCGAGCGGGGCGTATGGATCCAGCCCCGATCGATGTTTGAGGCGCCGACGGCGGCTCATAGGCCGCCCAAGTGCCGTGTCGAGCGGGGCGTATGGATCCAGCCCCGATCGACGTTTGAGGCGCCGACGGCGGCTCATAGGCCGCCCAAGTGCCGTGTCGAGCGGGGCGTATGGTCCACCGGTGCGCGATGTCGATGTGATCCTGTTCGATGCGGGTGGAGTGCTGGTGCTGCCGGACCCCGCGGTCTTGGGGCCGCTCCTCGCCTACTACGGTGGCGATTCGTCGATCGCCGCCCAGACCCGCGCCCATTACCGCGCGATGGCGCGAAAGAGCACAGCGGGGGCGGGGGAGACGTTTTGGGCCGAGTACCACGCGGCGTACGTGCAATGCGTCGGCATCGCCGAGGGCGATGCCGAGACGGCCGCCCGCGCGATGGGGAAGACGTTCAACGGCTACCTGTGGCGCTGGCCGATCGCCGACAACGTCGCCGCGCTGAGCAGCCTGCACGCCGCAGGCGTCCCGATCGGAGTCGTCAGCAACGCCCACGGCCAGATCGAGGAAACCCTGCGACGCAGCGGCGTTTGCCAGGTTGGTGACGGTCCGCGCACCCCGGTGCGGTGCATCGTCGACAGCCACGCCGTGGGTGTGTCAAAACCCGACCCGCGCATCTTCGACCACGCGCTCCGTCACTTCGGCGGTGTCGCGCGCAACCGCGTCGCCTACGTCGGTGACTCGTTCGCGATCGACGTCGCCGGAGCACGCGGCGCCGGCCTCCATCCGATCCTGCTCGACCCGTACGACGATCACGCCGAAGCTGACGTCGACCGGATCCGGTCTGTCGATGACCTTGTCTCGACTGGCGTTTCCTCAACGGTGTCCCGAGGCCAACGTCGGTGACGGATGCAGCGCTATAGAATCACCGAACAGCGCCCTACGCCGGATCGACAGGAGACGTAATGGGTCAGGATGACAACGGGCGCTCGCTCGAACAGGCCCTCGCGAGTACACAGGAGGACGCCGAGAAGGCGCTCGCGGCGACCGGGAAGCTCCAACGAGCTGTCAAGACGGCCGTCAAGGCCGCGGAGACCGGTGACCTGACCGCCCTGCGTCGCGCGTTCGATGACGCCGACGATGCCGTCGGCCTGGTCGCGGAGCTGACTGCGGGCCTGCGTGACGGCTGGGCGTTTGCCGACGAGGCGATGGAGGAGGCCCACCTCGGCTCCGGCCCCTACAAGGCCGAGTTGCTCGAAGCGGCGCGCGTGTCAGGTGTCGGGCTGTTCGACCAAGGGGAGGATGTCCTCGCGTGCTACCCCTCCCTCGTCCGCATCGCGCCGGCACGTCGACAGGTGGTGATCGACAAGAAACCGGTGCGTCAGATCCGACCGTCGTTCCTGATGCGGGCACTGAGCAAAGCCCAGGCGAAGGAGCCCCAGCTTCGCGCCGGGCAGTTCATCGAGCTGCTGCACCAGGCGTACAGGCTCCGCGGCGGTGACGGCGGGACCCAGCGGCTCGGACAGATCCACGCAGTGCTCACACTGCTGCCGAGCGCGAAGCGCGACTACGGCCGCCAGGAGTTCGCCCGCGACATCTACCTGCTCGACGGCAGCGGCCAGACCGAGACCAAGAGCGGGGCTCGGATGCGCCTCCACACCGGCTCCACCGGTGCGCGCAGCCGACCAGGTGACCTGCTCGTCGTCGTTACACGAGAGGGCGTCGAGAAGACCTACTACGCGGTGGAGTTCAACGAGTAGAGGGGGCTGTATGGGCGTCGAAACACGAGAGTGGCTGGAACTGCTGCGAAGCGATTACTTGGAGGGCTACGTCCGTGAGGGCGGAGCCGCCGTCAAGTTCGCGGTCGTCCAAGATGCGACGGCAGGGACGGTCCTTCTCGGTGAGGTCGAACGTCAGGCGGCGGGTCTGGACTACGTGGTCGCCCGGATCGACGCGGCGCAGGTCAAGGTCCACCTGATGCAGGACCTGTTTAACGAAGTCGCCCGCAGGGTCCCGTGGCGCGACCTGGCCCGGCAGTTCGTGCGTGAGAGCTATCGCGATCTGGGCATCGAGGTGACGGACGACGACCTGACGATCGAGCACGTCGCCGCCACAAGTCGCCGCGACCAGACGATTCTGAATGTCGAACTGCGACGGAAGATCGAGGAACTCCTGGCGAACTCGAAGGAGCTCGGCAAAGACTTCCGGATCGCGATGTTCTGGCTGTGCCTCGCGGAGCTCAGCCGCCCCCGTGGCGACAGCGCGGACGCGCAGCTGATCCTCGATTGGCTCACGGGAGACCTGCGGCTGGTGTCGGCCGTCAAGCGTCTTCTGATCTTCCGCAAGATCGGCCGCCACAACGCGCGGGCCATGCTGAGCTCGCTCGGATCGTGGTGTCGCCTGGCCGGACGTCCGGGTCTCGTCCTGATACTCGACATCCGGCAGCTCATGCGGGCAAAGCGGACCGAGGTCGGGCCCGAAGAGTGCTACTACACGCCGGCAGCTGTCTTGGACGCGTATGAAGTGCTTCGCCAACTCATCGACTCGACGGACGACATCTCCGGCGTGTTCTGCGTCGTTCTTGCCGAACCCGGGTTGTTCGACGACGAACGGCGCGGGGTCAAGATGTACAAAGCGCTCTACGAACGGATCTGGCCGGACGTGAGGTTGCGTCAGCGTCCCAATCCACTGTCCTCCTTGGCGCAACTCGGCGACGGGACGCAGAGGTGATGGGCATCGACCGACTTGAGGCGCGACGCGCCGTCGAGGCGCTGCGGTCGGGTGTTCCGAGCGGCGCCGCTGCCCGACGGCTGGGCAGCGGCCAGTCCGAACTCGACGCGCGCTTCATCGCGCTGCTCGGCGAGGCGGAGCGCGAATCCGCCGAAGGTCGCCAGGCCCAGGGCTTCCTGCTCCGCGGGGGGTTCGGCACCGGAAAGTCTCATCTGCTCACATGTTTCGAGCAGGCCGCGCTCGACGCCGGATTCGCGGTCAGCCGGCTGGTGATCAGCAAGGAGACACCGCTCAACGACCCGGCCAAGATGCTCGCGAGCGCCGTCGAAGGGCTCAAGGTCCCCGACATCATCGGGCGCGGACTGGAGGAGGTCGCCCTCCGCTACCGCAGCCGCCCGGACCCGGCTGCTCGCGAGGAGCTTGGCAAGCGCCTGGGGGATGGCAGCTTCAACTCCCGTTTTGCGGCCACCCTGTTCATCTACGACGAGGCCGATGACCCCGAGATCTCTGATCGCATGGTCCGGTTCTGGTCCGGGGACAAGCTTGCGGTCACGGACATTCGACGGGTGCTCAAGGAGCTCGGTCACGCAGCGAGCTATCCGCTTGAGAAGACCACCGCACGGGAGTTGGCGCTCCAGGCGTTCGCGTTCGTGCCGCTCCTGGTCCGCGCGGCCGGGTGGCGCGGCTGGGTGCTCTTGATCGACGAGGTCGAGCTGATCGGGCGATACACGCGGTTGGCGCGGTCGCGCTCATATGCCGAACTCGACCGCTGGCTCGGCGCCGCCGATCACCGCCCGGGTCTTGTCGCGTTTGGCGCGATCACGGACGACTTTGCCCAGGCGATGCTCATCGACAAGGGCGATCTGGATGAGGTGCAGCGGTTCCTCGAGGTGCGAGGTGATTCGCAGACGGGCGATCTGGCCGCTCGGGGGATGCGTCTGATCCAGCAGGCGGCGCTGCTTCGATCGCCCGACGAAGGGGTGTTGCGGCGCACGTATGACACCCTCCGGCAACTTCACGCGAGCGCCTACATGTGGTCGCCTCCGGATGTCGCATGGCCGGAAACGCTGGGCAGCACTGCGATGCGGACGTTCGTCCGCGCCTGGATCAACGCGTGGGACGTTCGCAGGCTGTACCCCGATTTCGTCGAGGGCGACCATCCGTATGAGATCGACCGGGTCACGACCGACGACAGGGCGGAATCGGAACCAGAAGCCGAAGGAACCCCAGACGGCGGCCGGCGGGTGCCCGATGACGTCCCCGACGACGACGACTGGTAGCCACAACAAGCTCTACCCGTTCCAGGAGGACGGCGTGCGTGCGCTCGTCTCCCGCCCGGCCGTCCTGCTTGCGGACGACCTCGGTTTGGGCAAGACCGTCCAGGCCATCACCGCCTTGCGTCTCATCCTCGAGCGGGGCGAGGCGTCGAGGGCGCTCATCGTCGCCCCGGTGGCTGTCCTGTCCCAATGGCGCAGAATGCTCCATCAGTGGGCGCCCGACGTGTCGGTGGTGCGGGTCGACGGCCCTACTGAGGAACGCGCCTGGAAGTGGCGGGCCGATGCACAGGTCCACCTGGTGAGCTATGACACCTGCCGCAACGACATCGGGGCGGCCACCCGGATCACGTGGGATCTCGTCGTCCTAGACGAGGCTCAGCGCATCAAGAACCGTGACACGGCGGTCAGCCGTGCCCTCAAACGGCTCCCCAGGATCCGCGCCTGGGCGCTGACCGGGACTCCGCTGGAGAACCGCGAGGATGACCTGGCGTCGATCCTGGAGTTCACCCGGCCGAATCCCGGCGGGGCGCGTCAGACGCCGTTCTTCCCGGGCATCTCGTTGCGTCTCGTACACGGCGAAATGCAGCTCCGTCGGCGCAAGGCGGACGTCCTGACCGACCTGCCGCCCAAGACCGTGATTCGCGTGCCGGTCGAGTTCGGCGAACGTCAACGTCAGGCGTACGACGCGGTCCAACGGGCCGGGCGGGGCGAGCTGCAAGAGCTCGGCGAGCGGGCGACCGTCATGAACGTCCTCGAGCTCATCACACGCCTCAAGCAGGTGTGCAACTTCTGTCCCGACTCAGGGGAGTCCGCCAAGCTCGATGACCTCGACGGCCGCATGGACGCGCTGACGGCGAGCGGCCATCGCGCGCTCGTGTTCTCGCAGTGGACCGACGGCCGCAACGGCGTCGCGCGAATCGCCGACGGCTTGCGGCGTTTCAGCCCGCTCACCTACACCGGCGCAATGGGCACCGGCGAGCGGGATGCCTGCATCGCCCGGTTCAAGGAGGATTCCGGCCACGGCGCCCTGGTCCTCTCGCTTCGCGCCGGCGGTGTCGGCCTCAACCTCCAAGAGGCCTCATACGTGTTCCACTTCGATCGCTGGTGGAATCCCGCGATCGAAAACCAGGCGACCGATCGCGTCCACCGCATGGGGCAGCTCAACCCGGTGACCGCCTACTGCTACGTGTGTACCGACACGATCGAGGAGCGGATCGAGGAGATCCTCGACGTCAAGCGCGCCCTCTTTCAGGCACTGGTGGACGGGGTGTCGATGGACCTGGGCAAAGCCCTGAGCCCGGACGACCTGTTCGGCTTGTTCGGCCTGCAGGCACCGAGCCGCCTCGGCGGCGCGCCCCCACTGGAACGCCCGGATACCGCCCAGGCCACGCACGATGCCCTGAGACACGCCGGTTGGACGGTCCGCCGCCGCCCCCGGCAGGTCCCGTCCCTGATCGACCTGAAGGCGAACCGCTACGACGAGGTCGGGCTACGCGAGGAGATCTGGGTCGCATGCGCCGAGGGCGAGTCCCCGGTGGACGCCGAGGTCGCGCGTGTACTCTGGGCCCGGCTGGACGGGAGAGAACTCGAGGGCGTCATCGCCAGCCTGGCCGGCTTCACCCCACAGGCGCGCGCCGTCGCCTCAGAGCTCGGGATACGTCTCTGGGGCAAAGAACAACTCCAGCCGCCCCGGTCTGATACCGGCCCGACGCTGACCGACGTCGTTGCGAATCCCAAGTGTTGATTTGATCGATTCTTCTTTACGCTACCCCTATCGGGTGCTTTACTGATGCCAGATCGCGTAAAGAAGCCGGGGACGTGGGTGTGATCTCCAAGAAGAGCCAGGTGACGATCCCCGTCGCCGCGCTCAGCGGCTCCGGGCTCCGGCCGGGGGATGACGTGCGCGTCATCGTGGAGGCGCCGGGGCGCCTGCTTCTCGTGCGAGTAGACGAACTCGTCGAGGAGTTCGCCGGGATGTTCGACGAGACGATCTATCCGCCGGGGTATCTTAAGGACCTGCGCCGCGAATGGCCGTAGTCGTCTTCGGCGCGGATGTCTCATCGGTTTTCTGAACGGAACCGACGCGCATCACGCAGCGGCGGTTGAACGAATCCACCAAGCACTTGTTTCGGGTGACCGGCGGGTGATTTCGGCTGGGACGTACGCAGAGATCATCGTCGGGCCGCACAAGGCGGGCGCCGAACACGTCGAGCGGGTTGACGTCATGCTCCAGCGGTTCGGGATCGATGTTGTTGCAGCTGATCGCGCGACCGCCAGGGCAGCAGCCGAACTGAGGGCCCGAACGCGGATTGGGTTGCCGGACGCGTTTGTTCTTGCGATCGCCGGCCGCGAGAGGAGCGAAGGGGCGGATGTCCGCATCGAGTCGTTCGATGAACGAGTCCTCAAGATCGCCGCCTCGGAGGGCGAGTGAGGGCGGGCGATCTCGCCGTCAGGTTGGGTCGTGCCAGTTGCGAAACGTGAATGCGCGTGGGCTTGGGCCGTGTTCACGCAGGTGCATCAGTCGTTCTTGTGCCTCCGCCACCGTCGGCACCGTCCCGGCGGGGACCCACCACAGGGCCAGGTACGCCTCCGCCATCCGCGCGAACCACTCCCGGCGGCGGCGCATCACCGCGACGTGACCGGTGTCGTAGACGAATGCATGCAGCGCGTCGCGCGACGTCCACACGCTCATGTTGACGATCAGCATGTCGTCGTCGAGCATCCTGATCGCGGTGGCGTCGCCCGCGTCGGTCTGCAGGCGCCAGACAAACCCGGGGGCGCCGTCGGCCAGCGCGTTGATCGAGTCGAGCGCTGCGACGAACTCTGCCAGTTGCGGCGTGTCGAGCGGCGCCAGCAGGCGGGCCACGTTGAGCTGCGCCAGGTGCATCTCGGGCGCGTCGCGTCGCCGGCCTTGGGAGGCGGGGGGATCGATCGTCGACACGCCGACTACTCCCCGACGACCGCAAGCAGCACGCCGTCGCCGATGGCGAGCGCTGCCGTCGTGAGGCGCGGGTCGGACGCGGCGTGCTCTGCCGTCCCGCGCATGGCTATTGCGCCCTCGTCGGGGGTCGTCTCGTCGACCGTCCGGCCGCCCAAAAACAGGTTGTCGGCGACGATCACCCCACCGGGACGTACGAGCCGCGTGCATTCGCGCAGGTAGGCCGGGTAGCCGGGCTTGTCCGCGTCGATGTAGGCCAGGTCGTAGGTGTCGTCTGCGAACCCGGCCAGCGTCGCGAGCGCCGTGCCGCGGTAGACGGTGACGCGACTCGCCACGCCGCTTCGCGCGATGTTCTGCTCGGCGAGGCCGGCGGTCGCGTCGTCGATCTCGAGCGTGTCGAGTGTTCCGTCCGGCGCCAGGGCGCCGGCCATCCACACCGCCGAGACGCCGACGAAGGTGCCGATCTCAAGCACGCGTCGGCCGCCGGTGCTGCGGACCAGTGCGGCGAGCAGACGGCCGACGTCGGGGTGGGTCATCATCTGCGCGCGCGGGTGGTCGGCGTACTCGGCCAGGATGTGGGCGACGGCATCGGGCGGCCCGTTGAGCCGATCAAGCCACGCGGCGATGGGGTCGGTGATCTCGAGCCGGCGTTGCGCCATGGTCCCTCCGATTCGGTCGTGCGTGTGCGCGAGGACGCCCGCGCCTACGATTGCACCGGGCTCGTCAGGCATCCGAGGCCCTGGGCCTCGATCGTCACCGTGTCGCCGGGCTCGATCCAGCGGTCGCCCTCGAATGGGCCGAGCTCCAGCAGGCAACCGCGGTCCAGGGTACCGGACCCCAGGATGTCGCCGGGCCGCAGGCGCGTGTCGCGGGCGGCGTGTGCCACGAGTTCGTCCCATGTGAACTGCATCGCGTTCGTCCGGCCCCTGCCGATCTCGACGCCGTTGACCGCCACGCTCGCCTCGATCGTCAATACGCCGTCGCGGTACGGTAGCTCGTCCGGAGTGACCAGCCACGGCCCGAGGCTCGTGGCGAAGTCCTTGCCCTTCGCGGGTCCCAGCAGCACGGTCATCTCCTGGCGCTGCACGTCGCGCGCGCTCCAGTCGTTCATCAACGTGAAGCCCGCAATCTGGCCGTCACCGCCGATGACCGCCGCGATCTCGAGTTCGAAGTCGAGCATCCGGGTCACGTCGGGTCGGTGTACCGGCGCGTCGGGTCCGATGATCGACGCCGGGTTCGAGAAGTAGAACGCCGGTGCCTCGTACCAGTAGTGCGGGATCGGCAGCTCCCGCCGACGCCACCCGGCGGCCACGTGGCCCTCGAACGCGTAGAAGTCACGCACGCTCGGCGGTTCGGGAACCGGCGCCAGCAGAGTGGCCTCGGCAGCGGCCCACAGGGTCCCGGTCGGCTCGTGCCCTTCTCCGCGAAGCCATGCGATCATCGACGGGGCCGCCAGCTGCTGCACACCGGTCTCTGTGAGCGCGCCGACGTGGGTCGCCCCCGCGGGGTCGGCGAACGTGACGAGGCGCATCAGCGTGCCGCCCGGATCGCATCGAGCGCGCCAGGATCCTCGAGCGTGGAGAGGTCGCCTGGGTCCTCGCCCAGTACCGCCGCCCGGACCGCCCGGCGGACGATCTTGGCCGACCGCGTGCGGGGCAGGGTGGTGACGAACCGCACGGCCCCCGGGCGAAACGCTTTGCCAAGCTCTGCTTCGATCACCGCGACCAGCTCGGCGCGAAGGGGTTCGTCCGGGTCGACCCCCGGGGCGGGCACCACGTAGCACCACGCGGTCTCGCCTTTGGTCGCGTGCGGGATGCCGACGGCGCAGGCCTCGGTCACGGCCGGATGGCCCACCAGCGCCGACTCGTACTCGGCGGGGCCGACGCGCTTGCCGGCGACGTTGAGCGTGTCATCGGAGCGGCCGTGCAGGAACCAGTTTCCATCGGCGGCGACGCTGGCCCAGTCGCCGTGTACCCAGACGTCCGGCCAGCGCGACCAATACGTGGCCAGGTAGCGCTCGGGATCGCCCCATACGCCGCGGGTCATGCCGGGCCAGGGCGCGGTGCAGACCAGCTCACCCACCCCGCCGTCTCGGATGGGCGTGCCGTGGTCGTCCCACACGTCGACCGCCATCCCGAGCGACGGTCGCCCGAGCGAACACGGCGTGATCGGCACCGTCACATCACACGACAGAAAGCAGGCGCCCACCTCGGTGCCGCCGCTGATGTTGATGATCGGAACGCGCCCCGCGCCGACCTGTGTGGCCAGCCACATGTAGGGCTCCAGGTTCCAGGGCTCGCCGGTCGAACCGAAGGCGCGCAATGAGGACAGGTCGGCGTCCGCGTAGGTGGCCGGCCCGTGGTGTCGCAGCGCGCGCACCAGCGTGGGGGAGACTCCCAGGAACGTGACGCGGTGGCGCTCGACGAACCGCGCGACCCGATCCGGTTCGGGGAAGTCCGGCGCTCCGTCCAGCACCACCAGCGTCCCGCCGTTGGCGTGGGCGGCGATCGTCGCCCACGGGCCCATGATCCATCCCATGTCCGTGATCCATGACAGCCGATCGCCCGGATGCACGTCCGCCTGGAAGTGGCCCTCCTGCGCGAGCTTGACCAGCAAGCCGCCGTGTACATGTACGGCGCCCTTGGGTCGACCGGTCGTGCCGGATGTGTAGGCGATCATGACCAGGTGTTCCGCCGGGACCCATTCAGGCTCGATGGGTGATGCGGCCATGGCGTCGTCCCACGTGATGTCCCGCCCGGCCGTCCATGCGACGTCCGTCCCCAGATGCGGGTGGACGACGACGGAGCGGACTGTGGGTGCAGCGGCGACGGCCTCGTCCACCGTCTGCTTGATCGGGACCGTCACGCCGCGGCGGGTGGTGGCGTCGGCGGTGATCACGGCGACCGCGCCCGAGTCGACCAGCCGGGACGTGATCGCGGTCGCGGAGAATCCGGAGAAGACGGGCACGGCGACGGCGCCGGCCCATGCGATGGCATGGAACGCGGTGATGGCTGCGACCGACATCGGCATGACGAGGGCGACGCGGTCACCGGGGACGATGCCAGCAGACCGCAACCCGCCGGCCAATCGCGAGACATCGTCGGCCAATTGACCGAACGTGCGCGCCGTCACCGCGCCGTCTTCGCGTTCGGAGATGACCGCAGGCCGGTCGGCGGCGTCCGTCGCGGCGTGGCGGCCGACGCAGCTCCACGCCATGTTCAGGGTGGCGCCGTCGAACCACGTGCTCCACGCCGGTCCGGCGCCGGCATCGAGGACACGGTGGTGCGGGGTACGAAAGCCCAGGTCGAGCCAGGCCACGACGGCGTTCCAGAACCACTCGGGATCCTCGAGTGAACGTTCGAGCAGTTCGGCGTGGTCGGCGAGCCCGTGCGCGTGGGCGAAGCGCGTCGTGTTGGCGGCCGCGACGACCTCGGGCGACGGGGTCCACACCGGGTGGCTCACGTGGTGGGCTCCGCGATGGGCCGATGCGCCTCGTCCAGCATCAGCATGGTCTGTGTGGTGCGGATCTCCGGCATGTCGTGGAGTTTCAAGAGGACCAGGTCGCGCAGCGCCGCCATGTCCGGCGCACGGACGATCAGCATGAAGTCGTGCCCTCCGCTCGTCAGCGCCACGTACTCGACGCCGGGCAATGCCAGCAGCCGCTTGCGCACCACGCGCCAACTGGCCTGCTCCACGTCCCCCAGTACCACGGCGCCGATGGTCAGCCCGACCTTCGCCGGGTCGACGTCCGCGCGCACCGACCGGATGACGCCATCTTCGCGCAGGTTCTTGAACCGGGTGTACGCCGTCGCGCGGGACACCGAGACACGCACGGCCAGGTCGCTGACCGAGAGGCGTCCGTCCCGTTGGAGCTCCGCCAGGATCGCGTGGTCGATGTCGTCGAGTCGCATGTCGATCAGATCGTCGTCTCGTCTGTGCGCGCCAACGCTGCAGGCGATCACTTTGATGATTGTTTTACCACATACAACGCGAAACGTCTCGTTCGCGTCAATGTCCTTGACCGATATGAGTTCCAGGACGATCCTATGAGAGACACGACAAGGAGAGGCCATGGCCACCGAGACACCCGTCGCGCAGGACTTCGCTCTCCCATCGGATCATCCCGGAGTCTCGGATGCGGCCTATCGCGCACGCCGTGCCCAGATCGCGCAGATCGGCGAAAGCTACGTGTCAGGCGACCCGATCCCCGAGGTGGGATACACGCGGGCCGAGGACGAGCTGTGGCAACTCGTCGCGACGGAACTGGAGCGCAAGCACAAGCGTTTCGCCTGCCGCGCGCCGCGCGACGGCGTCGTCGCCTTGCAGCTTCGTCGCGACGGCGTCCCGCAGCTCGGCGACGTGTCTGCGCGACTGCGCGAGCTGACCGGATTCCGTGTCGAGCCCGTGGCGGGGCTCGTTCCGACGCGGCAGTTCTACGGCGCGTTGGCCGACCGGTGCTTTTTGTCGACGCAGTACATCCGCCACACGTCGGTCCCGTTCTATACCCCGGAGCCGGACATGGTTCACGAGGTCATCGGCCATTGCGGGATGTTGGCCGACCCACGGCTCGCCGAACTTTCGCGGTTGGCAGGCGAGGCGTCGATGCGGGCGACAAGCGCCGAGGCCATGGCCTTCTTCAGCCGCGTGTTCTGGTTCACGCTTGAGTTCGGGGTCGCCTACGAAGATGGCGAGCTGCGCTGCTACGGCGCCGGACTCCTGTCCTCGTTCGGTGAGATCGAGATGTTCCGAGACGCAGAGACCCGCCCGTTCGACATCGTCGCAATGGGCTCGACCGACTACGACATCTCGCAGTACCAGCCGGTGCTCTTCGCCGGCGAGAGCATGGACCACGTCATAGAAACCCTCTCGGCGTGGTTTCGCGTCTACGACGACGATTGGTTCCGCGACCACGTCGCACCGTAGCTCGGCAGCCCGGTGACGACGGGCCACGAAGTGTTCCGCATCGAGGAGCCGTCGGTCGCGGTCCGGCGCCGGACGGAGAGATGACGTCTGGTCTAGTCTCGCGTCATGAAGGTCTTCAACCTCAACGGCGACCAGTGGGATCGCGCCGAGGAGCGGCCGGGATGGCGCAGTAAGGACGCTTGGGTCGGGTCGCACATCGGCGCAGAGATCCTTGGCGGGAGCATGTACGAGCTCGAGGCCGGAGACCGCTTGTGGCCGTACCACACTCACCACGCCAACGAGGAATGGCTCGTCGTCCTTCGCGGCCGTCCGACACTGCGGACGCCCGCGGGTGAGCGGGAGCTCGAAGAGGGCGACGTGGTCTGCTTTCGTCGGGGCAAGGACGGCCTTCACCAGGTGCGAAATGACTCAGGCAAGCCGATACGGGTGCTCATGCTCTCGACGCGTTTCGAGCCCGACCTCGTCGAGTACCCGGACTCGGGCAAGGTGGGTGCCCGCAGCCTCAGCGGCGAGCGGCTTCTGATGAGCCGCCCCGGACCGGTCCTCGACTACTGGGACGGCGAGGAATAGACGAGGACGGTGCCACGGGAGGTCCGCCACGCGGCGGACCTCCTCGAGCGCCGATGGCAATTGTCGGTCCTCTACGCCGCACTCCGCCGTGCAGTCAGGTTCTCCGAGTACGTCGAAGCCATCGGCGCGATCTCCGCACGGATGTTGACCGAGCGACTCCGGGAGTTGGAGTCGGCCGGCCTCGTCGAGCGTCGCGTCCTCGCGACGAGCCCCCGCAGAGTCACAGCAACCCTGCTGTCGCTTCCTCAACGTCGATCTCGTCGATCCGGTCGCGACCGACATCGATCGTCATGCTGAGTGCCTGATCCGCGATCGTGAGGGCGGACCGCAGGCTGCCCCCATGCGCGTAGCGTTCGTAGAGGCGTTCGATGGCGACATCGGTGAAGACATCCCCGATTGATGCCGTTTCAACACACTCTCTGATGCGATGGTCGAGCAGCCTTCCCAAAGTCCCTGAGTCGGGGAGCATGGGCACCGCAATCACCCGGTTGAGGTAGCCTTCCCTGCGGGCCTCCTGGAAGCCGGGGGCTTTCTGGTACTCGGGCTGGATAGCCACCACTTGGGCCCAGTTGCGCTCCGCCAGCATGCGGCACGTCTCGCGGAAAAACGGTTCGACCGACGCGCTTCGCTCGCTTCGAAGCCATCGGTCGGAGTCGTCGATGATGATGACCGGGACTCGCCCAAGCTCATCGTGAATCACTTCGACCAGTCTGTCGAGACTCGCGATGACCGCGGCCTGGGAGCGCTCGAGTTCGGGATCGGCCAGTGTTTCGGTGATCTCGCGCGTGTACTGCGGGGTCAGCCAGGGAATTGCTCCCTTCAGCCCAAAACTGTGCTGGCGGGTGCTCGTGCGTGCCGGTAGTGAGCGGCTTGTCTGTGAGAGGAATGCGTCGCGCTGTCCAGGATGCATCTGGTTCACCTCGCGAGCCCAACCGACGATCATTCGGATGATGTGCCGCGCGAACTCACTCGGCTGCTGCACTGTGCGGTCGTCTTCGTGGGCAGCCGACACCCAGATCGGCGCGAAGTCCTCACCGAGCGATTGGATCGTGAACTCAATGAGACTCGACTTGCCACAACCGATCGGTCCGACCACCGCGGTCCGTTGCACCTCTCGCGCATTCGCCCGCAGCACCGACTCGATCTTGTTGCCAACGAGCTCTTCGAACGGAAGATAGAGTTGACTGCGAGCGCCGGGCAGTGGCATCGGGTCGAACGCGTGAAACTCGACGAGGCGCGGAAGAAGTTGGGGGTCGGGTGGCATCAGCCGGTGAGCTCGTACACCTTGCGGGGTCGCGTGCCTGCACCGGCTCGGCTTGCGGCGCGAACAAGTCCGTTGCGCTCAAGCTCGGCGAACACCTGGGAAGCGCGACTACGTTTCCAACCGAGGCGCTGCAGAAGCGCGTCATCCGACGGGCTTGCGGGCCCTCCGGCTTCGAGTTCTTCGACCAACCGCTGGGCCGGTTCGCTCAATTCAGCCAACCGCGCTGCGAGCTCTGCGCTCCGCTTGCGCAGTTGGGATGTACCGGTCTCGCCGGTGACCACGGAGCTCGCCAGCGAGAGCAGACGCCGGGGATGGCCTTTCGCCTCCGCGACGAGCTGCCCAATGGTCGATTCGGGCATCTTCGTGTCCTCAAGACGCCTACGAAGAAGCGTACGGCAGGCCTCTTCGTCGAGTGGCCCCAACTCAAGAATCCGCCCAAAGAAGGCGTCCGCAGGTGGCTCGGTGTACGCCAACCGATCCCGCTTGGTCGCGGCGACGAGCCACGTCAACGGAAGCTCCCACAGCTCGTCACGCAGCCGTCCAAAAAGCGTACGCGCCACCGCCACCGACGAGAGTTCGTCTACGAGGACATACGCATGCTCCTCTGGCAACCCTCGGCGTAGGCCTTCAAGGCCAGACAGAAGAGTCTGCGTCTCCCCAGCCGGAGGCCGGATCACAAAGCCCTCGGACACCGCTGACGCAGCCGCGCGGACGGATCGCCCAACGTCGGTTATGTGGTGGCGTGGCCATGCGTCGAACGCGTCCCGCAGCAGCGCCAGGAGGTCCGCAGCCGAATCGGCGAGGCGGCCGCTCACAAATGCGACAGCGGCGCCGTCACCCTCAAGTTGACTGCGGAGACGATAAACGAACGATGTTTTGCCCGAACCGCGCTCACCGAGGACGAGCACGTTCATACGGTTGGCCAGGCTCGCGTGCGCGGCTCGAAGCTCCTGTTGTCGATTGACGAACAGAGCCTGGTCGCGCTTGGTGCCTCGAAGAGGTCTTCCTGAGAGGTCTGCCATGGGATAACGCTAATAACGTTAGCATCGTTATCCCCGGCCAGGCAAGGACCATCCCCACGATCCTAACGTAGCTAACGTTAGGATCGGTTCTTCCCAGCGCCCGAACGGCACGCGGATCTCGAGCGGAAGGTCTCGACCTCACCCAGCGCCCCTACGCCCAGGGCGCGACCCGGAACTCGGACCGCTGGCGACCTGCAGTCGATATCTCGAACATGGAGCGCATGGTGCCCGGCATCCACCAGGGCCACGGCAAAGGCGGCGACGTCGCGGGGCGGAGGTGCGAGCGCCGCCCGAGTACGCTGGCGCGATGGCGGACGGGGAGCGAGCGGCGGTCGTCTCGTCGCGGGCGATGGCGGCGACCAGCCATCCGCGTGCGACGGACGCCGCGCTCGAGATCCTTCGCGTTGGCGGCAATGCGTGTGACGCCGCCGTCGCGGCTGCGGCTGTGCTGTGCGTGTGCGAGCCCATGTCGACCGGGATCGGCGGCGACGCGTTTGCATTGGTGTGGCGCGACGGCGAGCTGACCGGGCTCAATGCCAGCGGCCGCGCGCCCCGTGCCGCCGACCCGAACGCACTCGACACGCTCCCGCTCCACGGGCCGATGTCGGTGACAGTGCCCGGCGCGGTGTCGGGGTGGGTGGCGCTGCTTGAGCGCCACGGGCGGTTGGGGCTCGACCGGTGTCTTGCGCCTGCGATCGACGCGGCCGAGCGGGGGTTTGTCGCGACGCCGGTCATCAGTCGGGCGTGGGCCGACCTCGCGCCCGCGATCATCGGCGATCCCGAGTTGACTGCGTGCTTCACACCCGCGCCGCGCGTTGGCGACACGGTCACGAACCTGGCCCTGGCCGGGACGTTGCGCCGGATCGCCGACCTCGGCGCCGACGGTTTCTACCGTGGGCCGGTGGCCCAAGCCATCTGTGCGGCCAGCTGGCTTTGGCCCGAGGACCTGGCGTCGCACACTGTGGAGTGGGTCGAACCCGTACGCCTGGCCTACCGCGATGTCGAGGTCGTCGAGCTTCCGCCAAATGGGTGGGGTGCGGCCGCGCTTCAGGCGCTCGGCTTGGTGGCCGGGTTCGGCTTGGCTGGTGCGTCTGAGGCCGACCGCGTACACCTACAGGCCGAGGCGATCAAGCTCGCGTTGAGCGACGCCTACCGATACATCGCCGACGGCCCGCTGCCCGCCGGCTACCTGGATCCCGAGTACCTCGTTCGTCGACGCGCGGGCATCGATAACGACCGGGCGGGAGACCCTGCGCCCGGAACGCTCCCGTCGGCCGGCACGGTTTACCTGTGCGTCGTCGACGAGGACCGGATGGCCTGCTCGTTCATTCAAAGCCTGTACCACGGCTTCGGAGCGCGGGTCGGCGCGCCCGGCACCGGCATTGCGCTGCAGAACCGGGGCGCGGGGTTCACACTGGAGCCGGGGCATCCCAACAGGCTGGCGCCCGGCAAGCGGCCGTTCCACACGATCATCCCCGGAATGTTGCTGCGCGACGGCGAACTGCTCGGCCCGTTCGGCGTCATGGGCGCCCACATGCAGCCCCAAGGCCACCTGCAAGTCGTGTCGGCGATGGTCGACCGGCGGTGCGACCCGCAGCAGGCGCTCGATGCGCCGCGGTTTCGGTGTGACCGGAGCACGGAAGGATGGGCGCTGGCGCTCGAACCAGGCCTGTGGGGTCTGGAAGATGATCTGACCCGGCGTGGCCACCGTGTGGTCCGCGACCCCGACACCGGAGGATTCGGCGGCGGGCAGATCATCCAATGCTGTGACGACCGGCTGGCGGGTGGTTCGGAGCCGCGAAAAGACGGGTACTCCGCCGGCTTCTGATTCACGCATCATGCGTGATGCGGAGGTGGCGTCGAGGCGCTACCGTGCATGACACAGCGCGGATGGACCCGAGCTGCCATGGACGGGAATCGTTGGGCGCTGTCGCAACGGATGACGGCGCGGCGCTCAACGCCCATTTCTGTCGATGTCCGTCGCATCGTCGCCGGACGCATCGTGCGCGCATCCAGGCTTAAGCGTGCTGAGGATCCAAGCGAAAACGGGCGGTACGCCCGGGCGCGAGCGCCGAACGCACTCGGCGGGGCTCTTTGGAGGTGTCGAGTAGGCTGTCCGCAGTCATCTCCGAAGGGGTCCAATCGAATGCCGACGCTTCCATCTCCCGCAGACACGAGCATCAAGTACACCGCAATCTTCGACACGAGCGAGGGCGAGATCACATGCGAGCTCTTCGCATCCGACTCTCCGCAGACGGTCGGCAACTTCGTCGGGCTGGCTGAGGCGGGTTTCTATGACGGCGGCGTCTTCCACCGTGTCATCAAGGACTTCATGATCCAGGGCGGTTGTCCGGACGGGGTGGGCACCGGGAGTCCCGGCTACAAGTTCGCCGACGAGTTCAACCACCACAAGATCGTCAACGGATCGCTCGCGATGGCCAACGCCGGACCCGGCACCAACGGCAGCCAGTTCTTCATCGTCACCGCCGAGGCGACCCCGTGGCTTGACGGCGCGCACACCAACTTCGGTGTGGTCGTCAAGGGACAGGCCGTCGTCGACAAGATCGGCACCATCGCGACCGACGGCCGCGACCGGCCCCGCACCCCGATCACCATCAACACCATCCGAATCGAGCAGACGCCGGCCTAACCGGGCTTCGTTTGAGTGCGGCTCAGTCGAAAGACGGCGGTGTTTGGCGAGCCGGCCCGAACATCGCGGCGAAGACCACGAGTGCGTCACGGCTGAGTTCGGTCGACGTCAGGCGGATCTCCGTCTTCCCGCGCTCGAACACAAGGATGCGCGGCATCGGCCAGTCGTCGTCGGCGGGGTCCCAGACGCGACAGGTGACGCCGTCGCGGGTCAGGGTCTCCCACGGGCGCCCGTCGGGCGTGCGCTCCGGGGCGCGATCGGTGACCGCGGTCTCGGTCACGTTGACGTTGGCGCTTGCGTCGCTCGCCGCGTAGTGCAGGTCCACGGCGGCGGGCCAGCCGGCGCGGTCGTTCGCCTCGCGAACGGAACAGGTCAGCCGCCAACCGTCGGGGACGTCGCGCGCCGCGAACACCTCGAAGGATGCGGCCGCCGCGACATCGTGCAGCGGGACGTTTCGGGGACGGACGAAGCCGGCGTCGATCGGCGCTTCTCCTGACCTGCTCGCGAAGACGAAGAGATCCGGGTCGATCGGCTCGTCGAACACGATCTCGGTGAACGCGGTGACGATGTACGGCTCGCCGTCGAGGAACGAGGTCTGGCGCAGCACGATCCCGCGCTCGGCATCGATGACGAGCTCCTGGGAGTCGGGCCTCGGGCCGAGCATGTGGTCCTCATCAATGAAGAGCACCTGCGACGCCCTGCGGACAGCCGTCGTGACGGTGATGGCCTGACGAGCTGCGACCGTCACGCCGGGACCGAGCACTACTAGGTCTCGCCCCACCAGGAGCCGGATCGGATCCAAGATCTCCTGTCCGACCGGAAGCCCGTGCAGATGATGCGGATCGCCGTGGTTGGTCATCGCCCCGAACTCGGGATGGTCCGACCACCAGGTCGTGCCGTCGACGATCAGAAGGTCATCCAATGACTGAGAGCCGATCTCGCGCGTCGTTTCGCAACGTGCGCGGTCCGGAACCTCAAGCCAGATGCGGACTTCGGATTCACTCGTCTCGGGTGCCGGCTCGGCGTCCTCGGTGCGTTCGGTGCCCATGGCGTAGAGGATGCCGCCCGTGACTCCGTGCGCGTCGTTGAACCGCCGCATCGCCTCGATGGAGCGCTCATGATGCGTCCAGGTATGCACCGTGCCGTGGAGCGTCCGGTACGAGTCGCGCGCGACGATCACGAGCGTGAGCAGGTCGCCCAGTTCGCTCACCGTGGCGGCCAGTCCAAGTGGGTTTCGGTGAACTCGTTGGACCAGTTGGCGTAGGCCTCAGTGGGTGAGTCCGTCGGCTCGGTCACCGACGCGCCGAAGGGCGCCGCGAGGTCGTTGACCGGGTAGTGGACGCTCTGGTCGACGCCGCGGGCGCCGACCATCAGGATCGCGCACGGGCCGGTACCCGCTCCGATGAAGACGTGGTCGGTGCCGGCGGGGCAGTGGACGAAGTCCCAGGCGCCGAGCTGTCGCTGATTCCCGTCGATGATCACCAAGGCTTCGCCGTGCAGGACCAGGAAGTCCTCTTGGGCGTCTTCGCGGTGGTACTTGGAGGCGGGCTCACCCGGGTGCAGTACGTGGATGTTGATGCCAAAGTCGGGGAACCGGGCGTCAGGTTGCTCGAACCGCACGTACGTTCCCGCCTGCTCATGGCGCAGCGCCGGAGCCTCGGCGACGTTGACGATGAACCACTCGGCCACGTCCGAACCATACGCTCTGTCTGGGAGGTGTCAGCTGCGCGCAGGACCGAACCTCAAGTCCGGGACGCGAGGGTTCCATCCTGGGAGCGCGTGGGGAACGGGGCCGTCAGCGGCGGCGACGGTGCAGGCGCACCGGCTCGGACGCGCCGTTGGCGCCTGCAACCATCGTGAACCTCGATGTGCAGACCTCGCGGGTCGTCTTGGCGGCGGGGTCCTCGGCGGTTGCCGCGACCGCGACCGACAGTGATGTGCGACCGATCGCGATCAGCGTGGCTTTGACGCTGCACACCTCGCCGGCCTTGACCGGCCCTGTCCACACGACGTCGGTGGCGGCCTTGAAGAACACGGTCTGATCCGATTCGACGGCGCGGGCGGCGACGACCCACGCGGCCATGTCCATCCACGACATCATCCACCCGCCGTGCATCACGCCCAGGGTGTTGGTGTGGCTCGGCATCACGAGCGTCGACAGCGTGTACGTGATCTTGGGCACCGACGTTGCGGCCGGAGTCTTGTCCTTTGGAGGGCTCATGCCGATAAGCCTACTCAGCGGCATCGCCGCACCCTCCACGCATCGAGGCGCACGTGCATGATTGAACGCATCCAGAATGGTTTCCGTCTGGTCCAAGCGTCGTGGGACGTTCTGAAGGCCGATCGTGAGTTGCTGGTCTTGCCGATCCTCTCGTTCCTGTCCTCGGCAGGCCTGCTGGCCCTCGTGTTTTTCGGATTGTTCGCGGACGATCTCAGCGTGATTCGAGACAACGGGCCGCTTGCCATGCCGACGCCATTCGAGTGGATCCTGATCGGTGTCGCGACCTACCTGCTGTCGTACATCACGATCTTCTTCAACGTCGCCCTCGTATGTGCGGCCGACGACCGGATGACCGGAGGGGACCCGACCGTCGGCAGTGCGATCTCGGATGCCTGGCGGCATGCAGCGGCGATCGCGCCGTGGGCCCTCGTCTCGGTGATCGTGTCGTTCGTGCTTCGGGCAATCGAAGAGCGTGCCGGCATCCTCGGGCGGATCGCGGCGGGTCTTTTGGGGATCGCATGGGCGCTCATCACGTACCTGATCCTCCCTGTCCTGGTGCTCGAGGGCCTGGCCGTGCGCGAGGCGATCGCCCGATCCAAAGACTTGTTCGTCAGGACGTGGGGCGAGACGGTCTCGGGTGAGCTCGGAATGTCCGTCATCACGTTCCTGGCGGTCCTGCTGGCTCTGCCACCGCTCCTTCTGGTCGGCGGAGGCGGGCAGCCGGAGTTGGTCGTGCTCGCAGGCGCCCTCGGCCTTGGGTGGGTGATGGTCGTCGCCGTCGTGATGGGCGCTTTGAACATGGTCTTCCGCGTTTCGCTCTACCGGTACGCAGCCGATGGTGAGGCCCCAGCCGGCTTCGAGCACCTGGACCTGGGCCACGTGTTCCCGCCCAAACGCCGCCGCGGCATCTTTGGCCGGAGCGCCTGAGGACGATCGCACAAGGTGAACGTTCGTGTCTGACACCAGGGTCTCAAGAAAAGCCTGCATATCACGGACGAATAAGGGTGTACGGAAGCCCCTTCCCGCGTGTCACAAACCTGTCGGCGCCTGGATGATCTGCGTCTGTCGTCCTCGTCGCTCGGTAATATCCTGTCTCACAAGTAAATTGATAATATGGCGAGTGAAAACCCGCTGGACAAGGACGCAGCCTTCGCCCCATACTTGTGAGTATGGGCGGAGGCGAGGACACAGCCCCAGAGGCGAATGCTCCTCAACCCAACTGACCAAATCCGGCGGAGTTTTGCAGCCGCCAGATCGCAACGTGTTTGTGAGAAAGGACGCTCACGTCCCGGTAGTGGGTGATGCCGCGTGGCCGAGCCCGTTTATTGCGTGCCCACCCCACAATCCACGAGGATCTCAGTGAGCAGCGACACCCCGCCGTCTCTGTCCCCCGTCGCCGCCGGCGCTCCGGACCTCGACCCGGACCCCACCAACGTCCGTGGTCGTCGGATCGGGGCGGTCTTCATCGACTTCGCGTTGCTCCTGATCCCGTTGTTCGTGATCTTCTTCGCGTCGCTCGAGAAGCGGACCGGTGTGACGTCCTGCGACCAGATCGAGGCCAGCCTCAAAAGCTGCCTCACGTTGGGGAACGACGTCTACGCCGCGACCGGCAGCCAAGTCGTCGGATACCAGCTCATGAGCGCCCTTCTGGCTCTGGCGTACTACGTCATCCTGCAAGGCATGACCGGCTGGTCGCTTGGCAAGCGGATGGTCGGGATCCGCGTAGTCAACGCGACCGGTGCGGTCTGCGGAATCCCACGCGCGTTCGTCCGGTACCTGCCGTTTTTGATCCCCGCACTGATTCCCGCCGTTGGACCGATTCTGGGCGGCTTGATCGCCCTCGCCGAGTTCATCTTGATCCTGGCCCACCGCCGTCACCAGCGGATGGGCGACCTGATGGCAAAGACGTACGTTGTGCGCCGCGACGCGGTTGGTCAACCGGTCCCCGTCGGCTGATTCCAGAGCGACGTGCCCGTGCCCTTCGTGCCCGCAGAAAAACGGCTGCACCGTTTGGCGGCGACTGCTAACCGCCGCCGAGACAGCAGTTATTTCTTACGGGCCCTTTCGCCCGATCGCGACGATGGTGGGGAGTGCGGGCCCCCGGACCAACTTGCGGGTACCCGGCACCCGAAGGAGGCGCGCGGTCAGGCCGCTGTCCAGGGCGACGGTCGCGTTGATCAGCTCACCGGTGGCGTCGCGGGCCGACAGGCCCGCCGATCGAAGCATCGTCAGCAAGGCGCGGCGCGTGAGCAATCGGCAGTCATAGCGATTGCCGCGCCCGGTCACGCTGACGTAGCGGTCGGCCAGACGCGTCGGCAGCCAGCTGAGAAGCGGCAGTCGGTAGTGGTTTTCGACGAGGCGCCAACGATGGGGGACGGCGACGTACGCGACCCCGCCCGGCGCCAACACCCGCGCAACCTCGTCCAAGTGGCGTTGCTGCGCGTCGCCGTCGCCGACATGCTCGACCACGTGGTTCGACACGACGACGTCGAACGATCCGTTGGCGAACGGCACGCGCTCGCCGTCGAGTACGTGGAAGTCGTACCCCTCCCGGTCCACGCGGACGTCCTCGACGTCGACCCCGACCACCCGGCCCGTCGAGCCGACCTGCGTCGCAAGCTCCGCGGCGATCGTCCCGTTGCCCGTGCCGATGTCGAGCACGCGTGAGCCCGCGAGCCGTCGCTCGCGCTCCAAGGTCCAGATGATCTTGGCGGCCTTGGACTGGCGCGACTCGCGGTCCAGGATGGCGTGCGTGCGCCGGTCGCGGACCCTGCCGAGCGCAGCGACGTCATCGATGACCAGGTCCGTGTAGCGGCTCCACGAGAGCCGCTCCCGGGTGGCACGGACGGCAGGCGTCCAATCGCGCTCATCGGCCAGTACCCGGTCGATCGCCGCGGCCAATGCGACCGGGTCTCCAGGGGCTGCGAGCGCACCGGTCACACTATCTTCGACCAGCTCGGCCAGGCCACCGGCGCGCGTCGCCACCACCGGCCGGTCGAAGGCGAACGCAAGGGCCGCGACCGCCGATTGGGTCGCTGTGCGGTAGGGCACGACGACCGCGTCGGCGGCGGCGAACATGACCGGGATCTCGTCGTTGGGGATGTACCTGAAATCCAGGGTCACGCGGTCCGCCCCCGCGTGCGCAGCCGCCTCGCGATAGTCCGCGTCGCCTTCCCAGCATTCGCCCGCGACAAGCAGGGTGGCATCGCTGGTCACATGCGCCATCGCGGCGATGGCGTCTGCCACGCCCTTGTACGGACGGACGTATCCGAAGCACAGGAGCAGCTTGCGGTTGTCGGCGCCGACGCGCGCGCGCAGGGCGTCCGTCGCGTGCCGAGTCGGTGTCTCCATCGCGGCGGCGACGTTGTCGAAGACCGGTAGGAACGCTTCGATGATCGGTACGTCGGGAGCCATCGCCTGGGCCTGCGCACGCAGGGCCGATGCGTGAATGACAAGGGCGTCAGCGCCGCCGAGCGCCGCGCGCGTCAGCCTGCGCCACGCTGCGTTGGTCTCATGCGGCTCGACGTTATGACAGATGACGACGACCGGAATCCCAGCCCGATGCAACATGCGTCGCATCGTGATGAGCACCGGCGCGTGCATCGGATGCCACCACTGCAAGAGGGCGACGTCCGGATCGAAAACACGGATTCGGCGCGCCGCACGCCGCCAGCTACGCGGATCGAGCAGGTCGAGGATCGGCTCGCCAGTGGCCGAGACCGACGTCGCGGAAACCTCGTCGGTGATCGTCCCCGGGTACAGCCGCGCCGGGAACCGTCGCTGCCAACCGATGACGAGCGATTCGCCGCGTTCGGCCAACGCCTCAGCCAAACCCGCCGTGAAATGCACGATGCCGCCGGGCGCCGGATGCGTCGGTCCCACGAGAGCGATCCGGGGTGGGGCAGATTCGGGCATGGGCCAAAGCTTATGGAGCCCTCCGCAGGCGGGTCGGATCGCCGCGTCATGCGGACAAATTCCTTTCTGAGACGACGGCCCTGTGGACGACGTCCTGTTAGCCTTCCGCCACCGACCGCCCGCCGTGGGAGAGACCGGCTTCGAGCCGGCGCCGAAGGAGCAACCGCCCCGGAAACTCTCAGGCACAAGGGACCGTGGGGGGCGCGGTAACGCTGGAGAGCGGATGCACAGGCATCCCGCCGACGGGGAAAGCTCGGGTCACCGGGTCCATCTCTCAGGCACACGGACAGCGGGGGCACGCGAGCTTCGCATGCCACCACACCGGGAGCCCCTGATGATCGACACCCGTCCCACATTGGCCGATCTGGAAGACCACGCCGCGTTCGCCGGCCGCCATATCGGCCCCGAGGGCGCCGACGTGGGCGACATGCTCGACGCCGTCGGCGTGTCCGACCTGACGGAGTTGGTCGACCAGACCGTGCCGGCGTCGATCCGGCTGGCCGAGCCGCTTGCAGTGCCCATGCCGCTGACCGAGACCGAGGCGATCGCGCGCCTTCGCGAGGTCGCGTCGCGCAACACGGTCATGACGTCGCTGATCGGCTTGGGCTACCACGACACGATCACGCCGCCGGTCATCCAGCGGAACATCCTCGAGAACCCGGCCTGGTACACGGCCTACACGCCGTACCAGCCCGAGATCTCGCAGGGGCGCCTGGAAGCGCTCCTGAACTTCCAGACGCTCGTCGCCGACCTGACCGGGCTGCCACTCGCCAATGCATCCCTCCTGGACGAGGGCACCGCCGCGGCCGAGGCGATGACGATGGCCAAGCGACTCGGCAAGTCGCCGTCGCCGGTGTTCTTCGTCGACGCCGACTGCCACCCGCAGACGATCGCGGTCGTCGCGACGCGTGCCGAGCCGGTCGGGATCGAGATCGTCGTCGGCGATCCCGCGAGCGAGCTTCCCGACGCGATGTTCGGGGTGCTCCTGGCGTTCCCCGGATCATCGGGCGTGTTGCGCGATCTGGCGCCGGTGGCCGAACGGGTCCACGAGGCCGGCGGGCTCGTGGTGGTCGCCGCCGATCCGCTCGCGATGGTGCTGACCACCCCGCCTGGCGAGATGGGCGCCGACATCGCCGTCGGCTCGATGCAGCGCTACGGCGTGCCGATGGGCTACGGCGGGCCGCACGCCGGGTTCATCGCCACGCGCGACGAGCACGCCCGCGCGCTGCCCGGACGCCTCGTCGGCGTGTCGCTCGATGTCGCGGGGCGGCCCGCAATGCGGCTGGCCCTGCAGACCCGCGAGCAGCACATCCGGCGTGAGAAGGCCACGAGCAACGTTTGCACAGCGCAGGTGCTCCTGGCGGTCATCGCCGGGATGTACGCGGCGTGGCACGGCCCCGAGGGGCTTCGCCGGATCGCGTCGCGCGTGCATCGGCTGACGTCGATCCTGGTTGCGGGTCTTCGCGGCGGCGGCGTCGACGTCCCGGCCGACTCTTGGTTCGACACCGTCCGCGTCCGTATTCCCGGTCGTGCGGACCAGGTGTGTGCCGCGGGCCGCGACGACGGGATCAACCTGTGGCGGGTCGATGCCGACACCGTTGCCATCAGCCTGGACGAGACCACTACCCGCAATGTGGTCGAGTCGCTCTGGGGGGCCTTCGGCGTGACGGCGTCCGTGGACGACCTCGACGCCGTCGCCGCGGGCGGTCTCGCCACGTTCGCCAGAACAGGCGAGTTCCTGACGCATCCGGTGTTCAACCGCTACCACACCGAGCACGAAATGCTGCGGTACCTGCGCCGGTTGGCCGACCGTGACCTGGCGCTCGACCGTACGATGATCCCCCTCGGCTCATGCACGATGAAGTTGAACGCGACGACCGAGATGCTGCCGATCACGTGGCCCGAGTTCGCGCGGATGCACCCGTTCGCCCCGGTTGAGCAGGCCGCAGGCTACGTCGAGATGATCCACGATCTCGAGGCGGCGTTGTGTGAGGTCACCGGCTACGACGCGATCTCGCTTCAGCCGAACGCCGGCTCCCAAGGCGAGCTTGCCGGCCTGCTCGCGATCCGTGCCTACCACCGCTCGCGCGGGGAGGATGGGCGCAACGTCTGCCTGATCCCGTCCTCGGCCCACGGCACCAACGCCGCCTCGGCCGTCATGGCGGGGATGCGCGTGACCGTGGTGGCGTGCGATTCCGACGGCAACGTCGACCTGGACGACCTGCGCACCAAGGTCGACGAGGTGGGCGACAGGCTCGCCGCGATCATGGTGACCTACCCCTCGACGCATGGAGTCTTCGAGGTCGAGATCCGCGCGATCTGCGACGCCGTCCACGCAGGGGGCGGGCAGGTGTACGTGGACGGCGCCAACCTCAACGCCCTGGTGGGTCTCGCCAAGCCCGGTGCGTTCGGCGCCGACGTCTCGCACCTGAACCTGCACAAGACGTTCTGCATCCCGCACGGCGGCGGCGGCCCGGGAGTGGGCCCGGTCGCGGTGCGCTCCCACCTTGCGGCGTTCTTGCCAAACCACCCGCTGGTCGCCGAGGCGGGACCGGTAACAGGCGTTGGCCCGATCTCGGCCGCGCCGTGGGGTTCGGCAAGCATCCTGCCGATCCCGTCGCTCTACATCGCGCTGATGGGGCCGGACGGCCTTCGCCGAGCGACCGAGGTGGCGATCCTGTCAGCCAACTACATCGCCGCGCGCCTGGCGCCGCACTACCCGGTTCTCTACAGCGGGGCCAACGGCCGGGTCGCCCACGAGTGCATCCTGGACCTGCGGCCGATCAAAGAGGCCTGCGGGGTCACCGTCGACGATGTGGCGAAGCGCCTGATGGACTACGGGTTCCACGCCCCGACAATGTCGTTTCCGGTGCCCGGCACCCTGATGGTCGAGCCGACCGAGTCCGAGTCCAAGGCCGAGCTCGACCGCTTCTGCGACGCGATGATCGCGATCCGGGATGAGATCCGCCGGGTCGAGTCGGGGGAGTGGAGCGTCGACGACAACCCGCTGCGCGGCGCGCCGCACACCGCCGACGACGTCAGCGCAGACACCTGGGAGCGAAGCTACAGCCGCGAAGTCGCCGCCTACCCCGTGCCGAGCCTTCGGACCGCCAAGTACTGGCCCCCCGTCGGCCGCATCGACCACGCCCACGGCGACCGAAACCTGATCTGCGCCTGCCCCCCGATCGAGGCCTACGCGAGGACCTAGTGTCCTGAGTCAGAAGTTAGCTGCAGTTTCGACGGCTGCGACCGTCGCGATGCGGCGTCCTCGGTCACCCGAATATAACCCCGATATGCAGGTTCCCTGCGTCCTTACCTCGCTCGGTCTCGCTCGCCGAAACAATCACCGAACTTCTGACTCAGGACACTAGCTAGCGGGGCGACGCCACTGGCACCGTCCAATTTGACAGAGTTTATCCATCTGAGGATAAGAAGCATAAACCGTGGTAAGGTCGGTCAAAATGGACGAGTTCGAGAACCCCTACCGACCGGGAGCCGGGTCGCCGCCGCCGGCGTTGCTCGGTCGCAACGAGCTGATCGACGTTTTCGGAGTCGCGCTCCGGCGGGCCATGAGCGGTCGCCCGGGTAAGAGCGTCATGCTGATCGGCCTGAGGGGTGCGGGGAAGACGGTGCTGCTCATCCGCTTCGTCGAGATCGGCGAGCTCGAGAATCTCGAAGTCGGCTTCATCGAGGCCCCGGAGAGCGGCGGCTTCATCCGCCCGCTCGTCGGCCGTCTTC
>JANMDV010000056.1:0-5922 GCA_031376485.1 Actinomycetota bacterium
GCCTGCCGCGTTCACCGCGCACGGGCGCTCGAAAGACAACATAATCAGCAGGCGCCGACGCCGCTCAGCCTGGGTGGGCGTCAGCTGCGGCGACCCCCATCCCAAAGGAAACCATGGCCAACGAGTACACACTTACGATCGACGTCGATGCCCCACCGGACGTGACCTGGTCAGTGGTGGGCGACGTGACTGCGGTGCCGAAGTGGTTTGCAAAGTACGTCGAGTGCAACGTCGACGGTGACATCCGGACCCTGCGAAGCGCCGAGGGTGCCGAGCTTGTGGAGCGTCTGTTGGAGCGCGACGACCTGGCTCGGACCTACGCCTACACCGTCACGGCGGGTCCGCCGCTTCGGTCACATCGGGCGAGCTTCACGGTCGTCCCGCGCGAAGGTGGCAGCACGATCGTGTGGCACACCCGCGCGGAGTTCCTGGACGAGTCGATCGACACCGAAGACCGTCTGGCCGCCGGACAGCGGGCGGGGCTGGAGCGACTCAAGGCACTCTGCGAGGGCTGAACCCGCGTCGCGTCACTTGAAGATGTTGACCGCGCGGGCGGCGACCAGCAAAACCGTCACGGCCGACACTGCGGACTCGAACATCATCAGCACCTTCGCCTTCCGGCTCAGGGGCATGGCGTCGGTCGGGCTGAACGCGATCGAGTTGGTGAACGAGACGTAGACGTAGTCGATCAGGCGTGGGTGCCAGTCGGGCGCGGCGAGCTGCGGGTTCTCCATCTGCGGGAACTGCAGGTCCGGCGGCGGCGGGTCGGGCATGAGCCGCCGCATGGGCCCGCCCCGGTCGAGCGCCCAGTAGAACAGGCCGAACGCGATGACGTTGGTCGACCACACCGAGCCCGCTTTGAGGAGCAGCTCGCCTCCGCTCTTCTCGTCACCCCGAACGAGCGATGCGAGCAGCGCGACGACCAGCGCTGCGTTGGTCACCCCGACGATCGCGAGCAACTCCAAGGCGACCGAGCGGCGCTCGCCCTCTTGAACCACGTGCATCCGCCGCCGGCTGAACGCGAGCGGGACCAGCAGCGCGACCTCAGGCACGACAGGAACGAGCCACACCCACCAGGACAACCCGGCGAGCGTCCAGTCCCCGGCGCGACTGACGACCGCGAGCACCACCTGCGCGGCGATGACGAGCCCGATCGCGGGAGTCGCCTCCCACCGCGACTCGACCTCCTCCTCGCGCAACGGGTCCGGTTTCATCACCCGATTCTGTCCTGACGGTACGGACGGCGCGAATCCTGTGTCGGCATCTCCTGCCGGTGGAAGCACTCGCTATCCTGTCGCCTCGACGGCCGCGCGAGCTCCCGTCACGCCGACGTAGCTCAGCTGGTAGAGCACATCACTCGTAATGATGGGGTCCGGGGTTCGAGTCCCCGCGTCGGCTTCGGTTGGGAGGACGATATCGGCGCGGAGGAGGCGAACCAGGGTTCACCTCCCGGTGCCAGGCTGTGAGGTGAATGCTTTCCAGCTGGAGCGCGCGGGTAGACAGAGACAACGTTCATAGCCTCCTCTGCTGGGGGCCCACAGCCGACCCGCCGCGCTCGCGAACCGCATCAGATCGCGTTCACCTCTCCCGCACCGGGGCGGGCAGGTTCAGCCGGTTTGGGCCGCGGCGGACCCAGGGGTGCAGATTTCAACCGGCAGAAGGTGACCACTTCACAACCGGCATTGACACCAGGACGCCCCGACCCGCAGAAGCTGGTAGATGGGGACGTCGCTCGAGGGGCGTTGGCTCCACGAGGGGTCGTGGCAGCGCGACGAGGGAGACAGAAGCCAGACCGAGGGATGTCCTGTCCGAGTCCCTGTCGGGAAGGACTTCGTCACCCGCCGCGGCAGGGAAGAGCAGTGACTCTTCGCAGTGGAATGCGTACCACTCCCAGACCGATCGTGGCGACATCCAAGAAGGTGCCGGATGCGTCTACGGTCATGGCGGCGACGTCAGTGTGGAGGATGCTGGGCGCTACTCGCGACCAAGAGCCTCCGCCATCCCGACTTCTCCAAATCCCAGGCTTGGGCGCGTACTTCCCCGAAGCTGCATAGAGCGTGCCGTCGACGGGATCCACGGTCAGTGCCGTGACCGTGGATTGGCCTGGCCCGAAGCCGGTCTTGCCAGAACGCGCTGGATTCCACTGCTTGCCGCCGTCAGTGGTCCGAAAGATGCCGTAGCCCTCCGTGGCGGCGTAGAGCGTCGCCGTACGGCGTGGATCCAGGGCCAGCGCACCGACGTGCCGGTCGCCAAGCCCTTGGCTCAGCAATGTCCAGGTCGAACCTCCGTCGATGCTTCCGTAGACGCCGTCGCCAAGCCTGGGAGGAGCGGGATTTGTGGACGAACCAGAGTCGAAGGGGATTCTTGTTGCCACAAACACGACGTCAGGGCGTCGTGGATGGAAGACCACCGCAGTCACCGGGACCTCAGGCCCCACCGGCAATCCCACGTCAGTCCATGTGGACCCACCGTCGCGTGTGGCTGCCAGGCCCGTGGCCCCACCAGCGTAGACCGTGCCGGCGCGAACGGGATGCGCGCCGAGGACTGCCACATCCGTGGGAGCGGAACTGAGCCCTCGCCAGCTCATGCCCCCGTCGGTCGTGAGCCAGACGCCGAGGTTTGACCCTGCGTAGGCCCGCGTCGCCGAGCCTGCGTCAACGGCCAACGCGGACAAGTTCAGAGGTTGGTCGTATTGCCCTCGAGCCAGAGCGGGCGGCGGCTCGATCGGCCGGCGCCAGCTTCGTCCTCCGTCACGACTCGAGAACAGCCGACTGCCGCCCGGGAAATCCGCGGGGCCAGTGATCGCGTATGAGCGCGCCGGGCAGCGGCGCGCGGTCGCCACCGCCCTGACCACGGTGCCCACGAGCCCTGCGTTGGCCGATCGCCACCGCCGTCCACGATCGGTGCTGATGAAGACCCCACCGCCGGCGGCGCCGTTCGGATCGTCGCTGGCAGAGGGATCCACGGCGGTGCCGAGGTAAAGGCGCGTTGGCTTTCCCGATGCGAGGGCGATGCTGCTGGGGCTGCCTGGGAGCTCTCGGCCGATCTCCTGCCAGGAGGCTCCCGCATTGCTGGTCCGCATGAGGCGAAATGGGAGTTGGGTCCTGCCGTACAGCGTCGAGGGCGAACCGGGATCGATGACGATCTGGTCGAAGTACCCGCTCGCAATCTGAGTCCAGGTAACGCCCCCGTCCGTGGTCCGAAACACCCCTGCCTGCTGGAAAGTCGGTGCTCCAAGCATGCTGGCGCCGTAGGACGCGAGATAGAACGTGCCGATCCACCGCGGGTCGACGGCCAGCGACTGGGCATGGACACCGGGCTCGAGCGTCTTCCAGTGCCCGCCAGCATCTTGGCTTCGGTACAGGCCGTCGAACCCGGCGAGGATCAGCCCGCCGCGTCGGTCGAGAGCGAGTGTCCGCGCGGCGAGTGGGGCGATCTGCTTCCAGTGCGCACCGTCGTCTGTACTGCGATAGAGGGATCGCTCAGTGCCGAGGTAGAGCCTGCCCCTCTTGCGTGGATCGATGGTCAAGACCGTCGGTGCGTAACCCGGAACGCGCACGCCGAGCGTGTGCCAACGGAGCCCGGCGTCCCGACTCCGGATCAGCCCCTTTCCGTCACTCCCATAGAGAACCGCCGGCCGGCGAGGGTCGACGGCAAAGAGCTGCACCGGGGGGCGTACCGGGCGTAGCTGCCAGCTGCGACCGCCGTTCCGAGTGAGGAAGAGGCCGCCCCTCGTTAAGGCATACGCGATGCTGCCGTTGCTGGGTGCGACGAGGATGTGCTCAACTTCTCCGCCCAATGGTCCACCCACCACCGGGGCGCCAGTCAGCGGCCGTTCAGCGGTGACATGATCGAGAGCCGCCTGACTCGCGAACACGAAAGCAAGTGCCACAAGCACCAATTGAATAATTGGCCGACCACGCTTCTTGGCCAGCCGCATCCCGGTCGCAGGCATCGACCCGAACCTAGTAGGCGGCCGTGAGAAGATGCGCATCAGGGAAGGCCGTGGCCGAGTTGCGGGCGCCCGATTCGCATTCCAGGCAGGTTACCTCACTACCGGCCCCGTTCACCTCGAGTCGGCGACGGTTGGAACCACGACGGAACCGTGTGGCCTCCCCATGTAGCCGGGGGCGTGGATCTCTCTCGGGTTTGCCACCGCGTAGGATGGGGACATGCCTATCGAGGTCGGCATCTGGCGGGTCGATGGTGGTCAGCCCGAGCCGGTGCCGTCATCGGCGCTGGATAGGGAGTCGCGCCTGGAGGGAATTCTTGAGCAGGATCTCTCGATCCTCGGGCTCGACTCTCTGCTCCTGCTCGGTCGTCAGGTCATCACCAAGTACGGCAAGAGGGTCGATCTCCTGGCTATCGATGTCGAGGGCTCGGTCTACGTCCTCGAGCTCAAGCGAGACCAGACCCCACGCGAGGTGGTCGCGCAGGCGTTGGACTACGGGTATTGGGTGCGCTCGCTCACAAGCGAAGACCTGTCGGAGATCTACTCGCAGCACACCGACGGCCAGTCGCTTGCGGCAGCGTTCCGTGATCGCTTCGACCAGGAGCTACCCGAATCACTCAATGAGTCGCACCAGCTGATCATCGTCTCATCCACTCTCGATGCGGCCACGGAACGGATCGTCAGCTATGTCGCCGACTACGACCTACCGCTGAACGTAGTGTTCTTCCAGTACTTCAAGGACGGCGACGCGGAGTACCTCACCCGCAGTTGGCTGATCGACCCATCGGAGGCGGAGAGCCGAGCAAAGGCACCCGGCAAGAAGAAGTCGCGAGAGACCTGGAACGGCCAGGACTTCTACTGCTCGGCGGGCGAAGACCACCGGAGGAACTGGGACGACATGGTCGACTATGGCTTCATCTGCGCAGGAGGCGGGACTTGGTACTCGAACACGCTCAGGCAGCTCGAGCCTGGACATCGCGTCTTCGCCTGCATTCCAAAGACCGGCTACGTAGGGGTCGGCATCGTCAAAGAGACCGTCCAACCGATCGGCAACTTCATGGTCCCCATTGACGGCCGACGAGTCCCGATTCTTGAGGCGCCGCTCCGTGCCGAGCGCATGGAAGACGACAGGGAGGATCCAGCCCTACGTGAATACGTGGTGCGGGTCGAATGGATCAAGACCCTCACGCGGGAGAAGGCCGTCTGGGAGAAAGGCATGTACGCCAACCAGAACTCGGTCACCCGCATGCGTTCGTCCTTCACCCTGCAGCGAGTGACTGAGGCGTTTGCTCTCCCCGACGACGCGAGCGGGTGACCCCCTAAGCCGCTGAGCGTCTGAGATCAGCGCCTGGAGAGGCTCGCGTTGCCGATGGTCCGGGGTTCGAGTCCCCGTCGGCTCGCCGAGCAGAAGGAGCCGCCGCTCGGGCGAGGGTGGCAACGCGGTGGCAACACAAGGCCCAACCACAACCGCAAGACTCGAGGCGCCCGTCACGTCTGAACCCGCCTGACCGTCGACATCGCGCGCAACAGGCGCAAGTGATCGCAAGTCCCGCCGCTTGCTCGTAATGATGGGGTCCGGGGTTCGAGTCCCCGCGTCGGCTTCGGTGAGATCCCTTTTTCTACAAGGCTTTGCGGCGTCGGCCTGCTGGCGGAATCGACACCAATCTCAGCGTTGGGCCTATTCAGGGCCTACCACAAAAACGACGAAACGGCGATCCGGCTGAGCCGCCGTGCGGAGCGCGCGACCTCTACATCCAAGCGCACGCAACCGCGATTACGTTCGTTTCGGAGGCGTCAAGGGCACCCAACGGGCATCAGCACCCGCCGAGCAGACCCTGTCGAGCCGCTTCAAGGATGCGTTCGAGGGTCCCACCGACTGGTCCTGGTCCTGCGGCGGACCGTTCCTGCGGGGCCAGGGTCACTACCGCGACAACATCGTGGTGACCGCGCTGCCGGTGTAGTTCGGGCGC
>JANMDV010000060.1:0-4695 GCA_031376485.1 Actinomycetota bacterium
CCGGTCGCGGTGTCGAGCGCCCCGGTGGGCTCGTCTGCCAAAAGGAGCGGACGGTCGCCGACGATCGCGCGGGCGATCGCCACGCGCTGCTGTTCGCCACCGGACAGGTCGTCCGGGTAGCGGTCGCACTTTCCGGACAGGCCGACCAGCGTCAGGGCCGAGCGCGCCGCACCGCGAGCCGCTTTGGCGCTGGCGCCGCCGAGCTCCAGGGGCAGCATCACGTTCTCGACCGCGGTCAGCATCGGCAGCAGGTTGAGCTCTTGGAACACGATCCCGACGTGCGTCCGCCGCAATGCCGCAAGGCCCGCAGGCGAGAGCGAGGCGACATCGACGCCGCCGACCATGACGGCGCCTGCGGTCGCGGTGTCGAGCCCGCCCGCCAGGTTCAGGAGCGTCGACTTGCCGCTGCCGCTCGGCCCCATGACGGCGACCATCTCGCCGGGGGCGACCGAGAGGTCGACGCCACGCAGGGCGACGACCTCGCCGGCGCCCGCGCCGTAGCGGCGGTGGGCGTCGCGAAGCTCGAGGACGGGGTTCATGCGTGCTCCTTGTCGTGGGTGCCGTTGCTGGAGGTGGTGGGGTTTCTGCGACGGTCGAGGATGCGCTCCTCACATATGTCGAGCCAGCGAAGCTCGGACTCGGTGCGTGTGATGAGCGCGTCGAACGCCAGGCCGGCGGCCAGGTCGCCGTTGACGCCGGCGTCACGATGGGCACGGCGTCGCGCCTGCAGCGCGCCCATCCGTGAACTGCGCTCGGCCTGGACCACCTGGAGCGCGTCGATGCCCTGGGTCTCGATGGCGATCAGGACCTTGAGCATCAGCCCGTCGCGGGCCGGAGCCTCGTCGCCCTGCGGCTCAAGGAGGAACCGGGTCAGCTCCTCGCGTCCGGCGGGGGTCAGCTCGAACGCGCGGCGCCCCTCGCCGTCGGCCTCGCCGCCCAGCACCATCCCGTCGCGCTCCAGACGTTCGAGGGTCGAGTAGACCTGCCCGACGTTGAGCGGCCAGATGCCGGCGGTGCGCTCCTCGAACTCGGTGCGCAGCTGATAGCCGTGCCGCGGCCCCGAGGCGAGTAAGGCAAGAAGGCTTTCGCGGATTGACATTCAGTGGACTCCAGACGGTGTACATACTCAGTATGCATACGCAGTATGTACAGCACGTGGATCGATGTCAAGCCGGGCGACGACGCTCACCAGCACTTGCCTCCCGATACGACGCGGGTTGCATTCATGCAAGCAGGCGTGGCAACATTGATGCATGGCACAACTGACGATCCGGCTCGATGACGACCTCGCAGCGCAGATCAAGGCACACACCGACGGTCTTGGGCGGAGCGTCAACGGGTGGGCGGTCGCTGTGCTTCGAACCGCGATCGATCCGGAATTCGCCGACTCGGACACTGAACGCACCCGGGCACGGCTCGCTCGCGCGGGCTTCCTGATGACTCCGTCCTCCGCGCTGCGCCGCCCCCGCCCCGATCCCGAGAAACTCCTCGCCGCGCGGCGAGCGGCCGGACGCGGAACATCCGCGGCGGCGATCGTCGTGGATGACCGCGACTGAGCGTCTTCTGCGACAGCTCGGCGCTTGTCAAACGGTACGTCGATGAGGATGACGCTGAGATGATCCGGTCCCTCACCAACGTTGTCGTGTCGTGCCTCGCGCGCGTCGAAGTCCCCGCGGCGCTGTGGCGGAAGCACCGCCTGGGCGACGTCACGCGCGCGGAGGCCGCGATCCTAACGCAGGCGTTTGAGTTCGATTGGTTCGGAGAAAGCGACGACGAACCTGCGTTCGCGATCGTCCTGGTGAGCGAAGACCTCCTTGAGCAAGCCGCTCGGGGGGCCGCCGTCCACGGGCTCCGCGGGTACGACGCCGTCCAGCTTGCATCGGCGGTTACCGCACGCGGCGCCGACCCGGATCTGGACCGCTTCGCGTGCTACGACGCACGACTGACTGCAGCGGCCCAGCTCGAAGGTTTCACGATGGTCGGGTAGCCGACGAAGCCGTCGGCCCGATCTGACCACCGTTATGCACGCCGTCCGAGCTGGGGCCTTTCGACGACGCGGGCACTCCAGGAGGACGCCTCGTCGCCGACGCTGACCCAAGTGGTCGCTCTCGTACGTTCGGCAATGCATCCCGAGCAATAGTTGGTCTGGCACGGACCCTCAGCTGCGCGGGCGTGGCAAAACGCCGATCCAGCTGGACGACAAATGACAGTCAGCACCGCGAGCTTCTCACGGTGACCCTCTGTCATCTCTGTCTCAGCCTGATCCAGGCTCAGGCAACGACGCAGTGCCTTGGCCCCTCGGTGCCCATCACGGCGAGACCGAGGACATCGTCTGGCTCGGTTGTCACTCGCCATCCCGAACAGCAGTTATTTCTGCGCGGACCCTCACCATCGCGTGCGGCCTACGCAGCGGGGGTGAGCCTGCAACCGATGCCTCGGGATGCCGTGTCACATTGTACGGTTTCGTCACATGGTGTCAGACACGAATACCCCCGGAACCGTTTGCTCAACGGGGATCGTGGGATGCGTAAAGGACCTTCCGTACAATGTGGACGGTGGGCACTAATTGTTGAGAGCCTCCACGTCGACCGTCTCTCCGGCTGGGGGTCGCGCGACTTGAACGTCGGCGTTCCACTCGCCCAGGCGGAGTTCGAATTCGCCGTCGCCAGTATCGTCCGGGCGAAGCAGCAGGGGATACGGCGATCCTGACGCGGCGACGTAGAGCAGGCCTCCAGACGTCGGATCCTCGTCCCGCAGCCCCACGGTCGGGACTCCCCCGAGCGGGATCCCGTCGACGCGGCTCAGAGTGCCCTTTGGGAAGAGGAGCGCCTCAAACAGCGTGTCCATGTCAAGCAGGTCGCGCAAGCTTCGGAACGTCGCGTCGCCCACGGCAACCTTGACGAACCGGCCGTCGGCCTCGCGCGCGCGGTCCGGTCCGAGCACCTGGGTCAGCGTGGCCTGATCGGCCCTGAAGTACAGGTCACGCCCTGTGCGTACCAGGTCGATCCGCCCGCCGGTCGTCGTGATGGACCCGCGACCATCGCCGCCGTCACGAAGGCGAAGGTCCAAGGTCGTACGCCGACCGCCGCGGGAGATGTCACCCGTCACATGCACCGAGCGCGCGGCATGGGCAGCCGCGCGGGCTGCGGCGAGCACCTGATCGGCAGGCAGCTCCGCGAGGTCCACCGTGCGCGTCTGCGTCGACGACGAGATCGCATCGGGTGTTCCTGAGCCACCGCATCCAGCGGTCGCGAGCGACCCGACGGCGAGCAACGCGACGCACACTCGCCGACGGCCTGCTCGCCCTCTGCAGGTTCGTCGCCGACTCCCCTCCGACGTGGTTTGTTCGCGCAAGTACCCCCGGCAGGATTCGAACCTGCGACACCAGGTTGAGGAAAACCGGGGGTCGGCCCCTCCCGGCACGGGAAACATACCTGCTAATGGGAGGTTTCCGCGCAGGCTCGAACCCTCCCTCGGCCCTGCTCGACCTGCGCCGCGCGACCAAGGTGCGCCCACCCGACGGTTCCGGGCTTCCTGAGCGGACCTGCACGGCGCTCGTTTTCTGGAGTTTCCCCGCGGGCGAGGGTTACCCAGTGCGGTGCCGTACAAGCCTTCTCAGCGTTGCTGGCGTCGGAAGGGGCGGCGGGTGGGCCCCCGAGGGTCGAGGTGCCCCGGGTACGGCTCGACAACTCCCATCAGATTGCGCTCCTCGGCCGGCAACTGCGGGCGGACTGCAAGGCGTGGCGCGCGACACATCCTGGCGTGCCCTAGGGCTGGCTTTTCGCACGGTGCGGACGTGTATCCACAGGAAGGTTCTCCGGCGGGAGCCGCGCGGCGTCATCGCTGGTTTACCGCGTATGCACCGCGGGTTTGCCGCTGGCGGGAGCCCCTGTTCCAGGCAGCCGTGTGTCTTGACACCTGACCGTTCTTCGCAGTAGTTTCGGTCGTTCGTAACACACTGCGCCGCGTTGGATTCCTCTGCTGACGAAACGGCAGCGCGCCCTGTCGTTCGCTCTCGTTCTTAGGGCTTCGCGGCCGGAAAGGAGGAGGCGATGAGGCGAGCAACGAAACGCGTGCTGCTGCTGACGTTGGTAATCGCGACGGTTCCGCTGAGCGGGGCGTCCGCCGGTGACCGCGGCCCGACGAGCGCGACCGTGGAGGCGGTCGGGGGGTTCGAGGTCGAAATCAACGAGTCCTTCACGAACACGTTCAGGTTTGACCGTGAGAAAGTCAAGATTCGGTCGGGTGGCACGGTGACGTGGAAGAACAAGACTGGGTTCGACGAAGCCCACACGATCACGATCGCGACCGGGGCCTCCCTGCCGAGCACGATCGACGAGATCTTCAATTGCGGCGCGCCCGGCACCGCCTGCGAGCCGGCGATCGGGCACGTCGACGCGGACTTCAACCCGATCCCGGGCATGGAGGTGCTGAATGCCGGCCTGCTGGGGCTCAACGAGGTCGGTGACTCGCTGCTGCTTGCGCCTGGCGGCGAAATCTCGGCCGTGGTGAGTGCCCCAGCGGGAACCCGGCTCCAGTACCTTTGCGCCATCCACCCCTGGATGCAGGGAGAGATCAAGGTCAAAGGCTGAGCCGGGGGGCGCGGCCCGCCTGAGGCGCGGCGGGCGGGCCGCTTGCGGTTTGTCACGGTTCGGCGACACAATCGGTCTGCAGAGGAGGAAACCAAGGTGCGCC
>JANMDV010000064.1:0-1790 GCA_031376485.1 Actinomycetota bacterium
ACTCGCGCGGTCGCGACGCGACGTGTCGAGCTCGAACTGGGTGCCACACCGTCCGACGCGTATGCGCAGGTGCTCGCAGAGGCGAACCTGGGCGCCTTCGGCCCCTCCGATGGGGTCATCGGGTGGGTACACGAGGCGTTCCATGACGCTGACCGTCGGGGGGTGTTCGCCGCGGCGCGCGCAGGGGGTCGCAAGATCGACGCGGGCGGCGTGGTGGCCGCGAGCCGGCTCTACACGCCGCGTTACATCGTCGACTTCCTGCTTCAGAACAGCCTTGGGGCATGGTGGCTCGAGACGCATCCCGGCTCGTCGCGTGCTGGGCGGTGGCCGTTGCTGGTCAAAAGTGCGTTGGGGAACGATCGTGTCCCCAAACCACTGCGGGAGCTTCGGCTGCTTGACCCGTGTTGCGGGTGCGGCGCATTTTTGATCCCGGCGTTCGCGATGTTGATGGACTTGTATGCAGACGAACGCGTGCTGGCCGAGGCCGATTGCATCCCGTGTGAGTGGGCCGTGGCCGTCGAGGACACCCCCAGCACGATCGTCGCGCACAACCTGCACGGGGCCGACCTCGACGGCGCGGCGGTTGCCATCACCACCGCGCTCCTTCGAGCCCGTGCCGGCGCGGAAGCCGTGGTCAACCTGCACGTGCCGGAACTGCCACTTGGCAGTCTCGCGGCGGCCACTTGGCGCGACGAGCGGTTCGACATCGTGTGTACCAACCCGCCGTATGTGGGGTTTCGGATGCTCGATCCGGGGGTCAAGGAGGCGGTGCGCGCCGCCGATTCGATGGCGCGGTCGGATCTGGCCGTGGCGTTCCAGAGCCGGTGCTTCGGGCTGCTGCGCGAGGGAGGGCTCTGCGCGACGGTCACTCCTGCGTCCTGGCTGACCGGGCGCGAATCATTGCCGCTGCGCACCCACGTCCTCGCGCAGGGCGGCCCGCGCGTGACGGCGGCCCTGGGCCAGCGGGTATTCGACCAGGCGCCGCTCCTGTTCGTGGGGCTCAGCATTGTCGAGCGCGGGCGCCATCCCACAGGTGTCCACGTCTTGCGGCCTGCGACCGCCAGTGGGGAGGAAGGCCTCGCTGACGCGGTCCGTGCCGGTGGCCAGATGACGGAGCGGGCGACGATCGAGCGCCTGGCGTTGCGGCCGTTCATGCCGGCGGCGCCGACGGCTGTGCTGGCGCTCGCGGGCCGCGGACCGCGGGTGGGGGACCTGTTCGCGTCGTTCGACGGGGTCTGGACGGGAGACAACGCTCGCGACACCCGGTACTGGTGGGAGCTCCCGCACGGGACCCAGGGGTGGCGGGCGTTGTCGGGCGGTCAGGGAAACGAAGCCTGGGACGGCCCGATTCGGCGATGCATCCGCACCGAGCATGCGGCCGGGCAGCCGCGGCGGGCAGGCGGGATCGAGTATGCGCGGGTGGCCGGAGGACGTCTGGCTGCGCGACTGGTGACCAACGGCGCGGCCGCGCTCGCAGGGATCGTCACACTCGCTCCCAGATCTGCTGAGGCAGAGAGCAGGGTCGAGGAAGTGCTCGCGATCTTCAACTCGCGCATCGGGGCGGCGTGGCTTCGGACCCTGTCCAGCGGCCTCAACTTCAACCCGGGGTATGCGGCCGAGATTCCCCTGGGACCCGAGCAACCGTCACTCGAACTGCGGCGGATGGTTCGGGACCTCGTCGGCCTGCGGGGCCAGGTGGCGTGCGGCGACCCCACAGCCGACGCGTTCATCGACACGGTCCCCCCCTGGATGGACGATCCGCTCCCTGACCGGATCGCAGCGCTTGAGCG
>JANMDV010000084.1:0-1744 GCA_031376485.1 Actinomycetota bacterium
GCTGGACCTTCCGACCATCAACCTGACGCGCGCCCGCAGCGAGGGCATCCCGCCGCTCAACGAGTTCCGCAGGCAGCTCCACGCGGCGACGCAGGACTCGCAGCTGACGCCGTACACCAACTGGATCGACTTCGGGCTGCATCTCAAGCACCCCGAGTCGCTCATCAACTTCGTCGCGGCCTACGGCAAGCACCCGACCATCACCAGCAAGACGACGATCGCCGGCAAGCGGGAGGCCGCCCGGATGATCGTCGACCCAGGCCTGGGCGACGTCCCTCCAACCGACGCAGCGGACTTCATGAACAGCTCCGGGAGTTGGGCGACCAACCCGACCGGGCTCGACGACGTCGACCTCTGGGTCGGTGGCCTCGCCGAGCGGACGAACCTGTTCGGCGGACTGTTGGGCTCCACATTCAACTACGTGTTCGAGAACCAGCTGACCCAGCTGCAGAACTCCGACCGGTTCTACTACCTTGGCCGCACGCCGGGCATGAACCTGCGGACGCAGCTCGAGGGCAACTCGTTCGCCGAGCTCGTCATGCGCAATACGAACGCCAAAACCCTCAAGGCCGACCCGTTCGCGACCGCCGACTGCAAATTCCAGCTCGGAAGCACCCCGGGGATCGCCGGCCCGATTAGCAGCAACTTCAACCTGGTCGCCAACGACCCGAACTCGGGGTGTGACGAATCGGCGCTGCTCATCCGCATGGCCGACGGCACCATCCGGTACCGGACGACCAACACCGTCGACCCGCCCGGCATCAACGGCCAGAGTGTCTACAACGGCACCGCCGGCGTGGACCGCATCTTCGGTGGCGTCGATAACGACACGTTCTACGGCAACGAGGGCAACGACATCATCGAGGGGAGCGACGGCGCCGATGTGGCTCTCGGTGGCGTCGGGAACGACCGGATCACCGACAGCGCCGGTGACGACGTCCTGAAGGGCGGTCCCGGCAACGATGCGATCGAGGCCGGTCCCGGTCTGGACGTCATCACGGCCGGCGACGGCAAGGACTTCACCAACGGCGGAGCCAACATCAACGCGACCTTCGCCGGCGAGGGTGACGACTTCATCATCCTCGGACAGGGTGAGGACATCGGGATCGGTGACGGTGGCGATGACTGGCTCGAGGGCGGTGACCAGCCCGACGGCCTGATCGGTGACAGCAGCTCGCTCTTCTTCACGGACCCGAACAAGCCCGGACACGACATCTTCATCGGACAAGGCGGCGACGACGACTACGACGCCGAGGGCGGCGACGACATCATGGTCACGGGACCCGGTATCGAGAAGAGCGCCGGGGCCGCCGGCTACGACTGGTCGACCGGCGTGACCGACCCCCAGCCGCAGAACGCCGACCTGGATCTGAAGATCCTCCCGGCGGACAACATCGTCGCGATTGACGTGCGGGACAAGTTCAACGAGACCGAGGCCCTGTCGGGCGGGAAGTTCGACGACATCCTCAAGGGCGACAGCCTCGTTCCGGCTGACGTCGCGGGTGTCGGGATGCTCGGCTGCGACGCGCTTGACCAGGCGAGCCTCGAACGCATCAGCGGCCTCGACGAGCTGGTCCCACCGCTCAGCACCCCCTCGGGGCCAATCATCGCCAACGCTGCGACGCAGAACTGCCTGCTCGTGGGGAACGTCTGGGGTGACGGCAACATCCTCATCGGTGGGGCCGGCAGCGACGTGATCGAAGGTCGCGGAGCCAACGACATCATCGACGGCGACAAGTACCTC
>JANMDV010000130.1:0-10308 GCA_031376485.1 Actinomycetota bacterium
ATGTTCCTACCGGAACATCCAGGTCCAGTCCGTCCACCGCGTGGATCGCACCGAAATGCTTGGTCACACCCCGAAGACGGATCGCCATGGGGCGCTCTGTTGGCTCGCTCGACACGAGTTCCTCACCTCCTGAACGTGACGAGTCAGGCTGGCAGATCACGCATCCGCGCGCCCCGCCTGGCCAACGTTAAGGTTTGGACAACAGTGTCAGACACGAATGTACCGAGAACCGTTACCGGCAAACGGATCTCGTCGTGCGTTTCGACCCTTCCGTACAGGCGGGCTTCAGGTGGTTCGGGCCGGATCTACGGTCGCGAGGGGCGCCGCGTCCGTCGCTGCGGGCGCGCGCAGCCCGCCATGTTCGAGCAGGTCGATCAGGCCGTCGATGTCGGGTCCGAGCGGGCGGTCCATCTCGACCGGCGGGACGGTCTCCTCGAGCCGCCCGATGACGTTGGTCAGGCCAACGCTCGCCGGCGCGTCCCCGCGTAGCCAGAGCGCTTGCCGCGCGGTCAGAAGCTCGCACGCGATGACCTCACGGACGATTTCCTCCACACGTCGCAGTCGGTCTGCGCCTTCGTAGGTGAACGTCATTGCGTCTTCCTGACCGAGTGAGCTGTCGGCCAAACCGATCAGTGTGGGTGCCGCCAGGCGGCGCAGTTCGTTGAGGGCGCCGAGCACGCGTTTGTGGACGACGACCAGGCCACAGGCGAGTCCCGGCGTCGGGGTGAGCTGATTCGGCAGGCCGGTGAACCGCCCGTCGAGCAGGCGGCTGACGCGTTGGCCTGCGAGCTCTGCGACATGGCACAGGGCGACCGCGAGCGCATCCATCGCTGCGGCCAGTCCGACCTCGTGGAATGCGCCCGTCGACACGAACCGCCCGTCGACGAACGCGGGAGAGTCGCTGACCGCGGCAAGCGCACGCCGCAGATCTTCTTCGAGCCGCATGATCGTGCGTTCGAGATAGGCGTGGGCCTGCGGCACGACGCGAAACGAGACCGGCGTCTGCGTGACCCGCCGCTCTGCCGGAGGCGGCCCCAGCAGGGACCTCATCCGGTCGTTGACGCCGGCCACGACCGGGTCGCCTGCAAGCGCCCCGACGGCCGGGTCGTATGCGTCGTGCGGGCCGGCGAGCGCGGCGGCCGAACACGCCGCCGCCGTCAGAAGCTGGTCGGCCAGGGTCTGCGCGGCCCGTACGCGGCCGAGTGCGAGGGCGCATGATCCAGGCGCCCCGGCGAGCATCGCAATGCCCTCTTTTTCGACCGGCGCGTAGGGCGCGACTCCGCGGAGCGCCAGGGCGAGGTCGGAGGGTTCCGCGACGCCATCGTCGCCCAGGACCCGTCCGGCGCCCACGAACGTCTGGAGCGCGTGGGACAGGGCGATGATGTCGCCGGCGGTGCCGGACCCACGACGCGGCACCGCCGGCGTGAAGTCATCGTTGAGGCGGTCCACCAGAAACTGGCACAGGGATGCGCTGACACCAGACGACCCGCTGACGAAGTTGACGAGCCGTGCGACGAGTAGCGCCCGCGCTTCAGCGACCGGCAGGAACGGGGCTGACCCGACTGCCCGGCCCAGGAGCATCGACGCCTCATGGTCGGGCTGTTTGCCCTCCGTCAGGCTCACCGTCGAGAGGTAGCCGGTGCCGGTGGTGACTCCGTAGACGGTCGCACCCGCGCCCAGGGCGGCGAGCATGTGGCACCGGGCCGCGTCGATATCGGACAGCAGCTCGGCACTCAATGTGAGCCGCCGCCGCCCGTACGCGACTGCCGCGACGACCTCCAGGGTCAGGTCGGACGCAGACTCGATTGTGATGTGGTCGTCCACAAATCCTGTTTCGGCGTGTGGTTGCGTGGGCTTAAGTTTTCCTCAAGTCGCGCGCCGTCGATCCCGATGATCTTTTCGATGAGTTCATCCGACGACCTGTCGCATTCGGATCCCTGGATGTCGATCGATTGCTCCGCGCAGGCATGGCAGCTCGATCTGCTGGAGTCGGTCAGCGATCCGATCGTTCGGTTCGGACGCGACCTGCAGATCACCGACGCGAACCCACCCGCTCGCAGGCTCGGCCTCGAGCCGGGCGTGCGGCTCGCGTGCGCGGGCGACTGTGAAACGACGCTGCGTGGCGAGGCGATGACCGCCGTCGCGTGCGATGGCACCTGGCAGGGCGAGCTCATATTGCTCGGTCCGGATGCCACACCGATCGCTGCCGCGGTTGTGCTTGTCGACTGTGGTGACGGAGGCTTCGCCGCGCTCGTTCGCAAAGCGCCAATGCCACAGGCAGGCAAAGGCACTCCCGACGACATGGAACGACCGGATCTGGAGGGCGCGCTCGACCGCGATGAACTCACGCTCTTCTATCAGCCCAAAGTCAGCCTGCTGACCGGCGAGGTCATCGGCTTCGAGGCACTGGCCCGCTGGCAGCACCCCGAGCGGGGGCTGATCCTGCCCGGGTCGTTCATCCCGTATGCCGAGGCCACCGGACTCATCCGGCCGATGGGACTGTGGGCGCTCGAGGAGGCAAGCCGTCAGTCGTGCGAGTGGAACGCAGCCCAACCGGCGGGAAAGACGTTGTTCATGGCGGTCAACGTCTCGGCGCTGCAGCTCACCGCGCCCGGGTTGGTCGAATCGGTCGGCGAGATCCTCGTGCGAACCGGCGTCGACCCGTCGACGATCGTGCTCGAAATCACCGAAAGCGTCGTGGCCGAGCGCACCGACGAGACGATGCAGACTCTTGCGCGACTTCGCGAGCTGGGACTTCGTCTTGCGATCGACGACTTCGGCAGCGGCTACTCGTCGCTGCAGTACATCAAGGCGTTCAACGCCGACATCCTCAAGATTGATCGGGCGTTCGTCGCCGACCTCGTCAACGACCAGCAGGATTGGGAGATCATCAACGCCATCGTCGCCCTGGCCCACGCCATGGGCATGCGCGTCGTCGCCGAGGGGGTCGAGACCGGGGAGCAGGCGGGTGCGCTTCGCACCCTCGGGGCCGACTATGCCCAGGGGTATCACTTCTCGCGTCCCGTTCCACCGCAGGAGTTGGAGTCCCTCCTCGTGGACGGTCCGCCGTGGATGCTGTCCGCGGCGATCACGGTGTAGCGGACGTCCACTCGTGTCCGGCGCTCCGATCATGCTCCTGGCCACCGACGGCCCCTACGCCGCGCGGATCGCCGCGCACCTGGCGTGGGACGGGCTACGGGTCGAGCCGGTCGAGCAGCATCAGTTCGTAGAACGCATCACGCACGAACCCGAGCGCGTCGTGTTACTCATCGAACATGCCCTGCCCGAACGCGACGCAATCGACGTCTGCAGGTGGCTGCGGCTGAGCGGTGCCGAGCATCACATCATCCTGCTGGGCCGCACCGGGGAACTGTTTCTGGACGCGCGCGAAGCGGGTGCTGACGACTGGTTCGTCGGTGAGGCCCCGACGCCGGAACTCTCGACCCGGGTCAGGGCGGGTCGCAAGGCCGCCGTCCGTCGCCGGCGGCGCGACCGGAGCGACGTCGCCGTCGAGGTTGCCGACGAGTGGACCGAGCCGTCCCAGGCACTGCTCGACCGCGCCGCTGCGCAAGCTGCACGGATCGCCGGGGCGCAAGCGGGCTTCCTGTTTCGATACGAGGATCGGAAGGTCATCCTGCTGGGCCGCTCGGGCTCAGAGGAATCGCCACACGGCTCGTGGTTTCCGCTCCTGGACGACGGGGTGCTGCCGACGGCGCTTCAGGGAGCGCTCGGGCGGGTTGACCGACGTCCCCGGCCGATCGGCAGGGAGCAGTCGGGCAACTGGTATATCCGCCAAACCTACGTGTCGGCGGTTGCCGCGCCCGTGCGGATGGGCCGGCGCGTCTGGGGTGCGCTCGTCGCTGCGGCGACGGCCGACGAACCGGTGCGGGCCGGCGCTGAGCATGACCTCGCCAAGTTCGCCGACGTCAACGCCCTGACACTCATCAATGCCGCGACCCGTGTCCGGATCGGCAAGCTGGAGCGAAGCGACCTGCTGACCGGCTTGCTCTCACGTGAGGTGTTTGATCGTCGGCTGCGCCACTCGGTCGACCTGGCGAATGCCGCGGGTCTTCACCTGAGTCTCGTGGTACACGAGATCGACGGGTTCGGCGCGATCGCCTCCGGGCACGGCGAGCGCACGGCGGGCTTCGTGCTCGCCGAGGTCGCCCGGCGCCTCGAAAACGCATCACGTGCCGGAGACGTGCTCGGCCGCATCGGCGAAGGTTGCCTCGGCTGGGTGCTCCAGCAGACCGATGGCGATATGGCACTGCAGGCGGCCGAACGGATGCGCGCGTGCTTTGCCGGTTCCGCGTTCCCGGTGCTGGGTCGTGTGACGCTCTCGGCCGGGGTCGCAGGCCACACGGAGGGCGAGGAGGCGGATCGCCTCATCGATCGCGCCCACGCGGCCCTGACCTTCGCCGGGATACTCGGCGACACGTGCCATGCGGCGCCCGACGTCGATGACGGCGAGCACATCGCACTGCTCACCCGGCCCTGACGGGACGGGTCCTCTCATCGGAGACCGTGGGACTGTGCTTGCTCATGGTTTGCGGATGCCGGCGTGAACAGCACGGGCTGACCTCCGCGGAGCGATCGGGGTCGGAATCGCAGTGCGCATGCGATTGCACTCGTAGGCGTACAACTGGGAGATCGAGTCTCGAGGCCCGCACGGACTCGTGTAACGCTCCCGGGGGGTTACCGCCTTGGGGAGCGCGTGGATTCTCGTGATGGAACAGTTGAGGCGACGAGCCGGAACTGGCACCGCCACGTGAACCGTGTTCGGCGGAGAATGCCCTGGCCGCTCAAATGGCCGCGATGCGCATGTTCGGCTCGAAGAACTCGTAGTGCCCCTTGCCGTGGCGCTTCGCCGCGTACATCGCAAGGTCGGCATTCCGAAGGAACTCGTCGGTCGACTCCTCACCGCCGATGCTCGACGCGATTCCCACGCTGGCGCGAATGACGACTTCGGAGCCGGCGAGGTCGAGCGGACGGCTGAGCTCGTTGAGCAAACGTTCGGCCACCCTCGCTGCGTCGGTGCCGGTCGCCGGGGACATCAAGACTGCAAATTCGTCACCGCCGAGTCGTGCTGCAACGTCGTGACCGCGGATCGTGTGGACGAGCCCGCGCCGAACGGAGCGAAGCGCCTCGTCACCAGCGTCATGCCCGAGCGTGTCGTTGATGGACTTGAAGTCGTCGAGGTCGAGAAAGAGAACGCAGGCGGCTTCCCCGGTCCGACGAGTGCGCGACAGGGCATGCTCAACGTTCGTGCGAAAGAGCGTCCGGTTCGCCAAGCCGGTCAGCCCGTCGTGGAGCGCCTGGTGGGTGAGGCGTTCTCGTGCGTCGGCCAGAGTGGCTGCCATGGCGTTGAACGCGCGTGTGCTGTCGCCCAGCTCGTCGTCTGAGTCAGGATCCGCGCACGCTGTTCTCGGGTCGAAGCTGGTCCAGTCGCCGCTCCCCATCGCCTCGTCGATAGCGGCTTCGACCGTGCGCATCCGGGCCGCAAGCTCGCGGATCCGCGTTCCGACGACCGAGCGCGCAAGGGTGTGGTTTGCTCCGCCGACGAGCAGCCCGGCCACAAGACAGGCGATCATGAACTGCGGCTTGAAGGCCGCATCGGCGGGCATTCCAAGGACCACGACCATGGGTGGGAAGACGAGGCCGGTCACGAACCCGAAGCCCATCATCCAGATCGCGAGATCGACAAAGACTTTTCGCGTCAGCCTCGGCAACCTCCAGCGTGGCCATCGGAAGTCGCCATGTGCGTCTGCATCTTGGCGGTTTGCCACGATTTTAGGGCCTGAGCGGTCCGCTGACAGGTCGTTGAATACCTCCATCGACCGTCGCGATCCGAACAGCCGAAGAGTCATCGGGTCGGGTTCGACTTCATGGATTGGATATCGGCTGCGCAGGCGTACGGCTTGAGCGAGTTGTCCCGCCGGGGCTTGCGATGGGAGCTCGAGGTGGATCGTGCGTGACCGGTACTCCGGACCGCCGAAGTTGGTCACCCCCCGCCAGAGTCGCCGTCAGCTCACTCGTCGCACGGCGGACTGGCGCCGGCTCCTACTCGCAGTCCTGGCGGACGTAGGTGGAGTGGGCCACGGCCCGTGAGCGAACGAGATCGACACACCTCCGCCGCAGGTTTGGGGCGGGGCCGGCACCGATTGCGAACATGTGTTCGCTACAGTGGTCTGATGGGTGAGGGTCCGTCAATCCTGCACGCCGATCTCGATGCGTTCTATGCGTCGGTCGAGCAACTCCTCGACCCGGCGTTGCGGAGTCGGCCGATGGCGGTGGGCGGCGCGGTGGTGCTGGCCGCCTCGTACGAGGCGAAGCGGTTCGGCGTGTCGGGTGGGATGGCCGCGTGGCGTGCCAGGGAGTGCTGCCCGGATCTGGTGTTCGTCACGGGGCATTTCGGGGACTACCGACGGTTGGGCGACGAGGTCATGGCGATCCTTGGCGACTACACGCCGCTGGTGCAGCGGATCTCGATCGATGAGGCGTTTCTTGACGTGGGGGGCTCGCGGCGCCTGTTCGGGCCGCCGGACGAGATTGCGGCGACGATCCGCGCTCGGGTGCGCGACGAGGTGGGGCTGCCGATCTCCGTTGGGGCGGCCCGCACGAAGCATCTGGCGAAGATCGCCTCGCAGGTGGCCAAGCCGGACGGGCTGGTCGTGGTCGATCCCGACAGTGAGCGCGCATTTCTCGATCCGCTCCCGGTCCGCTTGGTCTGGGGGGTGGGGCCGGCGACCGAGCTTCGGCTCGCCCGCCGAGGCATCACCACCATCGGGCAGCTGGCGCGCTCGTCGCCTGACGCCCTGGCGCGCATATTGGGCGGCGGGCACGGCGCGAAGCTGCGCTCGCTCGCCAACAATGAGGACCGTCGCGAAGTGCGCCCATCGGGGCGGGCCCGGTCGGTGGGCGCGCAGTCGGCGTTCGCCCGCTCGGCACCGACACCCGACCTGGTCAGCGAGGTGCTGGGCCATCTGGCCGACCGGGTTGCCGGTCGGCTGCGGGCAGGTCGGCTGGCCGGGCGGACCGTGACGGTGCGGGTCCGGTTCGCCGGACTGCGAAGCGTCACCCGGTCGTTGACGGTGGGCGATCCGGTGGCAGCGACTCTGACGTTGAGGGAGATCGCCGAATCGCTTGTGGCCCACGCGCTGGCAGACCATCCCAGCGAGCGTGTCGTGACCTTGCTCGCGATCTCGGTGGCGAACCTGGTCGACGAGCCGTTGGTGCAGCTGGAGTTTGGGGTGACAGCGAACGACCCGCACCGCCTCGGCTCACCATCGGGGGTGGCGCGGCTTGCGGTGGATCGCTCCATCGACGTGGTGCGCAAGCGGTTCGGCCGCTCGGCCGTGGGATACGCGGCCACGGTGCTCTCGGAGCGGGGAGCCGTCCCGGAAGAGTTCCGCGAGCTCGCCGAGCACGAGGTATGACGGCCTGGTGACGAGGGTCGCTTGGCGCCTGCCACCCCTGCCGGCGCCCGTCCGAGATTGGCGACCGATGAGTCTCGCCGGGAGCGGAGTCGTACGATTGACGCGATCGATCTGAAGAAAAGAACGCGAAGCTCATGAAAGTGGATCGGCGTGCGAAGGCTCTGGCGCGTCGTTCGCCTCGGTAGCCTGAGCGTATGCCGACGATCCGCATCGCCGTCGCCTCGACCCCGCTGACAGCAACGCTCGCCGAGGCTGTTCCAGCGGCGATCGCGGCGGTCGAGGACGCCGGCCGTCTCGGCGCGCAGGTGCTCTGCCTGCCCGAGACCGGGTTGCCGGGGCACCGGCTGCAGTCGCGCCCCGTGCCCGACGTTACGCAGGGCGCGCTGAATCGTGCGGTTGACGCGGTCGCGGCCGCCGCCCGTCGCGTGGGTGTCGTTACGATCGTCGGTGTCGAGCGTCCGACCGCGGCCGGTCGCCAGATCGTCGCCATCGTGCTGTCGGGCGACGGCGCCCTGATCGGGGAGCAGGTGAAGACCCAGATCGACCCGACCGAGGAGCCGCACTACGTCGCCGGCAGCGGACGGCGCACCTTCACGGTCGGCGACGTCACGTTCGCTGTCGCGATCTACCACGAGGCCTTCCGCTACCCGGAGATCGCCCGCGCTGCTGCGCTCGACGGCGCGCAGGTCCTGTTTGTGCCGCACTTCGTGGCGACCGAGGACGGGTCGCTGCCCGAGCGTTGGTGCGATGCCGCGAACCCCTACAACGAAAAGGCGTTGATGTGTCGGGCGCTCGAGAACACGATCTACGTGGCCGCCGCGAACGTCGCCGGCGCGGACCAGGGGTCGGCGAGCTGCATCATCGCGCCAGACGGCTCGCCCGTCGCGCAGGTGCCCTACGGCCGCGTCGGCGTGGCGGCCGCCGACGTCGACCTCGCTCGCGCTGACGGGCTGCTCGCCAGGCGCTGGGCGCCGGAGCGCAATCGACAAACCGGTCGGTCGCGAAGCTCATAGGTCCGATTCGTCAAACGATCGTCGTGGCGGCGAGTTGAGGCTCACCTCCATGGGGTCCCGCTGCCATCTTCGGCGGGCGGCGCGCCAGGACCACGCCGGGGCTGACCGCCGATGCCCGCTGGTCGCAGCGGCATCGACGGTCAGTCGGCAGCAATCCCCGGGGTGCGTCAGGAGGCGCCCGACCGCTTCGTCACGATCACCTCGAGGTACTCGGAGTGAGCCACCATCGTCCCGTCGTCGGCGCTGTTGTGCGCTTCCACGAGATCGAGCAAGGCGTGGGCGAGCCCGCCCTGCCCAGCCTCGTCCAAGGTGCCGAACGCCTTATGCACCGGGCCGTACACCGCCCGCCAGAGTGTGAGCCACTCCTCGGGAGAGCGATACCGGAACGCGAACGTCCGCGACTCGACCTCGATCGTCTTGACGTCCCGCGAGAACAGCTCGGCGAGCCGATCCGAAGTGCCCCATTGGGCCGGCGAGCGGACGCCGGCAGGCGGTGGTACGAATCCACCGATCGTCTTGAACAGCTGGCCCACGAACCCGGTGGGGGTCCAGTTGGCCAACCCGATGCGCCCGCCGGGCCGCGTGACCCGTAGGAGCTCGGCCGCAGCTGTCTCCTGATTGGGGGTGAACATGACGCCGAAGCTCGACGTCACGATGTCGAAGGAGCCGGACGCGAAGGGGAGTGACTCGGCGTCTGCCTCCTGGAAGCGGATGGAGAGGCCCTCCCCCTCTGCTCGCTTTTTTCCCCGTTCGAGCAGCGAGGGGACGTAGTCCGTCGACAGGACGTCGCAGAAGCGCCGGGCAGCCGCGAGGCTGACGTTGCCGTTGCCTGCTGCCACGTCGAGAAGTGTCTCGCCGGCGCGCACGTCGAGCGCCTCGCACAACCGCTCGCCGACGATCTGAAGCGTCGTTCCGACGACTGAGTAGTCACCGGAGGCCCACGCCGCCTGCTGACGCGCCTTGACCGCCTCGAGATCGGGCGTCGCGGTGGCTGTGGTGGTCGGTGCCAATGCTGTGTCTCCCATGGGCTCCCTCTCCTTGTGTCGGTATCCCGTCGCCAGGTCGGCGACCTCGTGCAGAAGGTAGGAGCGACCCCGCTGCAGCGCTTGGAGGCCATGTGCAGAAACGCCGGAGAGAGTCTGAAGAAGTGTGGACGGGAGCGGCGGCGCAGCCGCTCAGCCCGCGACGTGGCGGAGCAACTCGGCGCGGGTGCGATGCACGATATCTGCGACCCGTGATGCGCCGCCGACCTCATGCAACTCCCCGTAGCGCGCCTCGCCGAGTCGAGCTGCGAGGTCCTCGGCCGCAACGAGCGTGCGTTCGCGCAGCGGGGCGATGACCGGTGGTGTCCCCATCGTCGCACGCTTCTCGACCGCGCCGATCACCTGCGCGGCGAGATCGTCCGCACCGACGGCCATCAACGCAACGACACAACCCGTGAGGGTGAGCCACTGCTGCGACCACTCACCGGCTCGGTGCCACGTGTCGACCGCCTCGGCGAGACCACGCAGGGCGCCGTCGAGCTCGCCTTCGACCAACAGGAGCGCGCTCAGCTCGGTCCGGGCAAAAGCGCTCATCCAGCGGTTGCCGGCCCGTCGGGAGATGTGATCGCACTCCTCGAACGCCCGCACTGCGGCCGCTGGGTCATCATGGGTCGCGAAGCCAACGGCAGCCCATCCGGACGCCAGGTCGGTCGGGCTCCCTGTGGCCTCTCCGATCGACCGCGCCCGCAGCGCCAGCTCCAAGGCCTCGTCGAACTCATTCGTGGAGCTGAGCGCGATCGACATCATGTAGGCCCCGTGGGCGATGCGCGACGGCTCCTCGGCCGCTTCTGCGAGTGCGAGCTGGCGTCGCCCGGC
>JANMDV010000013.1:0-1923 GCA_031376485.1 Actinomycetota bacterium
CCGGTCATCGTCGTCGTCATCCCCGAAACCCGCGGCACCCCAACCGACCGCGAGGACGAGTTGGCCCGGGCAGTCCGCAGACTCGAGAAGCGACTCGCCGCACTCACCGATCCCAAACCCATCGTCGCACCACGCCCGAACCAGGCACCACGAACGAAGCGCGCCGCCGCGAAGCCCACGACCGTCTTCACGCTGACAAAGGCCGAAGATCGCACGCTTCGCGCACTCGCCGCCCGCCACTCGGCCCCGATCGCGACTCGTCGCAGGGCCCGCATCGTGTTGGCAACGGCGCGTGGCCTGAACGTCGCTGCCATCGCGTTGCGGGTCGGCGTGCATCAGACCACCGTGCGCCGCTGGCAGGTGCGCTTTGCCGCCAAGCGACTGGCGGCGCTGAACGACACCAGCCCGCGTCCCCCCAAGCGGTGAGGCACAATCACGCATCATGAATGAGGGTGACCGTCAGGCCTCCTGATCGAGCTGCGGTCTGCCGATAGGTCCCCCACGGCGATATTTGCGCCGCGCTGCTGCTCTCACCGGGACATGGGGAGGGTCGGGGGATGGTGCCAAGGAATGTGCAGATCACGGACGTGTCGAGCACGACGCCGGACGAGGTGCCGACGCGGCGCCGAACGGCGGCAGCCGGCAACGGACGGCGCGTAACGGCGAGAGCAACGTCGCCGCAGATCGTGAACCAGCGGTGACAGGAGGGGGATCGCATGAAGAACGGTGAGTCGCCCAAGAAAACGGCGGCGGCGGGCGGGTCCGCGGCCAAGCGCAACGGGTCTGCGAAGACCATCGCCGGAACCGCCGGCAAGACGAGCGAATCGCCGAAAAAGCGCTTCGGCATCAAAGCGAAGGCGCCGCTGCCTGCGCCGCGTCAGCCGCGCCCGCGGCAGCGCCTTTCGGTGACCGTGTTGGGAATGCCGGGCGCCGAACGCCCGCTGTTCGAAGACCCGCTGCTGTCCGATCTTCAAGCGACGTCAGCGGAGTCGGTGCCGGGATCCGCCACGTCGGTTCTCGAGATTCCGCTCGATTTGAGCTGGCCCCCACCCGTGCCGGATGACGCAACGCCAAGCGAAACGGGTTTGGTCGACCTGAGCTGGCCGTCGCCCACGCCACTCGATGCGCCGGCACCCAGCGCGTCGAAAGCGACCTCCGGCCCGTCCGTACCGACCGCCGATGACACCACGGCGATTCTCGAGGCCCAGCTCGACCTTACGTGGCCCTCACCGACACCCATCCCCTCGCCGGTCGAGCGACGCACACGCACCTCCAAAGACGACAACTCCGCTTCGGCGACCACTGCGTCAGACGTACGGGTCGACCGTGACACCACCCGAAGTGCCGCCGCGTCCGATTCGAAGGTTGCTGTGACTGCGGCTGAAGCACTCCTCCCCGAGGTCGACGTCTGGCCGGATGTCCACCAGCTCGACATTCCGTTCGAGCTCCGTCTGACCCCACCCACGCGTACGCCCGTGTTGCCCCGCCTGGAAGCTCCGTTCGATCTCAGCTCCACCCCGCCGATCGAGACGCCTGTCATCGAACCCTCACGACTCGTGATTCCGCTTGACCTGAGCCCCACGCCACCCGTCCCGTCGGTCGCCCCCCAGACAGCAGACCTCGAGCGGTCGCTCGACCCCAAACCCGCACCTCCTCGCCCGACCGTTGCAACCGCTCCGCCGACCGCGCGGCCCAAGCGGGCGAGCTCGAGCCGCACCGAGCGATCCGCCCCGTCGACGCCCGCCGACGTCACGGCAGCTGTACCGGTCCCGAGCCGACCGTCGGTATCGCCACGCAAGATGACGACGACGGCCACCGCCCCTGCCCTCGAGACGCCGGTCGACATCGCGGCGACCCCGGTTGGCCCTCCACCTGTCCCACCACAGACGACGCGACGCAGTACGACTGCGCCGGTGCCGGCCG
>JANMDV010000147.1:0-1891 GCA_031376485.1 Actinomycetota bacterium
ACTCCTCGGGGCGCATCGCCATCGTCGCCCCGCCGTGGATCCCCATCCCACCTCCGGCCTATGGCGGTATCGAGCAAGTCGTCGCACTGCAGGCCCGCGTGCTGGCGGACAGCGGTTATGAGGTCACTTTGGTCGCCGCCCCCGGCTCTGACATCGCGGGGGTCCACTGTGTGACACCGCTCGATTCCCTGCCGGCCTACGTGGGTGAGCGGGACGCCGAATGGCACTACCTGCTGGCGATTGACGACCTGTTGGATGACCACGATTTGATCATCGACCATTCCGGCCCCCTCGGAGCGGTGCTTCTGGGCCACCGGGGCGTACCAGTGATGCATGTCACGCATGGGGAGCTGCACGCGGACGCGACGCGCATCTACGAGGGGATCGCCAAGCGCTCTCCGTCGCTGCGGTACGTCGCGATCAGCGAGGCGCAACGATCCACCGCGCCAACACTGCCGTTCGCAGGTGTTGCGTTGAACGCGCTTGACACCACGCACGTGCCCTTCTCGTGCCATCCCGATGGGTACCTGGCGTTTCTGGGTCGCATGGCGCCCGAGAAAGGCGCACTCGAAGCGATCGAGATCGCTCAAGCGAGCGGTCGGCCGATCATGCTTGCGGCGAAGTGCCGTGAGCCTGCTGAGATCGCGTACTTCGAGCGGTACATCGAACCGCGACTTGGTGACGACGTCATCTGGATGGGCGAGATCGGTGAGGTGGCGAAGTACGAGCTACTGGTCGGCGCCGATGCTCTGGTGTTCCCAATCTCGTGGCCGGAACCATTCGGAATGGTCATGATCGAGGCTATGGCCTGCGGAACCCCGGTACTGGCAACCCCGCGTGGGGCGGTGTCCGAGGTCGTCATCGACGGACGCACCGGCTTCATCGCAGCAGACCTGAACGAGCTCGCCGACGCCGTCTCGCGCCTTGGCGAGATCGACCGCGTCGCCTGTCGCGATCATGTCGAACGGGAGTTCAGCCCGACGCGATTCGCGCAGCGCTGGGAGCGGCTGATCCATTCCTACATGCCGACCCGATCGCACGGACAACGCCGCCATCTCGAACAGATCACGGGTCCCGAATCAACGCGCGGGACGAACCTGCGGCGGCCATTCATCGACTCATCTGTCGTCGCATCATGGTCGGCCAATGAGCCGACGGCGTGATCGGATCGCTCAGGGGAGAGATGCCACTGCATCAGTGATGTGCATGGAATCGGAGTCAACTTGCGCTCTCGTCGCGATCTTCGTCGCGAACTTTCCTGAGACGTTCGGCAGCGCGTCGGCAGGCGCGAGGGCGGGCGGTCCGTCGCGGTCATCTTGACCGGATCGGCGCGGGCATCGTACTGGCCGGGTCGATCGTTGCAGCACTCGTCGCTTCCGGGGGGTGTTCCGGCGACACCCGCACTACTCCTTGGATTCGCCGCAGGCGCGGTGCTCGCGTCACTCGCCAACACCCTGCTGCCACAGGCGTTCGACCGCGCGGACCCATAACCCATACGTCGCCTTGGCCACGGTGTCGGGCTTTTCTGGTCGCGTACGTCCTCTCCAACGCTGAGTCCGCGTCAGGGCGGCTCTGGCGACGGGGCGGGTGACGGACGTTTGGACGGCACGATTCCGGGGCACATTTCCTATGAATCATCGACGATCGGGGATGCCATGAAGACGCGATTCCAACGGCGCTTGCGCCGAATCGACACAGCGGAAGATCATACGAACGGTCAGGGTTCGACGCTCGGGGACTCGCCCGGCGAACAGGATCAGGGCGACGTCGAAGAGACCGGATCTGGACGCTTCGGTCGCTCGGCTGATCCTGCCGCCGAGCCCACGACCCGCGTCGATGCGTCGACGGGGCGCGACGTGGATGAACCGAGGCAACGTCTCGACGGCCCCGC
>JANMDV010000159.1:0-4890 GCA_031376485.1 Actinomycetota bacterium
GGCGGTGCCGCGGGAGAGGTCGCGTCCCAGGTAGGAGCCGAGCGCGAGAAAACCGATGGCGATGGAGACGAGGCCCATCACCCAGCCGAACACCCCGATGACGGAGCGCTCACGGACGACGGTGACGTCGTGCCCACCGTACAGCGTGTCGTTGTTCATGCCGTCAGGATAGCGCCACCCTCCGCGATCCCTGAGCACGACGGTGGTGTGGCCGGCAACGAGTGAGGTTCGTCACCGTCCCACCGGCCGGTGGGACGGTCAGCGCGGCGCGCCGTCCACGATCATCCCGGCACCAAGCGTGTCGTTGGTGGCCTCGTCGATCAGGATGAAGCTGCCGGTCGTGCGATTGTGCCGGTACCCGTCGATGACGAGTGGCTGGCTCACCCGCAACCGGATGCGTCCCAGGTCGTTGAGCCCGAGCGTGCCGGACGGACCGGTGTCGAACGTCTGCACGTCGAGGCGATGTTCGATGGAGTCCACGACTGCCCGGGCCTCGCGCGTCGTGTGGCGGATGACGTACTTGGCGCCCGGTGTCAATGGACGATCACTCATCCAGCACACGTCTGCCAGAAGTTCGCGCGTCACGGCCGGTGGGTGCTCGACGCCCACGATCATGTCGCCGCGTGCGATGTCGAGGTTGTCGGCCAAGCGGATTGTGATCGAGCGCGGCGCCTCGGCGACGTCCAGTTGCCCGTCAATCGTCTCGACGCTCGTAATGATCGTGCGGTGCCCCGCCGGCAATACGAGCACCTCCATGCCGGGACGGAACTCACCTGATGCGATCTGCCCGGCGTAGCCGCGGTAGTCGTGGTGTTCGGTGGCCTGGGGGCGGATGACCCACTGCACGGGATATCGGGCGGGCAGGTCGGACTGCTCGCGGTCCAAGGGGATGCCCTCAAGATGGCTCAAGAGCGACGGCCCGGTATACCAGTCCATGCGGGCACTGGGGTCGACGACGTTGTCGCCGTCCAGGGCCGAGATCGGGATCACGTCGATCGCGATGTCCAGGTCGTCCGCGAACTCCCGAAACTGCGCCTCGATCTGGTCGAACCGGGTCTGTGCGAACTCCACCAGGTCCATCTTGTTGATTGCGACGACGATCCGCGGGATGCGCAGCAGGGCACAGACGAAGGTGTGCCGGCGGGTCTGCTCGACCACGCCGTGGCGTGCGTCGATCAAGATCACCGCGACGTCGGCCGTGGATGCCCCGGTCGCCATGTTGCGCGTGTACTGCACGTGCCCGGGGCAGTCGGCGATGATGAACCGCCGAGCGGGCGTCGCGAAGGGTCGATATGCGACATCGATCGTAATGCCCTGCTCGCGCTCAGCGCGAAGACCGTCGGTCAACAGGGCCAGGTTGACGTAGCCGTCGCCCCGCCGTTCGCTGACCTCCTCGATGTGCTCCATCTGGTCGGCCATGACCTGCTTGCTGTCGTAGAGCAAACGCCCGATCAGCGTGCTCTTGCCGTCGTCGACCGAACCACACGTCACCAGACGGCAGAGATCAACCTGGTCTCTGACCAAAGGACTCAGAAGTATCCGACCCGTTTGCGGTCTTCCATGGCGGCCTCGCTGGCGCGATCGTCGGCCCGGGTCTCTCCGCGTTCGGTGATACGGGTCGCGGCGATCTCGGCGACGACGTCCTCGAGCGTCGACGCTGTGGAAGCAACCGCGCCGGTGCAACTCATGTCCCCCACCGTGCGGAACCGCACGGAGGTGCTGAACACCGCTTCGGTGGGCAGGCGCTCGACCACTTCGCTGGCCGCGTAGAGCATTCCGTCACGGGCGAAGACCTCGCGCTCATGCGCGAAGTAGATCGACGGCAACGCGATGTTTTCGCGCGCCACGTACTCCCAGACGTCCAGCTCGGTCCAGTTCGAGATTGGGAACACGCGCACGTGCTCGCCTTTGCGCACGCGACCGTTGTAGAGGTTCCAGACCTCCGGTCGCTGCGCACGTGGATCCCACTGCCCGAAGTCGTCGCGAAAGCTGAACACGCGCTCCTTGGCCCGCGCACGCTCCTCGTCGCGGCGCGCACCGCCGATCGCAGCGTCAAATCCGTGCATCTCGATCGCGTCCAGCAGCGAGGTCGTCTGCAGTTGATTGCGCGATGCGCGTGGGCCGGTCTGCTCGGTGACCCGACCGGTGTCGATCGACTCCTGGACGGATGCGACGATGAGCTTCTCGCCCAACTCGGCCACGCGGGCGTCACGGTAGGTGATGACCTCGGGGAAGTTGTGCCCGGTGTCGATGTGCATGAGCGGGAACGGAAAGCCCGCGGGACGAAACGCCTTCTCTGCCAGTCGCAGAAGCACCGCCGAGTCCTTGCCGCCCGAGAACAGGAGCACTGGCCGCTCCAGCTGTGCGGCGACCTCGCGCATGATGTAGATCGCCTCGGCCTCGAGCATCTCCAAGTGTTCATGGGTGCTCACGATGCATCGGCCCCGGAACCGACGACGACCGGCGCCACGCGACCCAGACGCACCGTCCGCCGCCACGCCCAGATGGCCAGGAGCACCGGGATGCCGACGATCACGTAGGGCGGGATCGCGTAGCCGGCCTTGGTGATCAGGCCCATTCCGGCTGCCAAGAGCACGATGCCGAGCGCCGGCCGCAGTCCGCGCTCCGGCATACGGGCCGCCAGGTGGCTTCCGAGCCAGACACCCGGAATCGAGCCGGTCATGATCGCGCCTGCCAGGGCGAAGTCGATGTTGCCCGAGGCGAAGTGGGCGACGCTGGCCGCCCACAGCAGGATGGCGGCGTGGAACACGTCCGTCCCGACGACCCGGTGCGGCGTCAACCGGAACAGCATGATCAGAAACAGGGCGATCAGAGCGCCGGAGCCGGCCGAGGTGACGCCCAGCACAAAGCCCACGAGCACGCCGACGCCGACCGCGGCGACCTTGTGCCGCGTCTGCAGGTCGATCGTCCGCCGCTCGCGCCCCTGGGAGGCGGTCGAGAACATCGCACGCCACAGCACCGCGACGCCGGTGATCAAGAGCGCTGCCGCAACCATGCCCAAGACGAGCGAGTCGAACCGGGCGCCTGCCTTACGCTCGATGATCTGGAGTACCCACACGCCCGCGATCGTCGACGGGATGCTGCCGACGCCGAGCCACAGGGAGATCCCCATGTCGACCGTGCCCTTGCGGAAGTGCGTCCACCCCCCGACGGTCTTCGTGACCGCGGCATAGAAGATGTCAGTGCCGATCGCGAGCACAGGCTTGACGCTGAAGACGATGATCAGAAGCGGCGTCATGAGCGAGCCGCCGCCCATGCCGGTCGTGCCGACGAGGATGCCCACGCCGAAGCCGAAGACGATCAAAAGGAGGGTCTCGGTCACCGCGCCCCCTTCGTCTCACTCATATTCAAAGCTGATCGCTCCAATAGTCAGTGGTTATAGCATTGCGCGGTGCGAGAGTCCATCGGCACAGCCGGAATCGGGTGTTGCAGTCGTCATTATCGGTCCAAAAAGCATAATCACAATGGTGTTTGTGGTGTTTTACCTGTAACGTGGCCCCATGGCAAGGGCAGCGGGCCATGAAACTGAGACCGATCCGGTGCCGGGCGCACCGCCCGAGGTCTTCTACCCCGCGTTCATCGACCTGACCGGGCGGCGCTGCCTGGTCGTCGGCGGGGGACCCGTCGGCACCGAAAAGACCGAGAAACTGCTGGACGCGGGCGCCGACGTCCGACTCGTCAGCCCCCAGGTCACGCCGCATTTGGCGGGGCTCGTCGCGTCGGGCGCGATCGGCGACTTCCACCGGCGCGGATACGAGACGTCCGACCTGGACGGGTGCCTGCTCGTCATCGCTGCAACCAGCGACGCCGACGTCAACAAGGGCGTCTGGCGGGATGCCGAGGCGCGCACGATGCTCGTCAATGTCGTGGACGTGCCGCACCTGTGCAACTTCATCGTCCCGTCCATCATGCGCCATGGCGAACTCGCCGTCGCCGTCTCCACGGGAGGCGCCAGTCCGGTGGTGGCGCGTGCCGTCCGCGAACGCATCGCGTCCGAGATCGGCCCCGAGTGGGGTGAGCTCGTCGCGCTCATGCGCCAGACCCGCGAGGAGTTGAAGCAGCGCTTCACGACGATGCCGTCCCGCGCCGCAGCCGTCGAGCGCCTGCTCCAGACGGACATCGTCCAGAGGCTGGCCGACGGCGACCGCGCCGGTGCCGTGGCGCTGATCCAGGAGCATCTGGGCACCGAGGTACCGGGATGAGCCCGGGCACCGTCGCCCTGGTCGGGGCGGGTCCCGGCGACCCGGAGCTTCTGACCATCCGTGGCCTTCGCTTGCTGCAGCAGGCCGAGGTCGTCGTCCACGACCGGCTCGGCACCCAGGCCCTGCTCGATTTCGTCTCGGACGCCTGCGAGCTGGTCGACGCGGGCAAGGCCCCGGGGCGCCACGGCATGAGCCAGGACGAGATCACGGACGCGTTGATCCATCACGCCCGCCTCGGCAAACGGGTGGTGCGCTTGAAGGGCGGCGACCCGTTCGTGTTCGGCCGGGGCGCCGAGGAGGCCCTGGCACTGGCCGAGGCGGGCATCGCGTGTACCGTCGTGCCCGGCATCAGCAGCGCGATCGCGGTTCCGGCGGCCGCGGGTATCCCCGTCACCCATCGCGGACTGGCGCGCACGGTCACCATCGCAAGCGGCCACGACGATCCGACCTCCCCCGCCGCACGCGCGCGGTGGCAGTCGCTGGGTCCGGTCCCGGGACCGTTGGTGTTGCTGATGGCCATGTCGACCCTGGATCAGATCGCCGGCGCGCTGATCGAAGGTGGCCGCGCCGGCGACGAGCCCGCAGCCGCGATCCAATGGGGCACGACCGCCAAGGAGCGGCGGGTCACGGCCACACTCGGCACAATCGCGGATGCGTGTCGTGCCGA